>DATARK010000042.1:0-6711 GCA_036264175.1 Solirubrobacteraceae bacterium
CACACGTGCCGGCTGGCACAGCTGAGACGATCAATCGACCAGGCCCAGCTTGCGCGCGTACGCGGTGATCTCGGCGCGGCTGGAGAAGCCGAGCTTCTCGATCGCGCGGGCCCGGTAGGTCTTGACCGTGCGCTCGGCGACGTGCAGCTGCTCGGCGATCTCCGGGTTGGTGAATCCGTTGGCGATCAGGCGCACGACCTCACGCTCGCGCTCGGAGAGAGAGACCCCCACCTCGCCCCCGCCTTCGCCGGTCGCCATCAGCGCGCCCAGGCGCGGGTGCAGGTAGTTGCGCCCGGCCACCGCGAGGCGGAATGCCTGCAGCAGCTCGGCTGGCTCGGCCTCCTTGAGCACGTAGCTGCGCGCCCCCGCGCGCAGCGCCTGGCGCGCGTACTCGGGGTCCTCGCGCATCGTCAGGATCGCGACCGCAAGCGTCGGATGGGCCACGAAGCAGGTCGGTAGCGCCGCCAGGCTCGAGCCGCCCGGCATCGTCAGGTCGAGGGTCAGCAGGTCGGGCTTCAGCTCGCGCACCGCGCGGATCGTCGAGGGCACGTCGGCGGCCTCGGCGACGACCCGAAACTCGCCCTCCTCGCGCTCGAGCACGGCGCGGATGCCGTCTCGAACGACGGTGTGGTCGTCGGCGATTATCACGTCCACGGGTCGCCTGGCGATCGGCATGTCAGCTGTCATGCGCTCCGTATCGGCAGCGCCGGCCTCCTCCGATAGCCCTGCACCGATTCGCCGTGCAACCCGCATCGTGGCCCCATCCCCGCGGTCGCTCGGGGCTCTTCATCTGCACCTTTGGGACGACACGATCGGCACCTTCCGGCCGACAGACGACTGCGTCCTTGGCGCCCATGATGTGGTAATGCCAGGTCGCCCTGAGCGCCAGCGCCGGGAGTCCCAAGTGCTGGTCGCCGGCGCCGACGCGGAGCGGCGCGGGCGGATGCTAGAGGAGCTGCGCAGCCTGCTGCCGCCCGAGACGGCGTTCGTGGAGGCCGGCGAGACGTGGGAGATGATCGCGCGGGCGGCCGACAGCGGCATGGTCGTGCTGGCCGGTGAGCTCGGCGGGATCTCCGCCCCGACGCTGCTGCGGATGCTCGCACGGCGCCACCCGACCCTGCCGGTGCTCGCCGTGGGCGAGGATCGCCGCGGGCGCACCGGACGCCTGCCAGCCGGGGTCGGCCGCGCAAGAGAGGCGTGTCGCACCCTCGACGCGGCCCGCGCCTGAGCGCAGTGCAGCAGGCCTCGGCCGCAGAGGTGGCGGACCCACGGTCTTGCCGTCGGCAGCCGGGCCTACAATCTGCCCCAGCCGGTACCGAACAGCCGGACGACCGCCGGCGTCGAGAGGCTTCGTTGCTACCAGGATCCCCGCGACTGCGGAGAATTGTTCTTGCTTACACGGTCAACGAACTGGGGACCTGGTTCGGCTACATCGCGCTGGCCTTGGGCGTCTATGACCACACCCGCAGCGCGATCGCGACGGCCGGCCTGTTCGTCGCGCGTGGATTGCTGCCGGCGTTGCTCGCGCCCGTGCTGGTCGCGCGCACCGAGCGCTCGCGGCGCTCCAGCCGCCTGAGCCTGCTCTACGCGCTGGAGGCGCTGCTGACGGTGGCGCTGGCAGCGCTGCTGTGGAAGTTCTGGCTGCCGGGGGTGCTCGTGCTGGTGGCGGTCGACGGCATCGTGGCCGTGGCGGCCACGGCCCTGGTGCGCGCTGCCGCAGCGCGCGAGGCCGCCGAGCAGGCGTGCGCCGAGCACGACCCCAGCGCAGGCGAGGCGGCGCTCGAGCGCTCCGTGCAGAGCGCCCAGCGCGAGGCCGGCGCCGCTCTCAACTTCGCCTTCATGGGCACGCTCGCCCTCGCCCCGGCGCTCGGCGGTGCACTCGTGCACGCGATCGGCGGCCCCAGCGCACTGCTCGTGGACGCGGTCACCTTCGTGGCCTGCGCCGGCCTGTTCGCGCGGCTACGCACATACGTCCCAGAGAGCGCAGGCGACTCGATCCGCACGCGCCTGTTCGCGGCCGTCGAGCACCTGCGTGCGGTGCCGGCACTGCGCGCGCTGATAGTCACCGAGGCGGTGGCGATCGTCGTGTTCGCCTCGGTCGAGCCGGTCGAGGTGCTCTACGCGAAGTCGACGCTCGGGGCCAGCGACCTCGGCTACGGTCTGCTCCTGGCCGCGTGGGGACTGGGCGCGGCGCTTGGCGCGGTGCTGTTCGCCCGCTCGGTGCGTCGTCCGTTGGGACCGATGCTGACAGGAGGGACGCTGCTGGTCGGCGTTGCCTACCTCGGCTTCGCGGCGGCGCCCTCGCTCGTGCTCGCGTGCGCCGCAGCCGTCGTCGGTGGCGTCGGCAACGGAATCCAATGGCCGTCGCTGATCAGCGCGGTGCAGCAGCTGACGCCTGGCGCCCTGCACGGGCGGCTGATGAGCGCCGTCGGCTCGCTGAACGCGCTCTGCCCGGCGATCGGCTTCGCGCTCGGCGGCAGCATCGCCGCGCTCAGCTCGCCGCGGGCGGCGATGGCGGTAGCGGGGGCCGTGGCAAGCCTTGCCACGCTTGCCTTCCTGCGCCTGCCGGTGCGCGGCCTGCGCTCGACCGCCGAGGAGACCACCGCGGTCGCCGACGAGGCGAGCCTGGTCAGCGGGACCGCGGGTCCTTAAGTGCGACCGTCTGTCGGTCGTTAAGCACTACAGACCAATGCGCCTGTCCGCATCCGCCCTCCCCCCCGCTGCGCTGCTGCGCCGCCACGGCACGCTGCTCTATGACGCAAGCCAGGCGCTGCTGCTGCTCGGCTGCCTGATCGGCGCGGCGCTGAGCAGCTCGGCAGCGGATTGGACTCCGCTGCAGCTGGTCGCTCTGCTGCTTGCCCTGGGCGTGGTCGGCGAGCGCCTGGAGCTGACCGTCGGCAGCCAGAGCCTGTCGGCCGGCTTCGTCGCGCTCGTGCTGGCGATGACGCTGCTCGGCCCGGCGCCGGCGGTGGCGATCGCTCTGGTGGCGATCGCGGTCGACTCGATCTCGCGCCGCCCCAGCCTGCGCGTCTGCCTTTCAAACACCGCCGCCTATGCCGCCTTCGCGCTGCTCGGCGGGATGCTCGTGCGCGTGGTGCTCGGCGACGTGCACGACGCCTCGCTGCAAGCGACGACGCGCAGCGTGGGCTTCGCGCTGCTGGTGTTCGGCGTGTTCGTCGTCACCAACGTCGTCAACTTCGCTCTGATCGCGATCCAGAAGCGCGTCCTGCTCGGCCGTGGCCTCGTCAACCAGGCGCGCACGCTGTTCGTGCCGATGCTGCCCGGCCAGTTCGCGGCCGCGATCCTGGCGGCGATGCTGGCGGTGGCCTACACCAACCTGCACTACCCGGCGCTGGTCGGCGTCGTCGTCGTCATCCTGATCTTC
Source organism: Solirubrobacteraceae bacterium (assembly GCA_036264175.1). Taxonomy (GTDB): domain Bacteria; phylum Actinomycetota; class Thermoleophilia; order Solirubrobacterales; family Solirubrobacteraceae; genus Palsa-744. The sequence goes on from DATARK010000042.1 coordinate 3,386, forward strand.
CAGTACCTGGCGCGTGCGCTGCTGCGCTCCGAGGACCGCGCCGAGCAGCTCGAGGCGCGCTCGGTGCGACTGGCCTCGATGCAGCTCGGCGTGCTCGTGACGCTGGTGGAGACGCTTGCGCTGCGCGATCGGATGACAGCTCGCCACGCCGCCGCCGTCGCCCGCTACGCGCGGGCGCTCGCGCGCGAGCTGGGCTGCGACGAGGCCGATCAGGACCTCACCCACACCGCCGGGCTGCTGCACGACATCGGCAAGTTCGCCCTGCCGGACCGCATCCTGCACGCAAAGATCCTCTCCGACGAGGACTGGGCGGTCGTTCGCCGCCACCCGCAGGAGGGCGCGACGCTGGTGGGCCGGCTCGACGGCTACGGGCCCGTGGCCGACGCGATCCTCTACCACCACGAGCACGTCGACGGCAGCGGCTACCCGGCCGGTCTGATCGGCAACGAGATCCCGCTCGCTTCGCGCATCCTCGCCGTCTGCAACGTCTACGACACGCTCACCGCGCGCGACTCCTACCGCTCGCCGATGACCCCGCAGGACGCGATCGCCGAGCTGCGCCGCGTCGCCGGGCGCCAGCTCGACGCGGAGATCGTCGACGTGTTCGTGAAGCTGCTCGAGCGCGACGGCCCCGTCACCTTCGCGCACGGCGACGACGCCGACTTCGAGGCCGAGCTGGCCTTCGAGCGCCGCGCGCGGGCGTTGGCCGAGCCGGCCAGTCGCTGACCGACCAGCGCACCGAGCAGGCCGCACGGACCACCCCGTGGCATTCGGGTCAACGGGAGCCGCCGGCGCCGGCGCCGCGTCCCGGCGATCGCGGTCGCCCGAGAGCTTCGAACGTGGGCTTAAAACAGCTTGAGGCGCCTTCGCTTCGAAGGACGCCTCAAGGAACTACTGGAACTGCTGCTCTCGGCTTGTGAGAGCGGTGAAAGATCAGCCTTTCCAACCCATTGCACGCTCCTCTCGTCGCGACGCGCTCCCGTGCGACGGCCTCCATCCTCAGCCAAACACGATAAGCGTTGAGTAGGTTCGCGTAGAATAATATAGACATTGGACGGATTGTCCACTTTGTCCAACGGCTGCACGTTTGCTTGCAAATGGAGGGGCGCCGAGCGCCGGCGCGACGGTTTTCCCTGCTAATCGTGCGGTTTGTCGGTGCCATGTCGCCTGTCGGCTGTGGCTCGAACGCCATGTCAACCGGCGTGAGAAGGCGCACAGATCCGTGAATTCCCGCAGTAGGTCGGCGGCGGGCTACGTGCCGGGCTCAGTACGGGGCGCGGATCTGGAGACGGCGTGCGCCCGTGGCAAAACGTCCACAAAGCTGTAGGAGGCTCAAGCTTTGCCCGCAGAACGCCGAAACCATCGACAAGGCACGCGCGGCCGACTCGGATGGGAAAGCCCCGCCAGCCTCGACCTGCGGGACGCCCGGCGCTGACCGCGATCACACCAAACTGGCAACCACACGGCGACCGGACAGGAGACGAAGCAGATGGCGATCGAGTCTGACCCCGCGCACGAGCGCCAGCTCGTGTTCACAAGCTCCCAGGCGGCGCGCTACCTGGGCGTGTCATTGGCGACCGTGCGGCGCTGGACCGACGCCGGCTACCTGACCGGCTACCGGACACCGGGCGGCCAGCGGCGCTTCTCGCGCGAGCAACTCGACGGCTTCATCGCGTCGCTGCACCGAACCGACGAGCGCCCCGCCCAACGCAGCGGCGGACACGGCGCCCCCCAAGCCAGCACGGGGTAGCGATTCAGCGCGCCAGCCGGCCGAACTTGTCGCGCAGGCGTCTATAGAAGGAGGATCCCGGCAGCTGGGCGATCGTGCCGGCGTCGTCGACGAAGCGTGCGGAGATCCGCCCCCCCGGCTCGATCTCGCCGACCGGGCGCCCGTCGACGGAAACGTCGAGCGGCTCGCGCGAGCGGTTGTGGATCTCCAGCCGGTCGCGCGGCGCCGCCACCAGCGTGCGCGCGGTAAGCGAGTGCGGGGCGATGAAGGAGACGACGAACCCCTCGACGCCCCAGGCCATCACGGGCCCGCCGTTGGCGAGGTTGTAGCCGGTCGAGCCTGCCGGCGTAGCGACGACCAGGCCGTCGCAGCGCACGCTGCCGAGCTCCTCGCCGTCGAGGACGTAGGCAAGCTCGGCGACGCGTTCGCCGACCTTGCGGTGGATCGCCATGTCGTTGAAGGCGCGCTCCTCTGTGGTGCCGTTGGCGCTCGGCGCGTCGAGCACGATCGCCGGCAGGCGCAGCAGCTCGAATTCGCCCTCGAAGGCCCGGCGCAGGCCGGCGGCCAGGTCGTCGGGCTCGATCGTCGCCAGGAAGCCGATGTCGCCGAAGTTGACAGCGAACACCGGCGTCGTGGTCCCGGCGTAGCGACGCAGAGCGCGCAGGATCGTGCCGTCGCCGCCGAGCACGACACACAGGTCGGCGGCTTCGCACTCGGCGGCGCCAAGCGCGACGTGCTCGGGGATCCCCTCACGCTCGGCCAACGCGTGCTTGGCGGTTTCCTGCGCGTCGAAGCAAAGCCTCACCCCGGCCTGCCCCGCGGCCCCGATCAGCGTGTCCAGCGCGTCGGCGGTCTGGGCGGGGCGCGAGTGGGTCAGCACCGCCACGGTGCGCCGGCCGGTTGGCGATCCCGCCGATCGGGGATCGGCGCCTGTGCCCTTCAGGGTGCTCAAGGCTCGACCTCGCGCGCCATCCGCTCGATCGCCGCGCGGTCGGCCGCGCCGCCGGGGCGCGCGCCCTCGGCCAGCCAGACGAACGTCTCCAGGTTGCCCTTCGGGCCGGCCAGCCCCGAGGAGGCGTAGCCGAGCACTGCGGCGCCGCGCTCGCGCGCGTCCTGCCCGACCGCGGTAAGCGCCTCGCGGCGATCCTCGGCCGAGCGCACGACGCCCCCCTTGCCCACGCGCCCGCGTCCGACCTCGAACTGCGGCTTGACCATCGCCAGCAGGTCGAAACGGGGCGCCATGCACGCCAGCAGCGCCGGCAGGACCTTGCAAACGGAGATGAACGAGACGTCCACGACCGCGAGGTCGGGCACGAACGGCAGCAGCTCCGGTTGCAGCGCGCGGGCGTTGGTGCGCTCGAGCACCGTCACGCGCGGGTCGGAGCGCAGGCCGTAGTCGAGATCGCCGTAGCCGACGTCCACCGCCACGACTTCGCTTGCGCCGCGCTGGAGCAGGCAGTCCGTGAAGCCGCCGGTCGAGGCGCCGACGTCGAGCGCGCGGCGGCCGCGCGGGTCGATCGCGAACGCGTCGAGCGCGCCGGCGAGCTTCAGTCCGCCGCGGCCGACGTACGGATGATCCGGGACCGCGAGCTCGACG
>DATARK010000045.1:0-10033 GCA_036264175.1 Solirubrobacteraceae bacterium
CAACAGCCAGCTGCTGCCGATGCTCGAGTGGGGCGGGCGCATCGAGATCCTCTCCGGTCCGCTCGACCTCGACGGGTTCTTCGCCGCGGTCGGCGAGCACGGCGTCAACCAGCTCGTTTCCGTGCCGGCGATCTACCACGCGGTCATCCGCCACCCGAAGTTCCCCGAGCTCGACGTCAGCGGCGTGCGCTGGGTCTCCTACGGCGGTGCGCCGATCGCCGAGAGCCTCGTGCACGCGATCCAGGCGGCCTTCCCGAACGCACGCGTCGGCAACGGCTTCGGGCTCAGCGAGACGTCCTCGCTGACGTCCTACCTGCCGCACGAGGAGGCCGCCGAGCACGCCGACTCGGTCGGCTTCGCCACGCCCGTCGTCGACCTCGCGATCGACGCGCCCGATGCCGACACCGGAGTCGGCGAGCTGCTCGTGCGCGGTCCCAACGTCGTGCAGGGCTACTGGAACAAGCCCGAGGCCAGCGCCGAGACGTTCGTCGACGGCTGGCTGCACACCGGCGACCTCGCGCGCATCGACGCAGACGGTCTGCTCTACATCGTCGATCGCAAGAAGGACATGATCAACCGTGGCGGCGAGAACGTCTACTGCATCGAGGTCGAGAACGCGCTTGCGGGCGCTCCCGGCGTCGGCGAGGCCGCGGCCGTCGGCGTGCCCGACGAGATGATGGGCGAGAAGGTCGGCGCGGCGATCGTGCCGGCGCCGGGCGCCGAGCTCGACGTGGCCGCCGTGATCGCGCACTGTCGCGCGATCCTCGCAGACTTCAAGGTCCCGCAGTACGTCGCCGTGCTGTCGCAGCCGCTGCCGCGCAACCCCGGCGGCAAGGTGCTCAAGGCGCAGCTGCGCGACGAGACCGACTGGGGCCAGTCGCTTCGCTAGCCAAACCGACGAGGAGGGGATGGGATGTCCGAGGTGCAGACCGTGCAGGGCGCCGTCGATGCCGACGAGTTGGGGCTGACTCTCGTGCACGAGCACGTGCGTTTCCGCGACGAGGCCGTCGCCGAGCAGTGGCCCGGGCGCTATGACGATCAGCTCGAGCTCGACGCGGCGCTGCTCGCCGTAAATCAGGCCAAGGACCGCGGCGTGCACACGATCGTCGAGCCGACAGCCATGTTCGGCGGGCGCGACGTGCGCTTTCTCAAGCGCGTCGCCGACGAGACCGGCGTGCGCATCATCGCCTGCACCGGCATCTACAGCTATGACTACCTGCCGCACTACTTCGAGAACCGCGACGTCGACGTGATGGCCGACCACTTCGTCGAGGACATCGAAATCGGCTGTCAGGGCACCGACATCCGCGCGGCCTTTCTCAAGTGCGCCGCCGACGCCGCCGGCGTGACCGAGCACGTCGAGAAGATTCATCGCGCGTGCGCGCGCGCGAGCGTGCAGACCGGCGCGCCGATCATGGCCCACTCGATGCCCGCCGTCGGCACCGGCCCGCGCCAGGTGGAGATCTTCGCCGAGGAGGGCGTCGACATGGCCAAGGTGCAGATCGCGCACTGCGGCGACACCGACGACGTCGACTACATCCAGGGCCTGATCGACAAGGGCGTGTACGTCGACCTGGACCGCTACGGCCTGGAGATGTACCTGCCGATCGACAAGCGCAACGCGACCGCCATCGAGCTGCTGCGCCGCGGCCACGCCGAGCGGCTGATGATCTCCCAGGACTTCTGCGCGAGCATCGACTGGTTCCCGCCCGAGGCCGCCGAGGTGTTCGAAAGCCAGGGCGCCATTCGCAACTGGTCGATGACGCTCGTGTTCGACGAGGTCGTGCCGGCGCTGCGTGAGGCCGGCGCGATGGACGACTCCTCCTTCGACACGATCTTCGTGCAGAACCCCAAGCGCTGGCTGACCGCGTGAGCCGCTTCTCCCGCACACGCGCGCCGGCGCCGGTTGCGGCGTTGCCGGCGCAGTTCGACGAGTGGCAGATCGAGCTGCACGGTCGCCGCGTGATCTACCGCGTCGCCGGCAGCGGGCCGCCGATCGTGCTGATTCACGGCATGCTCAACTCCTCCAGCCACTGGCGCCAGGTCGCGCTGAATCTGGCAAGTGAGTACACCGTCGTAGCGCCCGACCTGATCGGCCATGGCGATTCGGCCGCGCCGCGCGGCGACTACTCGCTCGGCGCGCACGCCGCCAGCATCCGCGACCTGCTCGCGGCGATCGGCATCGACCGCGCCACTATCGTCGGGCACTCGCTCGGCGGCGGCGTGGCGATGCAGTTCTTCTACCAGTTCCCCCAACGCGTCGAGCGCCTCGCGCTGATCTCCAGCGGCGGCCTCGGACGCGATGTCACGCCGTCGCTGCGCACGGCTGCGCTGCCCGGCATCTCGCCGCTGCTGGCGCTGACCATCCGTCCGCGCCTGATCGAGGCGCTGGCCGCCGGCGGCGCGCGACTGCGCGAGCGCGGCGTCGACAGCGGCGTGTACCTGCAGGCGGCCGCGCGCGCGCTGCGCCCGCTGCAGAGCGCCGGCGCGCGCCAGGCCTTCCTGCATACGCTGCGCTCGGTCATCGACGTGCATGGGCAGCGCGTCAGTGCGACCGACCGCCTGTACCTGCTGGAGACGCTGCCGACGCTGATCGTGTGGGGCGAGCGCGACAACACGATCCCGCTCGCGCACGGCCGCGCCGCGCATGAAGCGATCCCCGACAGCCGCTTTGCCACGCTGCCGAGCGCCGCGCACTTTCCGCATCTGGACGACCCCGACGGACTGTCCGGGCTGCTGCGCGAGTTCATGCGCGACACGCGCCCCGGCGCGATCGCCGACGGCGACTGGGGCTCGATACTCGCCCATCGCTCGCCGCCGTCGCGGCGTGAGGACAATGCCGCGGCCTAGCGCGCGGGCGCTCGCCTGCGTGCTCGGCGTGCTCGCAAGCGCGGTGGCGCTCGCGCTCGTTCCCGTCGCCGGTGTCGCGGGCGGCGCACCCGCTGAGCCGCCGCGGGGCGCTAACGTGGGCGCGACGATGATGACCGCCGAGACGATGACCACGCGCGGCGCGCACTACACCGCGCTTGTCGAGCTGATGGACCGCCAGGGCGCCGCCAAGCTGCACGCCGGCGAGCGCGAACAGCTGCTCGAAGCCGCCGACGCGCTGCTGTTCGGCGAGCCCGAGAGCGAGCGCCAGGTACGCGTGGCCGAGACGCTGATCGAGTCGCTGGAGACCAGCGAGCGCCTGTCAGCGGAGGTCTGCGACCAGCTGCGCGAGCACCTCTACGGCTGCGACGGCCCAGCCGCGTCTTAGGGCTACATCTGGACAGCGTGGCGCGCGCGATGCGATTAGGGATCTGCCTGGCCGGGTAGCAGCATCCGCGTGCGCAGGAGAGCAAGACAGCGGGTCAGGCAGGGGGTGAAGCCGCTCATCGCGGCGACCGTGGTGACGGCGGTGATGCTCGCGCTCGCAGCCGCGGCGCAGGCCGCCCCCCCGACGACCTTCGAACCCACTGTCGAGGCGCAGAACTTCTCGATCACGCAGGAGCGCCAGGCGATCTACGACACGCCCGAATACCAGGCGCAGCTGACCGCCGACAGCGCCAGCAGCCTGTCCGAAGCGCTGACCACGCAGGCCGCCGACCCCGGACGCTTCTTCACCAACAACCTCTGCTGGAACCGCGGCAACGGCTGCGCCGGCGACGTCCGCCTGAACAACTGGGTCAAGACCGAATACGGCATCTCCGATCCGGTGCTGTTCACCGCGCGCAACGGCGCCACGCTGTCCGGACGCGTGTGGGCGACGGTCGCCGGCCCGGTCAAACGTCCCGGCGTGGTGATCACCAACGGCTCGGTGCAGGCCGACGAACAGATGTACTGGTACGCCGCGCAGACGCTCGCCAAGGACGGCTACGTGGTGCTGACCTTCGACCCGCAGGGCCAGGGCCAGAGCGACACGCTCGGCCAGGCGCCCGACGAACAGGAGGGCGTGCCGGCGCAGTCTGACGGGCGGCCGTTCTACGACGGCACGGAGGACGCGCTGAACTTCTTCCTGTCGACGCCCAAGCACCCCTACCAGCCGGTGCCGAGCTGTGAAACGGGCACGAGCCACGCCGCCAAGCAGAACGAACGCGTGGCGCAGGGCTTCGACGCGGCCTATGACCCCTACTGGAAGCTGATCAGGCCATCGCAGATCGGACTTGCCGGGCACTCCTACGGCGCTGCAGGCGTGTCCTACATCGCCCAGTGGGACCCGCGCGTGAAGGCTGTCGTCGCCTGGGACAACCTCGGCGGCCCCGGGCCCGAAGCCGGCTCGGTGCCGAGCCAGCAGGGCGGCACGCCGCCGATGAGCTCGATCGGCGAGAAGCCCTGCCCGGCGGACCCGGCGGCGCGCACGACCGTGCCGATCACCAAGCCGGGACTCGGCATGTCAGCCGACTACGGCTTGCCGCCACTGCCCAACACGGGCCTTCCCGAACCAAACGCCAAGTCGACCGAGTCACACGCCTACAGCCAGGCCGGCGTGGACAGCGGCGAGATCATCATCCGCGGCGGCTCGCACCTGGACTTCAGCTTCATTCCCAATCAGGCCTTCGGCGCATCGCTGCGCGGACCGGACGCGATCGCCTGGTACACGTCGGCGTGGTTTGACAAGTACCTCAGGCACCAGGGCTCCGCGGACAAACGGCTGCTGAGCACCCGCTGGCGCGAAGACCCCGCCGAGGCGGCGGTCGATCCCAACCACGACGGCAACGCGTTCTCCTTCTACTACCTCTCACGCCTGGACATCCACCTGCGCAACGGCCAAGCGTTCGACTGCGAGGACCTGCGCGAAGGCTGCGGGGGCATGGTGGCGACCAAGCACGACCATTTCGCCGGCGAATACTCCTACCTGGGCATCGACACGAGCCCCGATGCGACCAGTGGGCCAGGGGCTGGGCTGCCTTCTCCCTAGTGACGGCGCCGCGCGGAACGCGGCGTCCGCCATGTGCGCATCACTTCAACGCGACGACCATCGAATCGGGTCCGACAAGCGGCTCGACGTAGCTCTCGCGGAAGCCGGCCTCGGCCATCCACGCGCGACAGTCCGCGCCGGTGTAGTCGAATCCCGCCTTGGTCTCGATCAGCATGTTCAGGCTCATCAGCAGCCCGAACGCGTTCTCGCGGCGGTCGTCGTCGATCACCGCGTCATAGACGATCAAGGCCCCACCCTCCGGCAGCGCCTCGTGCGCAGCGCGCAGCAGCATCAGCTTGTCCTCGACGCCCCAGTCGTGCAGGATGTGGCCCATCACGAGCACGTCCGCGGAAGGGAGTGGGTCCGCGAAGAAGTCACCTGCGGTGAAGCGCACGCGGTCCTCCACCCCCGATTGCGCGACGAACTCCTCGAAGACCGGCTGCACCGGTGCGAGGTCAAAGCCGACGCCGGTCAGATGGGGGTGTGCGAGCGCGACATGCACCGGCAGCGCGCCCTGCGCGCAACCGATGTCGCAGAACGTCTTGTGGCGATCCCACGGGAACTTCTGCGCGATCGCGACGGCGGCGCCCACGCTGATACCGGTCATCGCCGCGAGAAAGCCGCGAAGGCGCTCTTGATCGGCATACAGCGTCGCGAACATGTCCTCGCCGCCACCCTTGGCCTCGTTCTGCAGCTCGCCCGTGCGCAGCGCCTCGGTCAGCGAGCCCCAGAAGCCGTACAGGCGCGCGTTGGCCATCTCGAGGATGCCGCCGACGTAGGAAGGCTTGGCGCGGTCCAGGAACAGATCGCTCGCGGGCGTGTTGCCGTAGCCGTCCGGGGCTCGCTCGAGCATGCCCAGCGAGACCAGCGCATCGAGAAAGTCGCGGCAACCGCGCGTGTGCAGGTTCAAGCTCGACTGCAGCTCCTCAGCGCTTGCGGGGCCATTCGCGAGCGTCGAGAAGACGCCCAGCTCGACCGCGCTCAGCAGCGTCTTCGATCCCCAGAAGCCAAGCCCGAGCTGCATGATCTGATCCGGCGTGACGGCCGGCGCCGAGCCGTTGCCGGCGGCTGCCGGCTCATTTGAGCTGACGCTCATCCTCGATCCCCCTTGTCGTATTCGCACCCGGCCGCAGTTGGCGACGCTGAGCGCCCGTTTGTCGCGCGAGTCTACGGCTAGGCCGCGCTCTGCGCGCTCGGCGCCTCAGCGGCGGCCTTCTTCATCTTCGACCACTCCGCCTTGTGCGCCCGCTTGGCGGCCTGGTAATCGACGAGTGCCTTGGGTGAGTCCACGTCACCGAGCGTGGGGTGGGGCGGCACCAGCGCCTTGGCCGTCTTTAGCTTGTACCGCTTGAACAGCACTGCGCCCAGCGACTTGATCTTCATCTCGCCGAAACCGGGCAGCGCGGCGATATTCGCGCGCAGCGCGTCGCCGTCGCGCGGCTCGCTCCACACGTGCGATGCATCACCGTCGTAGTTCTCCAGCACATGAATCGCAAGCTCGTGTACACGCTTGGCCATCGCGCCGGGGAAGCGGTGGATTGCGGGTTTCTCGCGGAACAATGGCTCGAGATCGGCCGCGGCGAGCTTCTCGGCGTCGAGCGAGCCGAGGCGCTCACGCAGGGCGAGCGGGCCGGAGAAGGCCTTCTGCACCGACACCTGCTGGTCGAGCGCAAAGCCGATCAGCAGGGCCATCGCGTCCTGTGCGATCAGCTCGTTGGCCTCGTCGGACTCGGTGAAGTAGAGGCGGTCGGGCATCGGTCGATCGTACTGCGAGATAGCTTGTCCGCGTGTCCGGCAATGCGGATCTCGTACGCGACTGGCATCGCGCGGCGGAACTCGGCCGTGTGGAGGAGATGGTGGCGCTCACCCATCCGGAGTTCGAGATGACCGAGGCCAGTGCGCTGCCCGGCGCCGTGCACGTTGTGGGAATCGAGGCCCTGCGCAGCTACGGCTACGGGTGGGCGAAGAACTGGTCGCAGTGGGAATGGCGCGAGGAGGAGCTGATCGAGCTGCCGGCGGACCGCCTCGTGTTCGTCGCGACGCTGCGACTCAGAGGGCTGCGCAGCACGATCTGGGTCGAGCATCGCTGGGCATACCTGTTCGAGATTCGCGACGGTCTGGTCGCGCGCGACGACGGCTTTCTGACCAGAGAGGAAGCGCTCGCTTCAGCCGGTGCGACGTAGCGCCAGCTGAAAGATCGGAATGACCCGCCCGGCCTTGGCCGCGCGCTCGCGATAGTCGGCATACTCGGGAAAGACGCGGTCGGCCAGCTGCCACAGTCGCTCGCGCTCGGCCTCGTCTTGAACGAGCTCGGCGCGGAACGGCAGGCCGCCGTAGACGATGTCGGGGTGCTTGCGCAGGTTGTAGTACCAGCTCGGGTTCTCGGGCAAGCCGCGCTTTGACGCGATGATCGTCACGCGGTCGCCGTCGTGGAAGTAGAGCGTCGCATTGCGCCGACGCCTGCCCGTGCGCGCGCCACGCGACTCCAACAACCCGACGGCCAGCGGCCCGGCCGTGCTCAGGCGGCCGCCCGTGAACCGCAGCAGGAATGGGTCGAGCTTCCAGGCGACGTGGATGGAGAACCAGGCGCCGAACCTCGTCGCCGACAGTCGCGCCACCGCGTAGTACAGACGCCCGCGTCGCTTGTGCGGGTCGACGTGGCGCAGCGCTGGCATCACGCGATCCTACGAGACGGGCGGGCGCCTGTGAGAAGCGCCCACCCGTCCTGAGCGTGCGGTCGACCGCCGTTTACACGTTGACGCCGGTGAGCTGGATCGTCGGCCTCGAGCCGGCGCCGGCGCTCAGGAACTTGATATGCGTCAATCAGCTTTGCGCGACGCGCTCACCCGCGTTCCAGCGGAACGATCGGCGCGGGCTTGAGATCGCCCAGGCCGTTGATCACCCGTGCAGCTCCGACGACGTCGCCGCTGTCGTAGAAGTCGGTCAGGATCAGGTTGGGGATGTGGTGGCGTTCTGACTCGCACTGGCGCGCGCGGTGGAGGATGAACGGGCGCTTTGTCAGCGGCAGGTTGGCGCTGCGCCGCGGCGGGAACACATCGGCCCAGTCGTTCATCATCAGCAGCGGGCTGGAGGGCAGGCCGCGGTTGAGCCGGCACGTGAACTGCTTGGGCTTGACCGCTTTCAGTGGCGTGTCCTGGATGAACTTGAAGCCATACATGTTCCACGGGTAGCGGCCGCTGACCGGCTCCTGCGTGAACACGAGCACGTTGTGCTGCGAGCGCACGAGCTCGCCGAGCGTGGGCATCTGCTGGCCTTCGCGCAGCACCGCGAGATGGCTGAACAGCCCGGCGCGCTTGAATTCTTCTTGCAGCGAGCGTTCGGAGACGTAGTCCTCATCGAAGAACATCAGCACCTGGCCGGGGTTCTGCTTGAGGAACTTCGCGACGGTGCCGAGGAAGCCGGCCATGCTCGTGGCGCCCAGCTCGCACAACGTGTGGCACAGCCAGACCGCGGGCTTGCCCTTGGCCGGGCCGAAGCCGAGCGAGCCACTGAAGCGCTGAAGCGCCGAGCGTGCTTCGCCGCTGAGCTTCTCCGAGACGCGGTTGGCGCGCGGGCCCTCGGCGGCGATGTCGGTGCGAATGTGACCGGGCTTCGATCCGATGCCGTAGTGCGTGGAGATCTTGAAGGCCCTGATGCCGTCGTCGAGCTGTCGGGCGATGCCGTGTGCCTGGTTGGCGATCAGCCAGCCCGGCGAGTCCGCCGCGGACATCGCGTTGTGCACGCCCGCGAAAGCGACCTGATCGATGCGCCGAGAGCACAGCTGGGCATAGCCGTTGCAGGTGAGCTGATCCAGCCTCGGCGGGCGCGAGGCGGACGGCCCGGCGCCGGCAAGCGCGATCGCCGCACCGCCGATCAGAACGCCGAGGCTCGTCGCGGCTGCGAGCGCTCCGACGCGGCTGCGCGCCAGCGTGATGCGCTCGTCCTCGCCGGGGACGCCGACCGCCGAAAGCAGCTCGCCGGCGCCGAAGTACAGCAGCAGCAGGCCGCCCAGCACGACCACCACGTCGAGCGCGAGCGTCGGCCAGGAGATCAGCAGCGCGCCGGCGACCAGCGCAGCGACGCCGATGACCACGCGGCCGCCGCGGGTCCTCGGCGGCCAGGCACGCCGTCGAATGCGCGAGAAGCTCTCGACGGCGGCGTAGGGCCGCAGCACGTTGGCAGAGGCCGCGGCGAGCACGACGCCCGCGGCCGCGACCAACAGCGCCCATTTGGACAGACCGCCGATGTAGGAGTCCCACAGCGCTGCGGCGGCCCCGCGCACGTCGGCGTTGGTGAGCTCTTCGGCTCCGAACAGGTTCGACAGCGTCGTCTGGCGCAGCAGCGCGAGGTCGACGAACAACGCCACCGCGGCGACCGTCAGCGCAACGGCGCAGCGGGTTATGGCCAATCGCCGGCGCGGCGCGACCGCTACCGCCAGAACGAACAGCGCGAGCGCGACGAATGGCAGCACGATGCCGAACGTGCGGATGTCGTCGGCGTAGCGCAGCGTGCGCACGGCGAAGCTCTGGCGGCGCAGGTCCAGCAGACGCACGTCGAGATTGGGCGGGATTTTCGCGGCGATCTTCGGCGCCAGCGTGCGCAGCGCCGAGACGACCACCGTGCCCGCATCGGCGATGCTGAACGCGACGTTGCCACCGCGTTGAAAAAGCAGACGGTGGGCCTGTTCGGCGACCGAGTGGATCAGGGAGCGAAACTGGCGCGTGCCGACGAGCGTCTCGACGACCGACGTGATCACCGGTCGCGCGGCGATCAAGTCGGGCGAGCTCTTGTCGATCGCCTGCACGACGATCTCGCGCGCCACCACGCGTCGCACCGGCTCGCGTGTCAGCGCCGAAACGGTGCGATCGGCAAAGGAGTGCGAGTCGAGCAGCTGCTGGCGCACATACAGGCAGGCGCCGCCGAGGACCATGGCGATGCAGGCGAGAATCGCCAGTGTGATGCTGGCCGCCGCGCGCCCGCGTCGCGGCGGGCGTGCTTCGGTCGTTCGGGAAGATGACGTGGACACGGCCAGTGCTCGGCGCCTGTGGGCGATCGGAGGCGACGATCCTATAGCGGCGCCCACATGGCGGCCAACGCCTCGACGTAGTGCTCGGGCAGCGAGCGCTCGCGCGCGGC
>DATARK010000074.1:0-3962 GCA_036264175.1 Solirubrobacteraceae bacterium
CTCGATCGGATCTTCGTTCTCGACGTCGGACAGCGACTGGTTCTCCTCGTGGCGGTACAGCGCGTTGCCGTCCAGGGAGACCTTCGAGTCGAGCGCCCTGACATCTCTATCGGGCGTCACGATCAGCGGGTTGTTCTCCGCCAGCGTCGCGTCCTCGGCCAGCCACACCTCATTCAGCGCTACGAGCGCGTCGGCAACACCGTCGAGCACGTCGGAGTCGGCGCCTCCGTCGCGCGCGATCTGCACGCCCTCGTCGTGCGTCAGGCCGGCCAGCGCGTCGACGTGATGGCGGATCAGCTTCTCCGGCGTCTTCTCGGCGACCTCTTCGATGTCCACGCCGCCCTCGACGCTGAACATCACCAGCGGCTGCTTGGCCGAGCGGTCCAGCAGCACCGACGCGTAGTACTCCGAGGCGATGTCCGAGGCGTGCTCGATCCACAGCGTGCGCACGACGTGCCCCTTGATGTCCATGCCGAGGATGTTGCTCGCGTGCTCGCGCGCCTCGGCTTCGTTGGAGGCGAGCTTCACGCCGCCGGCCTTGCCGCGGCCGCCGATCAGCACCTGCGCCTTGACGACCACCGGGTAGCCGACCTCGTCGGCTGCGACCAGCGCATCCTCCACCGTGGTCACCGCCTTACCCGAAGAAACCTTCAATCCGTGCCGGGCGAACAGCTGCTTGCCTTGGTACTCCAACAGATCCATTGCGGCGCGGGACTCTAACGCAAAGCGGGGTAACCGCGCTCGACTGCCCAAGCGCGGCATAATGCCCGGCCGATGCCCATACCGAAGAACGTCACGTTCGTCACATTCGATGTCTATGGAACCCTGATCGATTGGGAGACGGGCATCTACGAAGCATTCGCCAAAGAGGCCGCGCGCGACGACTTCGAGATCGATCGCACGCAGCTGATCGGGCTGTTCCACGAGATCTCTCAGGAAATCGAGGGCGGCTCCTATGAGCTCTACGCCGAGGTGCTCAGGCGCACGGCGATCGAGATCGCCAAACGCCTGGAGTGGCCGCTGGAGCCCTCGCGCTCGGGCTTCCTGCCAGACTCCGTGCAGCGCTGGAAGCCCTTCAAGGAGACCAACACGCAGCTGGCCAAGCTCGCCAAGAAATACAAACTCGGCCTGCTCTCCAACATCGACGACAAGCTGCTCGGGCAGACTCGCAGGCACATTCCCACCGACTTCGATCTCGTCGTCACCGCTCAGCAGGTCCGCTCCTACAAGCCCGAACCGGCGCACTTCACCGAGTGCGCTCGGCGCGTCGGCGGCAAGCGCGGCTGGGTGCACGTCGCCGCCAGCCACTACCACGACGTCGTGCCCTGCGTCAAAGCTCGCGTGCCCGTCGTGTGGGTCAATCGCAGCAAGGAGACGCTCGAGTCCTCGCAGAAGAAGCCCACCGCCGAAGTGGCCAACCTCAAAGAGGCCGCCAAGCTGCTCGGCGTCTCCTAGAGCGCCTCGCGCATGCGAGCCGTCTCGCTGCATCCAGACGTAGTCGTCGTAACGAGCCAGATCTTCCAGGCGCACTGCACGCTCGTGCGCGCGCCGGACGGGGGAGAGGAGTCCTTCGCAATCGACTCGCCGGTGCTGCCCGAAGAGCTCGAACTGCTGCCTTCGCTAGTCGAGCAGGCGCGCTTCCCCCAGCCGCAGGGGCTGTTGGCAACGCACGCCGACTTCGATCACGTGCTCGGCCCGCTGGCCTTTGCCGGCGCCACGCTCGGCTGCGCTGAGAGCACCGCGGCGCGCCTGCAGGCAGAGCCCGGCGCGGCGCAGCGTGCGCTGCGCCGCTTTGACGAAGAGCTGCACGTCGAGCGCCCCCGCCCGCTGGCGCTCGGCGCGCTACAGGCGCTAGCCGTTCCCGGGCGTTGCGACATCGGCACCGGCGAGCTCGAGCTGCACCCAACCGCCGGCCACACCGCCGACGGCATGGCCATCTGGATCGGCTGGGCGCGCGTGCTCGTGACGGGCGACTACCTGTCGCCGATCGAGCTGCCCGAGCTCGGCGAGGGCGACATGCTCGACGCCTACGAGGCGACGCTCGAGCGCCTGCGCGTGCTCGTGCAGGTGGCCGAGCACGTCGTGCCCGGCCACGGGCCGGTCATCGACGGCGCGAGCGCCCTGGAGCTGCTCGACGAGGACGCCGCCTATCTACGCGATCTGCGCCAGCGCGGCGCCGATGCCGTGTTGCCCAAGCGGCGGCGCTCGCAGGTGCAGCGCGAGCTGCACGCGCAGAACGTCGCCCGCCTGTAGAGCCGTCTAGCCCTCAGACTCGATCGCGCTGGTGATCGTCGCGATCGGCGCGCCCGCCTGGATCGGCTCGCCCTCGACGATCGGCAGCTCGGCGATCGTGCCGGCCTTGTGCGCCGTGATCTCGTTCTCCATCTTCATCGCCTCGATGATGCACAGAAGCTGGCCCTCCTCGACGGCGTCTCCCTGCTTGACCAGCACCTTCCACATGTTGCCCTGAAGCGGCGACGGCAGCACGTCGGCGCCACCTCCGCCGCCCGAGGCCTTGCGCCGGGTGCGCTTCGGCGCCCTGGCTCCCGCCGGCGCGGAGGCGCCGTTGCTCGCGACGACGCCGCCGCCGGCGAACGGCGGCCCGACGACGCGCACGTCAAAGCGCTTGCCCGACACCTCCACGGCGTAGGTCTGCTCGACCTTCTCGGCGGCCTCGTCCTCGCCGTCGGCCGGCGGCGCCGGCGGCTCGAAGGCCAGCGTCTTCAGCCACTTCTTGTCCTCCATCAGGTCGCGGCAGGTCTCGCCCTTGGCCCACTGCTCGGTCGCCAGCAGCGCCTTGTGGAAGGGAATCAGCGTCTTCAGGCCCTCGATCTCATATTCGTCGAGCGCCCGCAGCATGCGCTCGGTCGCCTGCTCGCGGTCGGCGTCCCAGACGATCAGCTTGGCCACCATCGGGTCGTACATCGGCGAGACTTCGCCGCCTGCCACCACGCCCGAGTCCACGCGCACGCCCGGGCCCGACGGCTCCACGTAGGCGCCGATCTTGCCCGGCGCCGGAGCGAAGTTCTTCGACGCGTCCTCGGCGTTGATGCGGCACTCGATCGCGTGCCCGCGCAGCTCCACGTCGACCTGCGCGTAGGACAGCTCCTCGCCGGCCGCCGCGCGAATGCCCTCCTTGACGATGTCGATGCCCGTCGTCATCTCCGTCACGCAGTGCTCGACCTGCACGCGCGTGTTCATCTCCAGAAAGAAGTACTCCGGCTCCCTGCCCTCGGCCGCCGAGAACAGCCCCTCGATCGTGCCCGCGCCGACGTAGTCCACTGCCTTGGCCGCGTCGACGCCGATCTTGCCGATGCGCTCGCGCATCTGCGAGTCCACCACCCATTCCGGCGCCGGCGACTCCTCGATCACCTTCTGGTGGCGGCGCTGAATCGAGCAGTCGCGCTCGCCCAGGTGGATCACGTTGCCGTGGCGGTCGGCCAGCACCTGCACCTCGACGTGGCGCGGGTCGTGCAGGTAGCGCTCCAGGTACACCGTGCCGTCGGAGAAGAACTTCTCGCCTTCGCGGCTGGAGCCCTCGAAGGCGCCCTCCAGCTCGTCCTCGGACAGCGCCACGCGAAAGCCCTTGCCGCCGCCGCCGCCCGCGGCCTTGACCGCCACGGGAAAGCCGATGTCCGCCTTGGCGATGCGCAGCGCGTCGGCGACCGTCTCCACCGGCTCGGTCGTTCCCGGCACGATCGGCACGCCCGCCGCCTGCATCAGCTCGCGCGCGCGCGTCTTCGAGCCCATCGCCTCGATCGCGCTGGCCGGCGGGCCGATGAACACCACGCCCGCGTCCTCGCAGGCCTGCGCGAACGGCGCGTTCTCGGCCAGGAAGCCGTATCCGGGGTGGATCGCCTGGGCGCCCGAGCGGGCCGCCGCGTCGAGGATCTTCTCGATGCTCAGGTAGTTCTCGGCAGCCGGGCCCTCACCGAGGTTGAACGCCTCGCCGGCCCTGCTCA
>DATARK010000015.1:0-19543 GCA_036264175.1 Solirubrobacteraceae bacterium
AATTCGGCTACGAAACCGGCGTCGATAACCGCGAATCGACGACCTATCCCAACGGCCTGCTCCAATGCACTAACACAGACCCAGGTGGGCGCCTGACAAAGCTGGTCGTCTTCAAACCAACCGGAGAACAGAACTGCAAAAGCGAAATTACGCCCAGCTCCACACTTGAGTTCTACGGCCTGTTGTACTCGCTCAAATTCACAGAAGAAGGCCATGAAGAAGCGATCGACACGCCAGACGTGCAGACGCTCTTCAACTACAAGGGGGAAACGACGACTACCTACTCCTACGATACGCTCGACCGCCTGCTAGCGGCTATCGTGACCAACACCGGAGGTACGCAGCTGACCTCCGAATACGAATACGACCCGGCCGGCAACATGAAGCTCAATCACACCTACTCGCCGAGCACGACCTACACTAACGAGCATATGAGGTTCAACGCGGCCAATGAGATCTGTAGGATCGCGACGAGCGCACCATCGACTTGTCCCGAAACCGAACCAGAACCGGGTATCGCCGGCGAACCGACATACGACAAGGACGGCGACATGACGAGCGATGGCCTTCTGGGCGGCGCAAACAAGTTCGCCTACACAATCCGCGATCAGCTCTCGAGCGTGACGCCGCACGGCGAATCCGCCAAACAGGTCGTCAGTCACGGGGCGGGCCAGGATGACTTGGCGGCCCTTGGTTCCGAAGAAGTGATTCAGAACATACTGGGTGTGGGCGTCACTGGTTCGAGCGAAGGTGCGAAATACTACACGCGAGGGTCGGAAGGTGAACTTTTGGCCAAGCGCACGGCCAAAGGCAAACCAAGCGAAACGGAATACTTCGTCCTCGACCCTTTTGGCTCGGTGGCAATGTTGACGAGCTCAGCGGGCTCGCAGACAGCTCCGGCAACCGGAAGCTACCGGTATGACCCTTATGGCAGTCCAATCGGCACAGCCTCCGCGACCTTTGGTTACGAGGCGGGCCAGATCCTTCCCGGGGGACTTGAGCATTTCGGCGCGCGCTACTACAGCGCGGCCGTCGGTGGCTGGACGCAGATTGATCCCTCAGGAGCGGAACCAGGCTATCGCTATGCCGCGGACAACCCGCCGAATGAGTTCGACCTCAGCGGAGAATGCTCGGGCGGATGTCACGATACACCAGCCGAGAAGGAATGCTTGAAGAAGGCGGGTAATAACAAGTCTCGCGCATCTAAATGCTTCCCGAGCCACGATCGGATAGGTGTAAAAGAGTTGGGTGAAGCAGTACTAGAAGGGATCGCAATAGCGGAATGTATTTTGCGGGCCGGCGAGTGCCCAGACTATGGTGGAGCACCGCACCCTGGGCCTAGGTGAGGGGGCGCGACGTAGATCGTGCAGAAAAGCAGACATACCTCAGTGCGTTGGTGGCTTGCCAACGGCGTGGTCTTTACGGCGATTGCCCTCTACCTCGCCGCCATCGTCGTCAAGGAGTCTCTTGAGGGACACGTTTCTAGTTCACGCAGCGTGGTCGCATCGGTGGTAATCGGGGCGCTAGCCCTCTTGGCGGGATGGCGAGCCCGTCGTTCGTGGCGGCGACTTGTGAGACTGCGTCGGACGTGATGGCTGCGGCACACGTGATGACGGTGAGGGTCGGTGATCCTTGTACATGCCTTAGACTCAAGCTGTTTGCAGTTGTGCTTGCTGTCGCCGGCACCCTCCAGGCGGATGGCTAGTGTTGATTGGCGCGGGCAGGTTCGCCTACGGTGTGCCTGACCAGCTTTCGAGCCTTACCCGCCGCGGGCGAATCGGCCAAGCAGATTATTGGTCGCGGCAGCGAGCAAACAGGCCTCGTGGTCTCCGAAGAAGTGACGAACATCCTGCGGTCAGCGTGACTGGCCCGGACGATAGTGCGAAGTACTACATGCGTGGTAGCCGGGCTAGCGGAGTGCACGTAGCCTGATCGCGGTCGTGGCGCATGTCCGCTGCCCAGCGGCGTAGATCCGGTAGCGCTCGGCACGGCTTGTTGGGTGCCTCGCGAGCACTGAGGGGAGGCAGCGCTTGAGCCGCCCTGGCACCTCTGCTCCCCTCAGTGCCGCCCTAGACGTCAACGCCGAGCAAGCAACCACGTGAGAGCTGGGGCGCTTCGCGCCCTCCCTGAAGCCTCGCTAGCTCCGGTCGGCCTGAGCTGGCTCGAAACTGCCAGGGGGGTCTGGAGCTGCCTTTGATCGACATGTCGTCGGAAGTAGTCATGTCGATCGCCGCAAGGAGGCGCCATGCAAACCGACCGCGACGCGCAGATCGTCAGCTGGCTGGCGGGAATCGGGGCAGCATCTGCCGAGCACGTGATGGGCCGTTTTGGCATGGGCCGAAGTTGGGCCTACGCGCGCCTGAGCCGTCTGACCGCCGACGGGCTGCTCGACCACCGCCGGCTGCTGTATCGAACGCCCGGCCTGTATCTCGCCACAGCCGAAGGCCTGCGCTGGACCTTCTCCGAGCGCCTCGGCGTCTACAAGCTCGGCCCCGGGGGATTTCAGCACGCCTGGGAGGTGGCGACCGTCGCCGTCGCGCTGCACCGCGCCCTGCCCGGATGGGAGTTGCTCTCAGAGCGCGAGATCCGCGCCTGCGAGAACGATCAGCCCGAGCTCGTCGCCTCGGCGAGCCTCGGCGAGCTCCCCGGAGGCCGGCCGGCGCTACACCGCCCTGACCTCGCGCTGGTCGGCCCCGGCAGCCGCTGCCTGGCGATCGAGGTCGAGCTGTCGATCAAGGCGCCGCGGCGGCTGCAGACGATCTGCCGCGGCTACGCCCGAGCGTGCCACGTCGATCACGTCTACTACCTGGCCACGCCGCCTGTGGCCAGAGCGGTCAGCCGCGCCGTTGCCGAGGTCCGCGCACAGGAGCAGATCACGGTCTTGGCGCTCCACGACGTCAACGGGCTGGTTGCGAGCGAGAGGGGAGGCGTGCGCGATGCTCAGCATTGAGCAGATCGTCAAAGCCGTGGCGATCGGAGCCGTCGTCGCGGTGCCCGGCGCCTACCTGCTGGCGATCGTTCTGCATCGCCGCGGCCTGCGTTGGACCTGGGCGCTGCTGGGCATCCCCGCCGCACTACCGCTGCTCGGTGGCCACCTGCTGATCCTGCCGGTGTGGGGCGCGTGTCTGCTCGCCAGCGCGCTCGGTCTGGGCTGGCACCGCCAAGACCTAGACCGCGGTGCGGATTTCGCAGAGGCCGCGCGCAGCTCGCTGCGCATTCGCGACGTGCCCCTGCGCCGCTGGCGCCGCCGGCAGATCAGGCGCGACGGCTGGATTCGGGCCGGCAGTCTGGTGCTCGGCCAAAACAGACAGGGAATGCCCGTGTCGATCCCCGTCGGCTATGAGTCGGGCAAGCACACGCTCGTGCTCGGAGCGACCGGCGCCGGCAAGACGGTTTCAGAGGCCTGGATCGCCTGTCGCCTCGTCGAGGACGGCCACGGCGCGGTCGTGATCGACCCCAAGGGCGATGCGATGCTGCGCGACGAGCTGGCGGCCTCTGCCCAGCGCGTGGGTGCGCCCTTCCTGGCTTGGACCCCTGAGGGTCCGCTGGCCTACAACCCCTACGCCAACGGCTCAGAGACCGAGATCGCCGACAAGGCGCTGTCGGGGGAGACCTTCACCGAGCCCCACTACCTGCGCCAGGCCCAGCGCTACCTCGGCCACGCCGTGCGTGCGATGCAGGCCGCGAACATCGCCGTCACGCCAGTCTCCTTGATGGCGAGCCTCGACCCACGTGAGCTGGAGGTCTACGCGCGCAGTCTGTCCGAGCAGCAGGGCAAGCAGGCGCAGGGCTACCTCGACTCGTTGACCGAGCGCCAGAAGCGCGACCTCGCCGGGGTGCGCGACCGCCTGTCGATCCTCGCCGAGTCAGACGCGCGCGCGTGGCTTGACCCGGCAGAGGGCCGCGAGCTGCTCGACCTCGAGCTCGCGGTACGCCAGCGCGCCGTCGTCTACTTCCGCCTGGACTCCGACCGCCGCCCGCTGCTCGCGGCGATGCTCGCGGCAGCGATCGTCTCAGACCTCATCGCGCTCGTTGCTCGTCTGCAGGCCGGCCCGATTCCAACGGTCGTGATGATCGACGAGTTCTCCGCGGTCGCGGCTGAGCACACAGCAAGGCTGTTCGGCCGCGCACGCTCGGCGGGCATCAGCCTGATCCTCGGCACACAAGAGCTCGTCGACCTCAAGAGCGCCGGCGACGGTGCGCTACGCGATCAGACGCTCGGCAACGTCGCGACCGTGATTGCCCATCGCCAGAACGTTCCCGAGTCGGCCGAGCTGATCGCGCAGATGGCCGGCACGACGCCGCGCTGGATCGCCACCGAGCAGACGGCCACCGCGATGCTCGGCACCGGGCACACCGGCCGCGGCTCGCGTCGACGCGGCTATGAGTTCCACGTCCACCCGAGCCGGATCAAGTCGCTGGTGACCGGCCAAGCGGTTGTGCTCACGCCCGGCGACGGCGCTCCGGTGATCGCGCGCATCAACCACCCCGGCGACGCGCACGCCGAGCAGCAGCCCAACCGACTCGCTCGGGTGCGGTCTGCCGCCCGCCGCCTGCAACGCCTTCGCAAGACCATTCACGGACCAAGGAGCAACCCATGACAAGCGCACCGAACATCAACATCACGATCCTCGTCGGCCAGCTGACCGCAGACCCCCGAGCTTCGCCAATTTCCCGACGGGCGCAGCGTCCGTGGCCTGTGCCTTGCCGTCAACGACCGCCGCGACAAGCCGCCGACGTTCGTCGACGTCGCGACCTTCAACGACGAAGCCGACCGCTGTGCCGAGTACCTGACCAAGGGACGGCAGGTCGGGGTGATCGGGCGCTTGGTCTACAGCGAGTGGGAGAAGGACGGCGCCAAGCGGTCCAAGCACTCTGTGATCGGTCGCGTCGCCTTCGGCTCCGACGACCGATCCGCCGGCAACCAGGTTGCCGGCGGGGAGGCCCGAGCCGATGAGTAGCCAGGCGGGACAAGCAGACGAGTCGGCGGCGGGGGAGATTCGTCCTCGGCTCCGGCCACTCGACGGGCCGTTGCTACGGCCCGAGCAGGTCGCGGCTCTGTTGTCGGTCAAGACGAGTTGGGTCTATGACGCCGTGCGCACGGGCAAGCTGCCGTGCGTCCGCGTGGGGCGGCACATCCGCTTCACCCGGGCGATGCTGGAGGAGTGGCTTCACGCTAGGACCGATTAAGCGGACTCTCCCGCCCATCGGACTCTCCGACCCGTCGTATTGGTAGGTTGGCCAGAACCGATGCCCCTGAGCGATCACTCTCGCGTACTACCGCGCACGATAACCGGCGAACCGGGCTTGATCGCCGTAACAATCCTCAGGCTTGTCTTGTTGGTCCCTCTGATTTGGGGCATCAGCCACGAACCTGCCGTTGCTGCGGGAGCGTTGGGACTCATCGTCGCCGTAGACATCGTCGACGGAGTCGTCGCTCGTGGGCATCGTCTGGACGGAACACGCCGACGCCTAACGGATGCCGCTGTGGACAAGCTAATGATTCACGCGGCGTCGCTGGCCGTCGTACTGAAGTCTCCTGATCTTCTTCCGATCTATCTACCTCTCTTGGCGCGCGATGTCGGAGTCTGCTCCGTCAGTTTGTGGCTCATTCTTCGATACAAGGCATTTGTGTCCGGTCGACCAATTCATCGATTGGCATCAGTTACCTATGCGCTGCTAGGAGCAGCTGCGCTGACTGGCAACGCGGCCGCGACATTGATAACTGGCGCGGTCGCGTGGTTTGTTCACTACGCCGTGCTTGGCGACTATCTACGAGGGATGAAGACAGCTCTCGGGTCCGAGCACAAACAGCTTGTCGTGATACAGACCACAGCGGACTCGCCTGAATCCTAGAACGGCCAGTCATGAGGACCAAAGGCTGATGAAATGAGCAGCGCACACTCAGAGATGCCGAATGGCGGGGCGGCTGACTCTCCGGCCCCGCTGCTGGAGATTCTTAAGGCCCTCTTCCTTGTGATCGGCACGATGCTTTTGTGGGGACTCGTACTGGGCCTACGTCTCCTTCAAAGGGTGCCCAATAAGTCTGCCGAAGGCGGCTACATCGCCCTGGTGTCGGTAGTAGTCGCGATCCTGTTTGGCCTGCCGTGGACTGAGGCGTACAACGAGTTGGCCAGACGAGCGGGAGGCAATGATGATCTGGCTAAGAAGGTGGTTGACCGCGTTCAGCGGCTCGGCCGCTCCGTCCAGAAGCGGCTGCCTTCGGCGATATATGAGCGGCTCGATCGAGGATCTCTGGGGCTCTGGGTTCCGTTTCTTATCAATCTCGGATCAGTCGGCTGGCTGATCTATTTCTCCGGCGGACTCGCCCGCAGCCCGTTCGGACCCGTTCCGGCGATCATGTTCACGCTAGTCGTACTTCTCATCGATCCGCCATCGCAAGTCGAGGCGGGAACTGGTGAGGCACCCGAGGTGGCGAGCTTGGACATCGGCCGACGCCGGAGCCTGGCTAGCCGCCCGTTTCTCGTTCTCACTGTTGCTGCAATTGTATTCTACGTCGCCATTATTATTATTGGTGAACAATGGCCCTACACTGTCGCCGTGCACGGTATGTCTATGCCCGTCCCGGTTGACCAGGTGGCTACGCTGACGATAGCCCTCTCCGTTGCCGTTGTTGGCATCGCGCTGGCCGCGTTCGCACGTGTGAGCATTGCGAGGGCAAGATCGTCTACGCAAACGACGGTTGGCTCCTAACACCCAGTGGCGATATGGGTCGAGGAGATGATACGCCTCGTTTCGGAGGGGCCGTAGCGGCGGACGCCTCAGACACTGAACATCGGTAGTGCTTATATCCGGGGATGCCGCAGCGCGCCACGGGCCCACGCATACTGCATCTTGCGCACCGACACTGACGAGCAACTGCCATGGGGAAAGAGGGAGTGTGCAGTTTGTGAAGGTCGGGCCTGGAGCATTCAGGCTGGCACAGCCGGGGCTGCTCGGAACGCCGCCTCCACCCACTCCGCCTCGCGCACGCTCGGCGCGTAGTCAGCGTAGATCAGCGTCGTCTTGAAGTCGCGGTGGCCCATCATCTCCTGGAGCGCGCGCATCGGCACGCCTTGAGCGGCCATGCGTGTGCCGAACGTATGGCGCAGATCGTGAAAGCGAACCGGCCGGACCTCGGCGCGCATCAGCGCTGCCTTGAAGCGCTTAAGTAGGCGCGAGCGGTCGATCGGCTTGCCGGTGTGCGGATGGGCAAAGACGAGGTCGTCGTCCGCTCGGTAGGCGGTCTCCTTGTGCAGGAGATCGAGCTCGCCGGCGACGCGATCGGCGAGGGGAACGCTGCGCGATGAGCGCTTGGACTTCGGCGTGCCGAACTCGCCGCGCACGAAGCTGCGGCGGATACGCACTCGCCGCGCCGGCCAGTCGATGTCGCGCCAGCGCAGAGCGAGCAGCTCGCCCTGGCGCATGCCTGTCATTGCGGCTGTCAGGTACATGCGTCGCTCAACCCGCCCGAGGTCGTCCTCGGGGGCGGCGCGCAGCAGCGCCTCGACGTCCTCGGGCTCGAGGAAGCGGATGTCCGGGTCGCCGGCCGCCGCTCTCGGCTTGTCGACAAACGTACAGGGATTGGAGGCGACCCAGCCCTCCCTACGTGCGTACTCGAAGATCGAGTGCAGGATGCCCAGCGCGTTGAGCGTCGTCTTAGGTGAGCGCCCGGTCTTTGCCATGTGGGCGATGAACGCTTCGATCTCGCGACGGCCGATCCGATCGAGCGTCTTCGAGGCGAAGAAAGGCGCCAGCTGGATGCGCAGCGCCGAGCCGTAGGTCTCGATCGTCGCCCGCTTGCGCCCCTTCGCCCGGAGGCTCTCGACAAGCAGCCCGCCGACCTGCTCGACGCTGACGCGCTCGCGGCTCAGCGTCGCGTGATCCCCGGCGCAGATCAGTCGGCGAAGCTCACCCTCGGCCTGAGTCCGCGTGAGACCTTCGCGCGTGGAGGGGATCCGCTTCGGTCCGATCCGCCGCTTGACCTGAGACGTTCCGACGCGCCACTTGCCGTACCAAGTCTCGCGGCCGGCGGAGTCGCGTTTGACGAACAGCGCCCCGGTCCCGCGCGGCCGACGGGGGGCAGTCCTGGAGGCGGCAGTTGGGGAGGCCATCAAGCGGGATTCTACGCTTTGCTGCGGACGCCAGGGTACCAATGGGGTACCAAAGTGCGTCGATCTTGCTTGATCCGACCCTGGCTAAGTCCAACATTCTCGGGCTTTTGAAGCTAACTCGACTTGGTAGTTTCTAGTTGTGGTCCAGGCGGTCGCGGGTTCAAGTCCCGTCGCTCACCCCTCTAGGCTCGTGCGAAGCACCGTCCCCTGCCGACCCGCTCAGGAGGACCTGCCGTGCTCCTCCCACCAGGCGCTCAGCTCGCCTTCCACGGCTCGCCTTCTGTCCGCTGCCGCCTGGGCCTCGAGTTCCTCCTTGGTCATGTTCTGTGCGGCTCGCTCGTCATTGGTGGAGCTGACGAGCGCTTGTATTGCGGTCATTGCTGTCCCGAGGCCGCCCACGCTGCGATCGTTCAGGTAGACGATCAACTCTCGATCGCCGGCCTCCAGACGCGCGCAGAGGTTCGATATCGGAGGGCTCTTCTTCAGCGCTTCGAGCAACAACCCGTCAGGCTCCGCGGTCAACGGAACCCGTATCGCGACATCATGCGTCTCATCGACCTCGATTGTCTCGGGCCGGCCCGCCAGCTCGATATCCATCGGTGCGTGACCTCTCCTTTCCACGCATTGAGCATGCCCGCTCTGCGCTCGTTTCAACCCGCCGTGGTGCGATTGGCGTGGCCCGCGCCGGCGAACATACGGCGACACCGCTGGCGGCCACCGGCGCGACAGATACGTTTCGCCGGTGAGTCGCACCTGGCAGGTCGCCAAGCGCTCGGTCGTGTCCTTCTACGACGACCAGGGCACGCACCACGCCGCCGCGCTCACCTACTACGCGCTGATGTCGCTGTTTCCGACGCTGCTGCTGGCTGTCTCGCTGCTCGGGCTGCTCGGTCAGTTCCCCGACACCTATGAAGCAATCGTCAGGCACCTGCGCGAAGTCGTGCCCGCCGTGACGCTCGCACCGATCAACGCCGCCGTGCGCGCGGCACTGAAAAGCAAGGGCACGGCGACCGCCGGGCTGATCCTCGCCGTCGCTGCGGCGCTGTACGGCGCGACCGGCTACCTGGAGGCTGCGCGCCGCGCGCTCAACGTCGTGTTCGGCGCCACCGGCGGGCGCAGCTTTCTGCGACGCAAGGCCATCGACATCGGCTCCACGTTCGTGCTGATGGGGCTCGTGATCACGACCATCGTGCTGATGTTCGCCGGCGGCGACGTCGTCGACGAAGTGCTCGGCTCCGGCGCGGCGTCGGTCTGGCGCATCGTGCGCTGGCCGGGCGCGCTGGTCAGCGCGCTGCTGGTGTTCTGCTTCATCTACTACGTCACACCCGACGTGCGCCATCGCGGCTTTCGCTGGATGGCGCCGGGCGCGCTCGTCGGCGTGACGCTGTGGCTCGGAGCTTCGGCTGCGTTCTCGACCTACCTCGCCAACTTCAAGAGCTTCAACGTCACCTACGGCTCCTTCGCCGCGGCAATCATCCTGCTCGTCTGGCTATGGCTGACCAATGTCGCGCTGATGCTCGGCGCCGAGGTCAGCTCGGCGATCGAACGCGCCGAACCGGCGCCGGATCCTCGCCGCACGGGCGCAGCTGAGACGCCGCCGGGCTTTCGGCCCTAGCATTGCTCGCAGTTCATGAACGAAACCGTCGGCATCGTCGTCTTCTCGGCCTTCATGCTGCTCGTCGTCGGCATGGTCGTCGGCAACGCGCTGTTCGCGCTGTATCGCCAGCGCAGGCAACGCAGGGCGGGCGACCAGGCGCAGGACGGCCCGACAGCGCCCTAGCAGCGGCAGGAGTAGCTCCCGAGCAGTCGAATTCTCCTGGCAACCCGTCCGGCCAAGAGGAGGCGCTGCAATGGCCCTGAAGCGGGTCAACCCGGCGCGCAGCATCGGGCCGGCGATCTTCGTGGGCGGCTGGGCGCTCAACCAGCTGTGGCTGTTCATCGTCGCGCCGCTCGCCGGTGGCCTGCTCGGAGCGATCGTGCACCGCTCGCTATTCAGCGGCAGCAGCCAAATCGCGCCCGGCGAGTCCGCCGTCGAGGCCGGCGGCTAGCGCTTCGCGTTGGGCCTGCGTCGCTCGCCCGCCGGCGCCGCAGTGGTGTCGGTGGCGCTCTCGGCCGTTTCGCCATCGCCGTCATCGACGACCTCTGCCGTGTCGCCCCAGTGCACCGCATGGTCCAACAGTGAGCCCAGCGCCTCGGCGGCGCGCCGCGTCAACGTCATCTGACCGCTGGCCGCAGCGCGAAGCGCGCCGCGCAGGCTGTGGCCGAGCCCGACCGGCGCAACTTCGACTTCGTATTCGACCGTGCTCGAGGCGGCGTTCGCGCTGAGCACGCGCGCGCCGATCGCGTCGAGCAGGCCGACGATCGCCCTGTTCTCCCCGGAAACCAGCGCTGTGTATCGCTCGATGCCCTCCGCACGGGCGCGCTCGCTAAGGCGCTCCAGCAGCAGCGTCCCCAGGCCGCGTCGCTGCCAGTCATCGACAACCGTCACCGCCACCTCTGCAACGGGCGCGTCAGCGTCCAGGCGCACGAAGCGCGCCACGCCGACGCCTCTCCCGGTGGCCTTGTCGACGGCGCCGAGCGCCTCGTGCAGATGGCCGTCGACGTCGGTCAGATACTGCAGATCGTTGGAGGTCAGGCGCGGCTTGGCGCTGAGAAAGCGCAGGTCGCGCGACTGCGGGCTGAGCCGTTCGAATGCCTCTGCGAGCACCGGCGCATCGCGCGGCGTGAGCTTGCGGATCGTCACCTCGCTCCCGTCGCGCAGACGCGCCATGGCGCCATCTTGGCAGGAGCGCGGTCGCTAGGCTGACGGCCTCACACAAGGGCTACGAAGAGGGGACGACCGACCAATGCTCACGCTCACCGGCCTCGACGAGGTGAAGGGCTACGTAGGGAAGGAGCTGGGCGTCAGCGACTGGCACCTGGTCACGCAGCAGAAGATCGACGAGTTCGCCGAGGTGACCGGCGACGACCAGTGGATCCACATCGACCCGGAGCGTGCCAAGCAGAGCCCGTTCGGCGGCACCATCGCCCACGGCTACTACACGCTGTCGCTCGCTCCGCGCTTCTCCTATGACATGGTCAAATTCGACGGCTTCGCCTTCGGCGTCAACTACGGTCTCAACCGGGTGCGCTTCCCGGCGCCGATGCCCGTCGGCGAGAAGGTGCGCATGCGCTCCAAGCTCGTGTCCGTCGACGACATCCCCGGCGGCGCGCAAATCGCCACCGAGCTGACCTTCGAGCGCGAGGGCGGCGACAAGCCGGTGTGCGTCGCCGAGTCGCTCGCTCGCGTGTACACGGGCTGACACTTGCGGCTCGGCTAGGCTGCGCGTGATGGACGACCAGTCGATCCTCAGCCACATCGAGAAGCTCGTCGCCGAGGAGCACTCGCTGCAGGGCGGCGAGCAGAACGATGCCACCAGCGAGCAGGCGCTCGCTGCCGATCGTGAGCGCCTGGAGCGCGTCTCGGTAGAGCTCGATCGCTGCTGGGATCTGCTGCGCCAGCGACGCGCGCGTCGCGCCGCCGGCGAGGATCCCGACGACGCGCAGGAGCGCGACGCGGGCACCGTCGAGAAATACCTGCAGTAACGCGCGCATGACCGTCGCCACGGCAGTCGCGTTCGTGCTCGCGCTGGGCTCGACCACGCTTGCCAGCCTGGCCTATCTGCGCGAGCACGACGCTGCGGCCGCGCTGCCCGCGCTCTCTCTGCGCCGCCCGCTGCAGTCGCTTGCGCTCCTGCTTGGCGACCGCAGCTGGCTGCTCGGCTTCGCCATGGAGGGCGGCGGCTTCGCGCTCTATGCGCTCGCGCTCGCGCTGGCGCCGCTGGCGCTCGTGCAGAGCGTCGCCGCGGGCGGCATCGGCCTGCTCGCTTTCCTCTCTGCGCGCGCCGTCGGCGGCGGCCTGGGTCGGCGCCGGTTGGCCGGCGTCGCGCTCGCCGTACTCGGCCTCGTCGCGCTGGCGATCTCGCTGGCCAACGGCGTCGAAGGCGAAGGCCACAGCGGCTCCACGCTGGCCGTCGTGCTGTGGCTGTGCGCGACCGCAGCGCTGGCGGGTGTGGTCTTCGTCCTCGGCCGCCGAGCGCTCGGCGTGGCGGTCGCCGACGGCATCGCCGGCGGGCTGTGCTTCTCCGCCGGCGACATCTCGACCAAGCTGGCCACCCAGGGCGGCGTGCGCATCGTCTTCGTGCTCGGGCTCATCCTCGGCTACACGCTGGGAACGTCTCTGCTGCAGCTCGGCTATCAGGCGGGCGCGGCGTTGACCGTCGCCGGTTTGGCCACGCTGTTGACCAACGTGCTGCCGATCCTCGCCGGCACGATCGTGCTCGAAGAGCCCGTGCCAAGCGGCGCACTCGGCGCGCTTCGCATCCTCGCCTTCGTCGCCGTCACCGCTGGCGCTGTGCTGCTCGCGCGGCCCGTGGACCAGCCTGCGCCTGTCTCGGCCGCCGTCGCGCAGTGAACGTTGCGAGCTTCTAGCGCCCGGATTTGGGCGTAGCGATCGCCACCGCCGCCTCGGGCGTGAGCACGCGGAAGCTGTAGGACTCCTCGATGTACAGCGACACCGACTCGGCGTCGTGGGACTCGTAGCCGACCGACAGGTCCTGGCCGCACTCGAAGGAGAAGTCGCCGCCGCGCATGCTCACGACCACCGCGCCGTTGACCCCCGGCGCCCAGACGATCGGCCCCTTGATGACGTTGCGCAGGTGGTCGAGCAGCGGATAGCCGCCGTGCTCGGCCGTTTCCACGACGCTCGTGTAGTCCTCGCGTCCCAGCGCCAGCCCGTAGGGGCCGGCGATGCCGTTGCGCAGCAGCAGCTCCACGGCACGCGCGACGCAGCCCGGGTAGTCCTCGAAGGTTTTGCCGCGCACGATCGGCTTGTGCGGAGAGCTGGCCGTGATGCCCTCGATGCCGGCCTTCGGCCAGGCGTGAAAGACGGCCGTGTTCTCGGCGTCGACGATCCGCTGCGCCGCCGCGTCCAGTGACTCGAAGTCGACGTCCTGCGCGCCGCGGTCGCCCGCGCGCAGCTCCTCGTGTGAGACCTCAAAGCGCGAACGCAGCTCGATCAACGGCAGCACCACGCGGCGGTTGGCCTCGACGCCTTTCTGCTCGCTCACGTTCGTGCGCTCGACGCGGCCGAGATTCGTCGCCGACAGCTCCCACCCGTGAGGCCATGAGAAATCGACCAGCCGGCGGCTGGCCAGGCCCGGCAGCAGACGCTCGCGCGCCTCCTCGTCGATCAGCTTCCAGCCGTCGTCGGTGATCGGCGCGTGCTCGCGCAGCAGATGGCTCATAGCCCCTGCCCAAGCAGGCTGCCGATGCCCAGCGAGCCGCCCGCGGCGGCCGGAGGCGCCGGTGCGGCGCCGGAGAGCTCGTCGCCGTCGTCGTCGGCGGCCGCCTCGGCGGCCTCGCCGTGCTCGACGATGTCACCGGGCTGAAACAACACGCCTTGGGCGATCTGGCGCCACTTCGGCGTGCGCCGCAGGAGGAACTCGAGGTCCATGCTGAAGTGCTTGTACTCCTCGCCGACCGCGTCGGACATGACCGCTTTGGCTTCGGGGTCGCGCTCGATCGCCAGGCGCTGCTCGTACCAGCCGATCGCCTCCGCCTCCTCGGTCAAGGATGCGCACAGGCGCGCGAACGTGCGCGTCTGCTCGGGCAGCTCGTCCGGTGGCTCGTGGTACTGGTCGAATCCCATCCATTCCTCCTAGCGAGTTGCAAGTCGCATGCGCGCCGCGCATGCGACGACTGCAGCGGCTCGTCGATTCTATTGCCCGCCGTCCAGCCGCCGGTAAACAGCGCTCGATCGACGTCTCAGGTGGACTCGGGCTGCTTGCGCTGCGTGCCGCCGACGAACAGCACGGCCACCAGCAACGCGCAGATCGCCAGCGCCGTGTCCAAGCGGAAGGCAGTGTGCAGGCCTGCCACGAACGCGTCGCGCACCAGCGAGGACAGACGCTGCGCCACGCCCGAGGAGAACTGGCTGAGCACCTGCTTGCCCGAGGCCGTGCCGGCGAGAATGCCGTGCACGAGGTCTGACTGCGTTTCGGAGACCTTCGCGCCGAGCGTGCTCAGGTGGCTGTTCAGATCGCTCTTGGAGCTCGACGTGAAGATCGTCGTGTTCAGCCCCAGTCCGACCGAGCCGCCGGCGATCTGGAACATGTACACGATCCCCCCGGCCAGACCGGCGCGGGCGGGGTCCAGCGCGGTCACGCTGGCGGTCGTGATCGAGGAGTAGAACAGGCCGATGCCGACGCCCAGCACGAGCATC
The DNA here is from genome assembly GCA_036264175.1 of Solirubrobacteraceae bacterium. Classification (GTDB taxonomy): domain Bacteria; phylum Actinomycetota; class Thermoleophilia; order Solirubrobacterales; family Solirubrobacteraceae; genus Palsa-744. The sequence continues at coordinate 14,377 of DATARK010000015.1, forward strand.
CCCGCCACCAGCCCGCCGTAGCCGGAGTTGCGGCCGACGAGCGACAGCAGCAGGATGCCGACGGAGATCGCCGCGCAGCCGAGCGACACGATCAGCTTCGCGCCGAGCTTTCCATACAGCGGCCCGGCGATGAACGACGTCAGCGCGAACATGCCCATCATCGGCACCAGCCCGACGCCCGACTTCAGCGGCGAGTAGCCGAGGATCTTCTGCATGAACTGCGGCAGATACAGCAGCGACGCGAAGAACACCGCCGACATCAGCAGCACCGCCAGGCAGGCGGTGCTGAAGTCACGATTGCCGATCACGTCGCGCGGGATCAGCGCACCCTCGTCCATGCGCCGCTCGACGAAGCCGAAGCCGATCAGCATCGCCGCGCACAGCACCAGCAGGACGACGATGCGCACGTCGCCCCAGCCCCAATCGGTCACCTGGTCGAGCGCCACCAGCAGCGACACCAGGCCCAGCGATAGCGTCGCCACGCCGGCGTAGTCGATTCGCTTGTCGGCAGGTTCGGGCTCGGTCTGATGGATCGCCAGCCACGTCGCCAGCACGCCGAAGGCGGCGATCGGCACGTTTACGAAGAAGATCCAGCGCCAGCTCAGCGCTTCGGTCAGCACGCCGCCGAACATCGGCCCGACTGCGTTGCCGATGCCCGCCGCGCCGAGAATCAGCCCGCCGGCCAGCCCTGCGCGGCTTTCAGGCAATGCCGCGAAGGTCATGCCGAGGATCGCCGGCCACATCATCGCGCCGCCGATGCCCATCAGCGCGCGGCAGGAGATCAGCCAGGCGGTGCTCTGCGCCACGCCGCCCAGCACCGAGAAGGCGGCGAAGATCGCCGCGCCGATGATGAAGATGCGCTTGCGTCCGAAGATGTCCGCCAGGCGTCCGCCGACGACGATCAGCACGCCGAACGTCAGCGCGTAGGCGTTGATCACCCACTGTGCCGTGCCGACGTCGGTGTTGAACTGCTTCTCGATCGCCGGCAACGCCACCGCCAGCGCCGTGAAGTCGTTGGCGATGATGAACACCGCCACGCCCATCGCCACGAGCGCGAGCACCGTCTTGCGATCGATCGGCGGCTCGGAGGTCGCCGCCGTCGCTGTCGTCGTCGCCGCCACGCTGAAGCTGACCATAACCGCGCGCTCCGACGCTCCGGCCGTGTCTGGACGCGAGAACGATTCGACGCCTCCGACGGGCCCGGCTAGGCTTGCGTGCGAGATGTACGTGCGCTCCTACGAGCAGATCGAGCCGTTCGTCACGCTCGACGGCTCACAGATTCGCGAGTGGGCCGGCAAAGTCGCGATGCCCGCCTGCAACCAGAGCCTGGCCGAGGCCACCGTGCCGGTCGGCGGCGCCACGACCGAGCACTACCACCGCAAGACCGAGGAGCTGTACCTCGTCAGCGCCGGCCGCGGACGCCTGCTGATCGACGGCGAGGAGCGCACGATCGAGCAGGGCGACTGCGCTCTGATCCCGCCCGGCGCCCGCCACAAGCTGTTCAACGCCGGCGACGAGCCGCTGCGCGTCGTCTGCGCCTGCTCGCCGGCGTACTCCGACGAGGACACGTGCCTGACCGAGTGAGCGCGCGCGACGAGGCCCACGACGACCCGGCCGAGCCGCTGCGGCTGCTCGAGCGCTGGCTGGCCGATGCGCGCGAGGCGGGTCTGCCCGAGCCTCAGTCGGTTGCTTTCGTGACCGTCGGCGACGACGCGCGTCCCACCGCGCGCACGGTCCAGCTCAAGCGTTTGCAGGACGACGCGCTCGTGTTCACGTCGGCGCTGTGGACACGCAAAGCGCGCGAGATCGAGCGCAACCCGCACGTCGCGCTGCTGTTCTACTGGCCTTCGCTCGGACGCCAGGTGCACGTCGCCGGCGATGCCGTGCTCGCCGAGCGCGCGCTGGCCGAGCAGCTGTTCGCCGAGCGCGACGTATCGCGTCAGCTGCAGAGCATCGTCTCGCGCCAAGGCGAGCCGATCGACGACCTGCAGCCGCTGCGCGCGCGACACGCGCATCTGCTCGAGGCGATGGAGGCTCCGCCTGAGTGTCCGCCCGACTGGGGGGCCATGTGCGTGCAGCCGCAGGCGATCGAGTTCTGGTCTGAAGCGTCCGATCGCATGCACGACCGTCTGCTGTACGAGCGCAGCGGCGAGGGCTGGTCGCTCACGCGCCTGTCACCGTGAATCCGAGCCGGGGTCGGAGACGACCGGCGCCGGCGCCGCAGCATCAGCGTCGCAGCGCGCTGACGAGCACCGCCTCGTAGGGCATGTCGAACGTGCCGCCGATCGAGTCGACGGCTTCGGCGACCTCGGCCAGCAGCCGCTCGCGGCGCGCCGGCTCCATCGCCTGATGGTCGGAGTGCGTCTGCAGTATCTCCAGCCACTGCGCCGTGTCGTGGCGGCGGCTCCAGGCGTACGTGCACAACTGCGGCGCGTCGAAGCCACCCGCCTGGGCGATGCCCGCCACGGCCGTGTCTGCGCGCGCGTCGCTGCCGCCGAGCAGCACCGAGTAGCTCTCCACGCCCGGCGCCAGGCGCGCGTAGATCGGCGCAAACAGCTCGGCCAGCTCGCGCGGCGGCGAGCCGAAGTTCCAGAACAGCCCGAGCTGTCCGTCCGGCCGCAGCAGCGCCGCGGCCTTCTGCGCGCCGGCGATCGGATCAATCCAATGCCACGCCTGCCCAGCAACGAGCAGGTCGAACGTGCGCCCGTGCGCATTCCAGCGCTCGAACGGAGCCACCTCGACCGTGATGCCGCGTGCGCGCGCCACCTCGGCCATGCGCTCGTCGACCTCCACGCCCAACACCTCACAGCCGCGCTGCGCCAGCAGCGCCGCGACGATGCCCGTGCCGCAGCCGACGTCCAGCACGTCGTGCGGCTCGCCGCCGAGCAGCGCGTCGACCAATGCGTCGGGGTAGGTCGGGCGCACGCGGTCATACAGCTCGGCGATCGCGCCGAAGGACTCCGCGCGCGAGCGGTCTTCGAACAGCATCGCCGTCGATCATCGCAGTGCCGCTGCACGCGCGTGCCCGCGGCGCGCGCTGGCAATATGTAACCTCGCCCGCTAGTCCGCAGCTCAGCGTTGCGTTACAGACATGGCGATCGAAACCGAGACAATCGGCACGACGGAGTCGCCGCTCGCAGCGGCGCAGCGCATCGCGCCGCGCGCCGGCGCGCATGGCGAGCGCATCGAGCAGGAGCGTGCGCTGCCGCGCGAGCTCGTCGACGAGCTGCTCGACGCCGGCCTGATGAGCATGTGCCTGCCGCGCACGCTCGGCGGAGGCGAGGTGCGCCCGACGGAGATGGTGCGTGCGCTGGAGGAGCTCGCGCGCGCAGACGCCGCCACCGGCTGGTGCGCGATGGTCGCCTCGACCAGCAGCCTGCTCGGCGCGTATCTGCCCGAGCGCGAGGCAGAGACCATCTACGCGGGCGGGCGCTCGGTGACCGGCGGCGTGTTCGCACCGCGAGGGCGCGCCGAGCGCCGCGAGGGCGCGTTCGTGATCGACGGCCGCTGGTCGTTCGTCAGCGGCGTCACGCACTGCGACTGGGTGCTCGGCGGCGTCGTCGTGCACGACGGCGAGGAGCCCGCGCTGCTGGCCGACGGCAGCCCCGACGTGCGTCTGGCGCTGATGCCGATCGACAGCGTCGAGGTGATCGACACGTGGTCGGTGTCCGGTCTGCGCGGCACCGGCAGCCACGACATGACCGCCGTCGCGCAGACGGTGCCCGAGGCGCGCGTGCTGTCGCTGTTCACCGATCGTCCGCTGCACCCCGGCACGCTGTACGCGTTTCCGCTGTTCGGCCTGCTGGCGATCGGCATCGCCTCCGTGGCGCTGGGCATCGCGCGCGGCGCGATCGAGGACCTGGCTTCGCTGGCCGGCGCAAAGACGCCCGCCGCCGGGCGAAAGACGCTCGCCGAACGCGCCACCGTGCAGGCGCAGCTCGCGCGCGCCGAGGCCTCGCTGCGCGCCGCCCGCGCGCTCGTGCTCGGCGAAGCCGACGCCGCCTGGGCCGCCGCGGAGCGCGGGGGGGAGATGCCTCAGCAGCACAGGCTCGGCCTGCGCCTCGCGGCGAGTCATGCCACCGAGGTAGCCGCCGAGGTCGTGACGACCATGTACCACGCCGGCGGTGGCACCTCGATCTATGACTCGAGCATGCTGCAGCGACGCTTTCGCGACGTGCACGTGGCCACGCAGCACATGATGGTCGCGCCGGCGACGTGGGAGCTCGGCGGGCGTCTGCTGCTGGGGCTGCCAACTGACGTCAAACAGCTTTAGTCGCGTTCGCGCGGCACGTCCGGGCGCCTGGCGTGCGCGTCCGACGCGCGTGACGCGACACGAGGCCGACAGGCATGTATCGATCAGGAAGTAAGCTGGCCGAGTGACCGCCAAAGCGGCGCCTCGCGGGCGCAATCCCTTCGATGAGAGCGGCGTGCAGCGAGACGCCGACGGCCGCGCCCGCTACAGCGACCATCCGGCCTCGCTCGTGCACATGCTGCGCGCCAGCGTGCAGCGCGACGGCGAGGCGACGGCGATTCTGGAGGTGGGCGGGGGGCGCTCGCTGAGCTACGGCGAGCTGTGGGACGGCGCCGCGCGCGTCGCCGGCGGCCTGCGCGACGCGGGCATCGAGCGCGGCGATCGTGTGGCGATCCGTCTCGGCAACGGCGCCGATTGGGTGCTTGCGTTCTTCGGCTGCCAGCTGCTCGGCGCGGTCGTCGTGCCCGTCAACACGCGCTTCACCGAGGACGAGGTCGCCTACCTCGTGCGGGACTCCGGCGCGGCGTTCACGTTCGCGCCCGACGCGCCGCTGCCCGACGGCGAGCCGACCGATGTCGACGACCTCGCGCCCGACGACCTCGCGGCGATCTTCTACACCAGCGGCACGACCGGCTTCCCCAAGGGCGCGATGACCACGCACGCGAACTTCCTCACCAACAACGAGAGCTGCTTTCGCGTGCTCAAAGTGCAGCGTTCGGAGCTTGCGGCGCTGTCGACGCTCGTCTCCGTGCCGCTGTTCCACGTCACCGGCTGCAACAGCCAGCTGCTGCCGATGCTCGAGTGGGGCGGGCGCATCGAGATCCTCTCCGGTCCGCTCGACCTCGACGGGTTCTTCGCCGCGGTCGGCGAGCACGGCGTCAACCAGCTCGTTTCCGTGCCGGCGATCTACCACGC
>DATARK010000123.1:0-7538 GCA_036264175.1 Solirubrobacteraceae bacterium
TCGTTCTTGGTGAACAGCTCGATCTGCGCGATGGTCTGGTTGGAGAAGGAGTTGCTCATGACGAAGCTCGGGTGGCCGGTGGCGTTGCCGAGATTCAGCAGGCGACCCTCCGAGAGCATGATGATCGCGTGGCCGTCGGGAAAGACCCACTTGTCGACCTGCGGCTTGATGTTCACGCGCTCGATGCCGGACACGCGGCCGAGGCCGGCGATGTCGATCTCGTTGTCGAAGTGACCGATGTTGCCGACGATCGCCTGATGCTTCATGCGGCTCATGTCGTCGGCGGTGATGATGTCCTTGTTGCCGGTCGTGGTGATGAAGATGTCGGCGCTGTCGATCACTTCGGCCAGCGTGCGAACCTCATAGCCCTGCATCGAGGCCTGCAGCGCGCAGATCGGGTCGATCTCCGTGATGACCACGCGCGCGCCCTGGCCGCGCAGCGATTCGGCGCAGCCCTTGCCGACGTCGCCGAAGCCGCAGATGACGGCCATCTTGCCGCCGATCATCACGTCGGTGGCGCGGTTGATGCCGTCGATCAGCGAGTGCCGGCAGCCGTACAGGTTGTCGAACTTGGACTTGGTGACCGAGTCGTTGACGTTGATCGCCGGGAACAGCAGCTCGCCGGTCTCGACCATCTCATAGAGACGGTGCACGCCGGTGGTGGTCTCCTCGGTGACGCCTTTGATGCCCTGCCCGACGCGCGTCCAGCGCTGCGGGTCCTCGGCGAGCGAGCGCGTGAGCGTGGACAGGATCACCTGCAGCTCCTCGGAGTCGGCGCCGGCGGGGTCGGGCACGGCGCCGGCCTTCTCGTACTCGGTGCCCTTGTGCACGAGCAAAGTGGCGTCGCCGCCGTCGTCGAGAATCATGTTCGGGCCGGTCGCGCCGCTGTCGTCCTCGGGCCAGCGCAGCACCTGCTCGGTGCACCACCAGTACTCCTCCAGGGTCTCACCCTTCCAGGCATACACGGGCACGCCCTGCGGGTCCTCGGCGGTGCCCTCCGGACCGACGGCGACCGCGGCGGCGGCGTGGTCCTGCGTGGAGAAGATGTTGCAGCTGCACCAGCGAACCTCGGCGCCGAGCGCCGTGAGCGTCTCGATCAGCACGGCGGTCTGGATGGTCATGTGCAGCGAGCCGGTGATGCGCGCGCCCTTCAGCGGCTGCGCGTCTGAGTACTCGCGGCGGATCGACATCAGGCCGGGCATCTCGTGCTCGGCGAGCACGATCTCCTTGCGGCCGAACTCGGCAAGCGAGAGGTCGGCGACCTTGAAGTCGGTGTCTGTTGCTACGGCGGTGGGAGTCATTGCTGACTGTTCTCCTGTCCGGTCAGGTGAGCGCCCTTGCTTCAGGGAAACGGGCCGAGCGTGGCGGGACCGGAGCCCGTCGCAGCGCTCCTCGGCCGTCGCCTCGACGGTATCACAGAGCCCCGAGCCCGCCGGCATGGCGCCGGCGGATCTTCTAGCGCGCTACGAGAGCCGCCTTGAGGTCGTCGATGACCTTGACGGGGCCGGGATCGACGCCGCGCAGCGTGGCCAGGTAGATCGTCACCAGGTCGCCGAGCCGCACCAGCGAGATGACGCGCTCGATGGTCGTTTCGCCGCGCGTCTCCAGACGGAAGCTGGCGACGGCGTTGGCGGCGATCGACTGCTCGGTCAGGTCCATGCGCTCCTTCACGCGCGGGTGTGCGTCGGAGTCGTCGAGGAACACGGCGGCGAAGCGCCCGGCGTCCTGCGCGCCTTCCCAGCCGGCGATCTCGTTGTGGTCGAGCTCGGGCAGTTCGTTCCAGAATGCCGGCTGCTTTGCGTTCTCGTTGATCTGCGTCTTCCAGCGGTAGGCGATCGGCGTGGTCAGCCCGGCGCCGGCGATCACGGGCGTGGTGCCGAGCAGGCCGCGCGCGATCTCCTTGGCCAGCGAGTCCTCGGGCGCGTCCGGACCCCACTCGGCCACGAGATGCTCGGTGTGCGAGGCGGCCACGTCGATCTCCGAGGTCAGACGCGGGCCGGCCCCGCACAGCGCCGCCACCTCGAGCGCTGCGACTGTCATGTAGGCGACGGCGGCGCGCGGCTGAAAGCCTCCGGGCAGTGGGATCACGGGCACGCCGTCTGCGCGCGCCATCTCGGCCAGGCGGCCGCCGGTCGTGGCGACGGTGCGCCGCGCGCCGAGCGCTCCGGCGGACTCGTAGCAGGCGAGCGTCTCCTCGGTGTCGCCGGAGTAGCTGGCGCACAGCACCATCGTGTCCGGCGTCGTCCACGGCGGCAGGCCGTAGGCGCGCGTGACGAAGATCGGCCGCGTGGCATGGTCGGACAGCGCCGCACGCGCGAGCGCTCCGCCGATCGCCGAGCCGCCCATGCCCGCGACGACCAGGCCGGCGGAGGTGTCGAAGTCCTGCATGATCGCCGACTCGACGCGCCACAGCGCGTCGCGCAGGTGCTCGGGCAGCGCGAGCACGTCGCCGAGCTGGTCGGAGAGATCGACGCGTGCGATCGCCTCGCGCGAGAGCGCCTCGGCGGTGGGTGTGGCGATGGTGGCGCCTTCGCTCATCTGCTGCTCTCCTGTAGTCGGATCTCGTTAGAACTTGATCGCGCCATCTGGCAACGACACACCGGGGAAGATACGCGCCCCGTGGGCGATGACGTTGTCCGCCCCGACCGTGACACCCTCCCCGAGCACTGCGCCGCCGCTGATGGCCGTGCGTGCGCCGATGCGACAGCCGGCCGCGACGATGCAGTCGCGCAGCCTGCAGTCCTCGCCGATCTGCGCACCTTTGAGGATAACCGAGCGCTCGACGGTCGAGCCGGCGCCGATCGAGACGTCTTCGCCGAGCACGACCAGGCTGCCGACCTGCGCGCCCTCGGCGACGCGCACGCCGCGCTCGAGCACAGCCGGCGGAATCGCTCGCCCGGCGATCTCGGCGTGATCGTCGATCGCCAGCCAGTCACTGCCGAGTCGCTCGCGCACGGCCGTCTGCACGTTGCCCTCGATGATGTCGAAGGTGCCCTGCAGGTAGCGCTCGGGCGAGCCGATGTCCAGCCAGTAGCTCTCGGAGGCGAAGCCGTACAGGCCGTTGCCGACGAGCAGCGGCCACACCTCGCGCTCGATCGAGACGTTGCGATCAGCCGGCACGAGCCCGAGGATCTCGCGATTGAGCACGTAGGCGCCGGCGCTGATCAGGTTCGTGTCGATCGCGTCGGGGCTGGGCTTCTCGACGAAGTCGCGCACCGAGCTGTCCTCGTTGAGGTGTACCAGGCCATACGCGCTGGGGTCGGCGACGGGCACGAGCGACAGCGTCGCCTTGGCGCCGGTCTGCTCGTGCTGGGCGATCTGCGCGCTGAGGTCGATGTCCGTGAGCACGTCGCCGTTGAGCATCAAGAAGCGCTCGTCGAGCATCGGCTCGGCGTACTTCAGCGCGCCGGCGGTGCCGCGCGGGTCGGGCTCCTCGACGAAGCGCAGGCGCATTCCCAGCGCCGAGCCGTCGCCGAGCACGTTGCGTACGCTGGTCGCGAGAAAGCCGCAGGACATGATCACGTCGTCGACGCCGTGCTTGGCCAGCCACTCGAGCATGAAGGAGATGAACGGCCGGTCGACCAGCGGCACGACCGGCTTGGGCACCGTCGAGGTCAGCGGCCGCAGCCGCGTGCCCTCGCCGCCCACGAGAATGACAGCCTGCATCAGCTGCGCGGCCCCGCGCGCCGCTCGCCGCGCCCTACGCCCTCATACACGAGCCCGGCCGCGCGCACGGCGTCCGGGTCCAGAGCGTTGCGCCCGTCGATCACCAGGTCGCCGCTCATCGTCTCGGCGACGTCTTTCCAATCCATGCCCAGGAACTCCGGCCACTCGGTGACGAGCACGACCGCATCGGCGTCCTTGGCCGCCTCCATCGGCGAGCCGGCGAAGGAGATGCCGGTGACGAGCTTGCGCGCCTGCTCCTCTGCGACAGGGTCATAGGCGACTACCGTCGCACCGTCGGCGTTCAGACGCGCCGACAGCACCAGTGAGGAGGCCTCGCGCATGTCGTCGGTGTTCGGCTTGAACGCCAGCCCGAACAGCGCGATGCGCTTGCCGACGAGGCCGCCGAGGTGCTTGTGCAGCTTGCCGATCACGCGGCGCTTCTGCAGTTCGTTGACCTCGATGACCGACGTGAGCAACTGGAAGTGATAGCCGGAGTTGCCGGCGAGCTGCTTGAGCGCGTCGACGTCCTTGGGAAAGCAGCTTCCGCCGAAGCCGATGCCGGCCTGCAGGAACTTCGGGCCGATGCGGTCGTCCAGGCCCATGCCGCGCGCGACCTCCACGACGTCGGCGCCGGTCTCCTCGCAAACGTTGGCGATCTCGTTGATGAAGGAGATCTTGGTCGCCAGGAAGGCGTTGGAGGCGAGCTTGACCATCTCGGCGCTGGCGATGTCGGTGCGCACGAGCTCGGCCTGCAGCGGCGCGTACAGCTTGACGACGGCGTCGCCGGCCCAGTCGCCGACGTCGCCCACGACGACGCGATCGGGGTGCATGAAGTCTTTGATCGCCGAGCCCTCCTTGAGGAACTCCGGGCAGGACACATAGGCCAGGCCGTCCTTGGCCTGCTCGGCGAACATGCGCCTGACGGCCACGCCCGTGCCGGAGGGAACGGTCGACTTCATCACCAGCGCGTGGTCTTTGGAGGCGGGAATCGCATCGATGACGGCGTTCACAGCCGACAGGTCGGCGTCGCCGGAGTAGGTGGGTGGCGTGCCGACGGCGACGAACAGCAGCCGCGCGTGCTCCAGCGCATCGGCCAGCGAGGTCGAGAAGTGCAGGCGCTCGGAGTTGCGCGCGAGCAGCTCCTGCAGGCCGGGCTCGTAGATCGGCACCTCGCCGGCGCGCAGCCGCTCGATCTTTGCGGCGTCGATGTCGACGCACCACACCTCTGAGCCGAGCTCGGCGAATCCGGCGGCGGTGACCAGACCGACATAGCCGGTGCCGATCACGCCGATTGGCTGGCGAGAGTCGCTCATCGGCCGGGAAGGCTAGCCGGTGGGCGCGCGCGGCGATTCGCCTGGGCGCGCGCCGAGTCGCTCAGGGTGACTGCGGAGCCTCGGAGGCGAGCCGGAACACGGGGTGCTTGGGCGCAATCGCGCGCAGCTCCTCGTCGGAAGAATCCGGTCCGACGCCTTCGAAGAACACGCCCACCTCGGCCTTCCAGCGCTTGAGATACGCGCGTAGGACGGGCACCTTCTGCTCGTCGGCCACCTCCACAGCGGTGAACTGCTCGGTGCGCGGGCCGACTCGCAGCCGTCCGGCGCCGGCCACGCGCATATTGCGAACCCACTGCGTGTGGCCTCGCGGCGCGACCAGATAGCGCTGACCCTCCAGCGTGAGCAGGTTGACCGGAGTGCGTCGCCACTCGCCGGAGGTGCGGCCGCGAACTTCCAGCACGCGCGAGCCCCACACGCTGATGCCCAGACGCGTGAGCCCGGCGACGATGCGGTTGAAGACGTTCTTGGTGAACCAGCCGGGGCGCTTGAAGTGCTGATCGGCGGCGGCCTCCATCGCTTGCTCGACGTCTACTGCTCGACGGCCAGGAACGCTTCGTAGCGACGGATGTCGCGCAAGGCTCGAGCCTGCTGCTCGGTGCCCTCCTCGGCGGCCTCGGCCGCCTTGTGCGCCTCGTCGAGGCGCGTCTGGAAGGTCTGACGGTCGAGCGCTTGGGGCTCGATGGCCTCCTCGACGAGCACCAGCGCGCGGTTGTCGGAGAACTGCAGGTAGCCCTCGGCCTGCGCGAAGCGCACGATGTCGGAGTCCGAGCGATACAGGCGCAGCTCGGTCGGTTCGAGCATCGCCAGCACCGGCTCGTGGTTGGCGAGCACGCCGATCGAGCCGACGGATGTGCGCGTGGAGAGCATCTCGACGTCCTCGGAGAACACCTCGCCCTCGGGCGTCAGCACTTCGACTGGGAAGGTCGTGCGGGCCATCACGGCCTCATCGAGGTCGGTCGAGGACCAAGCAGATCAAGGACGCAGGGAACGTGGCGTGCTCTGCACGCGAGTGACCGAGGACGCAGAGATGCGCCGGTCATCGACCGGCCTCGACGACCTCGTCGATGGTGCCCTTCAGGAAGAAGGCAGACTCGGGAACCTCGTCGTGCTTTCCGGCGATGATCTCTTCGAAGCCGCGAATGGTCTCGGCGATCGGCACGTAGGCGCCGGGCGTGCCGGTGAACTCTTCGGCGACGAAGAACGGCTGCGAGAGGAAGCGCTCGATCTTGCGCGCGCGCTGCACGGTGAGCTTGTCCTCGTCGGAGAGCTCGTCGATGCCGAGGATGGCGATGATGTCCTGCAGCTCCTTGTAACGCTGCAGGATCTCCTTGACTTCGTTGGCGACACGGAAGTGGTCCTCGCCGAGGATGTCGGCCTTGAGGATCGTCGACGTCGAGTCCAGCGGGTCGACCGCCGGGTAGATGCCTTTTTCGGAGATCGAACGCGACAGCGCGGTGGTGGCGTTGAGGTGCGCGAACACCGACGCGGGCGCCGGGTCGGTGTAGTCGTCTGCCGGCACGTAGATCGCCTGGATCGAGGTGACGGAGCCGTTCTTGGTCGAGGTGATGCGCTCCTGCAGACCGCCCATCTCGGTCTCCAGCGTGGGCTGGTAGCCGACCTGCGAGGGCATGCGCCCGAGCAGCGCCGAGACCTCGGAGCCGGCCTGCACGAAGCGGAAGATGTTGTCGACGAACAGCAGCACGTCCTGACCCTGGTCGCGGAAGTATTCGGCCATCGTCAGGCCCGACAGCGCGACGCGCATGCGCGCGCCGGGCGGCTCGTTCATCTGGCCGAACACGAGCATGGTCTTGTCGAGCACGCCCGACTCCTTCATCTCCAGCCACAGGTCGTTGCCCTCGCGCGAGCGCTCGCCGACGCCGCAGAACGCCGACAGCCCGCCGTGCTCCTTGGCGAGGTTGTGGATGAGCTCCTGGATCAGCACGGTCTTGCCCACGCCGGCGCCGCCGAACAGGCCGACCTTGCCGCCCTTGGCGTAGGGCGCCAGCAGGTCGATGACCTTGATGCCGGTCTCGAACATCTCGGTCGTCGGCGTCAGGTCCTCGACGCGCGGAGCGTCCTGGTGGATGCCGCGTCGCGGCGTGTCCTTGGGCAGCGGCTCGCCAAGGTCGATCGGGTCGCCGAGCAGGTTGAAGATGCGTCCGAGCGTGGCCTCGCCGACGGGCACGGTGATCGGCGCGCCGGTGTCGATCACCTCCAGGCCGCGTGCCAGGCCGTCGGTCGTGTCCATGGCGACGGCGCGCACGCGGTCGTCGCCGAGGTGCTGCTGGACCTCGCATACGAGGATGTCGCCCCCGGCCTCGGCGCTGATGCCGGGAGCCTCCTCCTCCTTGGCCGCCTCGGGCCGCGCGACCGTGATCGCGTGATAGATCTCGGGCAGCCGGTCGGGGAACACCGCCTCCACGACGACGCCCTGGATCTCCTCGATCCGCCCGACGTTGCGCCCCTCCGGGGCCCCGCCGTTGGTCTCGGCGCGCGACGCGCTCTCCGCCGCGGTCGTTGCTGTGCTGGCATCCATCG
>DATARK010000077.1:0-16883 GCA_036264175.1 Solirubrobacteraceae bacterium
GGCTGATGCCGTCCTGCACGCTGCCGTCATGCACGCTGCCGTCATGCACGCTGCCGTCATGCGCGCTGCCATCCTGCACGCTGCCGTCATGCGCGCTGCCATCCTGCACGCTGCCGTCATGCGCGCTGCCATCCTGCACGCTGCCGTCATGCACGCCATCCTGCACGCTGTTCTCATCGGCCGCTATATCGGGCTTGCTCCTCATCGGATCTCCTGCCGGCGTCGTCGGGTGAACACGTGAGCGAAGCGCCCGGTCAGAGCGCCCCGCACCGTGCGTGAGGGCTCGACACCTTTAGAAGGGGCGCCGAGTGGACTCGAAGGCCGATCACGAGGTGAGGACATCATGATTCCGGCTCAAGGTCCGGCAATCACGAGTCTCCATGCTACTCCTGCCAGCACCAAACGTGGCGGCAGTGGCCGCGACTCGATCCTCACGTGAATCTCAGCCTCGTGTGGGCCAGCTCCAAGCCGCGCCGCGCATGCTGGCGCATACACCGCCGGCGGCTCCGCCGCGAAGGCGGGCGACCATGCCACCGATGCCAACGAAGAACGGGCGGCTCGCCAGGTCCCGCGGCCGCGAGCTAGAGAATCAGCCGATTCACACGCCTAAACTGCTGACGGGCCGCGAACTTCCGGCCCGTCCGGAGCCGCGCGTCCCTCCTGCAGCGGTGCTACCTGGTGGCCTTCTTGACGGTGCTTCGGGCTTTCCCTGCCGCATTCTTGGCTTTGCCCTTCATTTCGTCTCCCAGGCCGCTGGCCTCGGTTCCGGGACGTGAGGATGCGTGACCCGCGTCGCGCTTAATGCGGCCCTTGGCCTCTTTTGCCTTGCCTGCGGCACGCTGCATTCGGTCGCCCATCAGGACTCCTTTGACTGATTTGAAGATGTACGCAACGGCACGTGCTCAACGCGAAGTGGGCGCCCGTCCCCGGTCGCCCACTCTGCGAAAGGCCACTTATACGACCGGCCGTTCGTCGTATGGATCGCGAACGACGCGTCTGGACCGCGCTGTGAGCAGATACAGCAACGACAGCACCAAGCCGGCGGCACCGACGATCATCAGGATCAGCCCCACGGTCGTGAGTGAGATCCCAGATACCGACGCCGTGACCGCGTACCGGAGTATCGCGCCGACAGCAATTAGGAAAATGGATGTTCCGAAACTCATCTTGACGTCTCCTTTCAGGAGATTGACCGGGCCTAGATACGCCCGCCGCGCCGGTAGCCGAAGCCTCCGCCGGTAAGCAGAATCACCAAGGCCACGAGCAAAAGCAGCCACAAAAAGGGGCTAACGCCGATGCCGCCAGCGATCGCGGCGATCACCAGCACGATCAACAGCAGCTCAATGAGTCCCATGTTGGAACCTCCAAGGCTTAGAAGAACAGTTACCACCCATAAGCTGCCCCCTCTCACCGGGCGTAAACAGATGCCCTGCGCTCGGGCTCTGAGCGACCCCAGGCCGAGGTTTGCTCCGGCTGCATGTACGGGTAGCGAAAGATCAAGCGCGAACAAAGGAGCATTCATGGCAAAAGATCACGGCCCGAGCATCAAGAACGACAAGCAGTACGAAGGGCTGCGCAAAAAGGGCATGAGCAAGGAACGCGCTGCCAAGATCGCAAATACGCCCGATGCATCGTCCAAGGGCGGAAGGAGCAGCCAGAGCGGAGGCTCCAGCCAGAGCAGGAAAAGCAGCGGCGCCGGCAGCGGCGGCAATCGCGCACAGAAGCAGGCGGCTGGGCGTAAGGGCGGAAAAGCCAGCGGAGGATAGGGGAGGTGGGTCCTGCGCCGCCCCGGTCGTTGCCGCCCGTCGGATTGCAAAATGGCCGCAAGGGCCATGACCCGTCCTTTTTGGGGCGGCATGCGGCCCTCGCGGCCTTCGGGACAATCGGTCGGCTAGGTCAGCCGGACGCGATCCCTTGCTCAAGCCGATTCCCTCCAAACGGAGCGGCTAAACAGGCAGGCGCCACCGCCCAACTGCGTGTCCGCGACACGCCGGGTCGAAGCGGCGCTGGCTCGCAGGCACGCTGCAGAGGCGGATGCGGATACTCAAGGCGAGCGGGTCGCCGGGAGCCGTAGCGGGTCTACTGCTTGTCTGCGGCGCGTCGGACCCAAAGGTGTGCTGATCTCCAGGTCTTTCGCAGAGGCGACGACCGGAATCGAACCGGTGTAAACGGCTTTGCAGGCCGCTGCGTAGCCACTCCGCCACGTCGCCAGAAGCCTCGCAAGCGTATCGGGCCGGCGGCGCTGCGCCTGGCGACGAGTCGCGACTTGCCGAGCGGACGACGGTGGATCATCACCAACCTCTCGGACAGCCGTTAGCGGGCCTTTCGGATTGCCTTAGTGACCGCTCAGCAAAGGCTCACATCATGGCCTGAACCAGACAGACGACCGGAGGTCAGCCGTGAAACGCCTATTCGCACCCGTCCTGCTCGCAGCTCTTCTCGGCGCCGCCGTCGCCAGCGTGGCCGCGGTCGTCGTCGCCAACCGCGGCTCGGTCTCGACTCGGACCGTCACGTCGGCGGCGACCGGCTCGTCGACCGGCACGCGCCGCGAGGCCGCCTCGACGGCCCTTACGGCGACGCAGATCTACAAACAGTCCTCGGCCGGCGTCGTGGCGATCAAGGCGGTGACCGCCCAGGGCACAGACAGCGGCACCGGCATCGTGCTCAACGACAAAGGTCTGATCCTCACCAACGACCACGTCGTCTCCGGCGCCGCGAGCATGACCGTCGCGGCGAAAGGCTCCTCCAGCCAGACGCGCACGGCGACGCTGGTGGGCGAGGAAGCAAACGAGGACCTGGCACTGATCAAAGTCGATCCCACCGGACTCGGGCTGAAGCCGCTGACGCTGGCCAGCTCGAAGTCCGTGCAGGTCGGCGACGCCGTGTACGCGATCGGTAATCCCTACGGCCTCGAAGAGACGCTCACGCGCGGCATCGTCTCGGCGCTCGGACGCTCCATCTCTGCGCCCAACGGCTCGAAGATCACGGGCGCGATTCAGACCGACGCGGCGCTCAACCCGGGCAACTCGGGCGGTCCGCTGCTCGATGAAGAAGGCCAGGTGATCGGCGTCAACTCGCAGATCGCCAGCGAGGCGGCGAGCGTCAACGGCTCCCAGGCCGGCAGCACGGGCGTGGGCTTCGCGGTGTCCTCGGACACGGTCGCCCGGGCCGTCAAAGCGATCGAGGCAGGCAAGGGCGTCTCCTCCTCGACGAGCGGCCGCCGCGTCGCTGGAAGCGACGGCGCCCAGTCAGAAGGCCCGGTCGAAGCGCAGTGGCCGAACGGAGCTCGAGCTCCCGGCGAAGAAGGCTCTGTCGTGATCGTGCCGTGATGCGCGGGAGGCCGGGTTGCTCCCTCGGCTCGGCCTCCGCAGCGGCCTTCGAGCGCAAGCCCGGACCATTGCTGTCGGCGATTTCGCGTTGATACGCTTGCTCGATTCCCAGGGCGATTAGCTCAGCTGGGAGAGCGCCGCCTCGACAAGGCGGAGGTCACTGGTTCGAGCCCAGTATCGCCCATACGCGCCAAGCTCCTGGCGTCGTGCTGTAGCTTTCAAGCGGCCGGGCGACGCGTGGCCAAGGAATTCCGATGCGCGCACGGAGGGGCCGTTATGAGGGGATCGCCTAACCCGCTGCATCGCACGCACCTATTGCTCGCCGCGCTCGCCGCGGTCGCAGCGCTTGCTTGCGGCTGCGCCGTCGCCCAGGCTGCGCCGCAGGGCATCCACAAGATCGAACACGTCGTGATGATCATGCAGGAGAACCGGTCATACGACACGTACTTCGGCACCTATCCAGGCGGCAACGGCATTCCGCGCGGAACGTGTGTGCCGGACCCGCTGCGCGGTGGTTGCGTAAAGCCGTTCTACAACGGCCAAGCCAAGAACGCCGGCGGTCCGCACGGCCCAGATGCCGCGGTCGCGGACATCGACGGCGGCAAGATGGACGGGTTCGTGGGGCAGGCCGAGAATGCGGGCTGCGCAGAAACGGGCGGATGCCGCATGTGCGCTGCCAAGGAAACGGCGTGCGGACTCGACGTGATGGGCTATCACGACGCGCGTGACATCCCCAACTACTGGTCCTACGCGCAGAACTTCACCTTGCAGGACAACCTGTTCGCGTCGGGAGCGTCTTGGAGTCTCCCCGAGCACCTGTACCTGGTGTCGGGCTGGGCGGCACTGTGCTCGCGGTCAGAACCAGAAAACCCGATGGCGTGTGCTTCGAGTCTCAGCCCGGCCACGCCCGCCAAAGACTGGTCGCATCCACTCGAACCCGGCAGAACTCAGTACCCCTGGACCGACATCACCTACGCCCTGCACAACGCCGGAGTGAGCTGGCGCTACTACCTTCACGAAGGCAGCGAGCCCGACTGTGAGGACGACGAAGCGACGAGCTGCGCAAAGGTCAAGCAGGGAGTGAAGACCCCCGGTATCTGGAACCCCCTCCCCGACTTCACCGATGTCAAAGCCAACAAACAGGTCGACAACGTGGAAACGCTGCCCAAGTTTTTCTCCGCCGTCAACCAGCCGACGTCGTGCGGCCTGCCGAGCGTGTCATGGGTCGTCCCCAGCGCCGCGGTGGCGGAGCATCCACCCAGCTCCGTGGCGGTCGGACAAACGTATGTGACGACACTGATCAACACCGTCATGCGCAGCCACTGCTGGGCCAACACCGCGATCTTCCTTTCCTGGGACGACTGGGGCGGCTTCTACGACCACGTGACACCGCCCCACGTCGATGAAAACGGCTACGGCCTGCGCGTACCCGGACTGGTCATCAGCCCGTACGCGAGGCAGGGCTTCGTCGACCATCAGCGTCTCAGCCACGACGCCTATCTCAAGTTCATCGAGGACGACTTCCTCAACGGGGCGAGGCTGAACCCGTCGACCGACGGGCGTCCGGACAGCCGTCCCGACGTTCGTGAAGAAGCGGCCGGGCTTGGCAGCCTCGTCAACGACTTCAACTTCAACCAGACGCCGCGGGCGCCGTTGCTGCTCTCGCCACATCCCGCTCCTGGCCCCGCGTCCAAACCGCCGGACGCAGCTCAGGCCCCAATCGTGAGCACCGCTGCGCCGGCCGCGATCACCCAGACCTCGGCCACGCTCAAAGCGACAGTCAACCCCAACGGCGGCGAAGTCAGCGAATGCAAGCTGGAATACGGCACGACCAGCTCCTACGGTCAGAGCGCGCCATGCACGCCCTCGCCGGGCAGCGGCAGCACTGCGGTCTCCGTCTCAGCGCCGATCAGCGACCTGTCGGCCAACGCCACCTATCTGTTCCGCGTCGTCGCCACCAACGCCGGCGGCACCAGCAGCGACGGCGAACAGACATTCAAGACGCTGCCCGAAGCCCCGACGGTCGTCACCGGCGTGGCCTCGCAGATCACCCAGACCTCGGCCACGCTCAAAGCGACAGTCAACCCCAACGGCGGCGAAGTCAGCGAATGCAAGCTGGAATACGGCACGTCGGTGTTCTACGAATCCAGCGCCCCGTGCGTGCCCTCCCCCTGGGCGGTCGTGACCCCAGTGGCGGTGTCAGCGCTGGTCGAAGGACTGAGTGCGAACAGGGCCTACCACTTCCGCGTCGTCGCAGCCAACGCCGGCGGTTCGTCGACCGGTAAGGATCAGGCGTTCACGACCAACGACAACGCGCCGGCAGTGATCTCGGTGACGCCCGCGGCAGGCCTTGAAAGCGGCGGCACGTCGGTCAGGATCGTGGGCAGCAACCTGCGATCGGTCACCTCGGTGCATTTCGGGTCCGCCGCCGCCGGCTTCGTCGTCAACCAGGACGGGTCGATCACCGCGACGTCTCCTCCCGGAGCAGGAGTCGTCGACGTGACCGTCGCGAACTCAGGCGGGACGAGCGCGACCAGCTCGGCCGACCGGTTCACCGGCGTTGCCCCCGGGCCGCCTCCGGCGATCAAAAACATCGCTCCCGGCAACGGCGCCGCCGCCGGTGGCACCACGGTCACGATCACCGGCAGTGGATTCAACGGCGTCACCGCGGTCAAGTTCGGGTCAGTGTCTGCCAGTGAATTCACGACCCAATCGAGCACCTCCATCACGGCCGTCTCGCCGCCCTCCAGCACCGGTCAGGTGCACGTGACGCTTACGACACCCAACGGGAGCAGCGCGCTCTCGACAAAAGATCTCTTCAGCTTCGGTCCACCGACCGTCACGAGCGTGAGCCCTGCGTCGGGACCGGTCGCAGGTGGGATGAACGTGGTCGTGAGCGGCAGTGGGTTCGCGATCGGTGAAAACGCGACGGCGTTCAAATTCGGCACGGTTGCAGCTACGAGCGTGCAATGCAGCACCATCACGACCTGCACCGTTGTAGCGCCTGCGCGAAAAGCTGGCTCCGTCGACGTCCGGGCGACGGTCGAAGAAAAGACGAGCCTCAAAACGCCGCCCGGCGACAGCTACGCCTACGAATAGCGGGCTGCTCGCGCGTCAGGCCAGGTTCGCCCGCGCGCTACTCACGATCGCGCTCAAGCAACAGCGCGAAGGTGGGACACGCCTGGGCAGCGCGCCGCGCGTGGCTCACGAGCGAGCTCGGCAAAGGCTCGTCGTCGATCAACGGGTAGCCCCACTCGTCGAGCGTGATGCGCTCGGGCAGCAGCTCGGCACACATCCCATGTGCCTCGCAAGCGATCGGGTTCAGTCGCAGGCGCTGGCTCACGCGACTACGTTCCAGGGGTCTCGCGGGCTGGGTGCGCCCGCGGGCAGCGGCAGCTCGGGCGGACTCTCGCAGGCCTCGCAAGGTCCGTGGCGCGCGTGGTCGGCGAAGTCCTCAGCAAAGGTCTGCAGGGCGCTGAGGATGAAGTTGACGGCACCGTCGGGGTGCGCGCACGCTCCGCGACGGCTCGTCAACGAGGCCAGACGCTCTATGCGCGCGGCCGCGTTGCCCTCCGCGGTGCCCGCGAGCATCTGCTGCAGGGTGGCGGCGAGCGAGTCCAGGCCGTTGATGCACGGTCCGCACTGACCGGCGCCCTCGCCGGCGAGCCAGGTTGCCACGCGAACGGTCTCGGCCACCGGGCAGGCGTTCGCGGAGATCAGCGCCACGACGCCGGCGCCAAACGCCGCGCCGTGCACCGCGAGGTGCTCGTCTGAGAGGGCGACGCCGGTGAGCAGCGAACCGTCGATCCATGCGCCGGAGTACCCGCCGAACAGAGCGGCGCGAACGCGTGCCGTAGTGCCGCCGGCAGCGTTGATCACCGCCGCCATCGAGGCGCCGTGCTCGATCTCGTACACGCCGGGGCTCGCGACCGGCCCAGAGAGCGTGATCAGGGCCGAGCCGGGCTGAGAGGGCATGCCGAGCCGGCGAAACCAGTCGGCGCCGTGACGTGCGATCAGCGCCACGTGAGCGAAGGTCTCCGCGTTGCTGATCAGCGTAGGACGGCGTCGCACGCCCTGCGTGAAGGGCATCGGCGGCGTGAAGCGCGGGACCGCTGGGCCGCCGTTGAGGTGGTTCACCAGCGCGGACTCCTGGCCGGCCACATAGTCGCCGGGCACGACGCTGAGGCGCAGCTGCGCGGCTCCTGCCAGCCGGCCTGCGCGTTCCTCAATCGCCTCGGCCACGCTGTCAACGCTTGCGGGCGAGGACTCACAAACGCAGACAATGAGCTCATCCGCGCCGACAGCCTGTGCGGCGAGCTGTGCGCCGTCGAGCATCAGGTGAGGCGTCATCTGGCAGAGCATGCGGTCCTTGCGGCTCGCCGGCTCGCCCTCAGCGGCGTTGACGACGACGATCGAGCGCCGCCGCGCCGCCGCGACGGCCCTGAGCTTGCGAGCCGTGGGAAAGCCGCCGCCGCCGCGGCCGCCTAGGCCGGCCGCCTCGACCCGCTCGATCAAGGGCGCCTCGCGGCGCCTGCGCCGCCGCTGCTGTGGCGGCTCGCCGTGGATCGCCAGGTGCTCGTCGAGGCCCACGCTCCCATGGGCGGCTACGCCGGCGAGCAGGCGTGGCAAACCAGCGGGCGCGCGCGAGTGGACCGGCTCCTCCGCGAGTGTCGGCGATGAAGCGCTCATCGCCGACCGCCTCCTTGCGCGGAGCTGTGGGCACCGTGTCCGAGCAGCGAGCTCGGCGTTCCCGAACGTCGCGCCCATTCAGAGCCGAGCGGACCGGCCGGCAGCCACAGCAACAGGAAGAGTGAGAAGGCGCCCGCGCCACCCAGTGCAGCAGTGCGACGGCCTTGGTTCTCTGGCCAGCCGGCAATCGCACGAACGAGCACCGCGACCAGAACGATGCCCGTGCAGGCGACGCTGAGGATCAACAGCCAGGTCGCCGAGGCGTCGCTGCCGGTGCCGAAGCCGTGCAGCAGCGCGATCGGCCAGCTCGCGTAAGTGAGCCAGTGGATCGCACGCCAGGCACCGTAGCCGAGGCGCTGGCGCAACAGGCTGGTGATCGTGACCGCGATCAACAGGTCGAAGGAGAGCGCGCCGAGACCGAGCCAGAACGGGCGATAGGAGCCGGCGAACGGGATGAATGCGTCCAGCAGCGAGATCGGCGCGAAGCTGTCGAGCACAGAGGTGAGGATGTGCACGCCGAGGAAGGCCATCGCCAGCAACGACACGTTGCGGTGCAACGAGTCGACGATGAAGCGTGGCCACTGGGGCGTGCTCCAGCGGCGCACGTCCAATACGCCTAGCGCGATCGCGAGCGTCAGCAGCAGGAGCGCGACGCCGCCCGTGGAGCGCGTCAGATACCAGTAGGCGCTGCCAGATGCGCCAAGCACAGTCATTCGCCAGCCCCTGGTGTCTGCGACACCGCGTCTGTGTCTCGCGGCCAGTCGTCGATCGTCACGACCGCTCCCTGGTGGTCGACCAGGCGCGCGGGAAGTCGCAGACGAGACAGCCAGTCGAGCGCGCCACCGCCGCGGATCAGCGCGGCGGTCGTTGCGATGTTCGCCTGAGCGCAGTCCTCAGCTGCGACGCTTACGGTGCGCCAGCGCCCGTCGGCGGGCCGGCCGGTGCGCGGGTCGAGTATGTGGTGCATCGTGCGGCCTCGGTGGCTCCAGCGGCGCACCGATGTGCTGGAGGTCGCCAGTCCGCCGCCGTGGATCGCGATCGTCTGTCCGGGTGCGGTCGGGTCGCTGCGGTGGTCGTCGGTGACTCTGATCTTCCATCCGCCGGCCGGCTCCGGTCCACACGTCGCGATGTCGCCGCCGAGGCTCACGAGCGCGCCCGCGCCGCTCGCCGCTGAGGCAGCGCTTGCGGCACGGTCGGCGGCCCAGGCTTTGGCGGTCGCGCCGAGATCGAGACGCACGCCGGGCGGCACGCGCACCGTGAAGCGCTCTCTGTCCAGCGCGACCGTCCTCCAGCCGGTCCGAGCGTAGAGGGCTCGGCCGCTCGCGAGTGGCTCGCCGTGGGCCGGGGGCAAGCGCAGCCAGTCGCGGTCATAGCCGCTCAGCTCGAGCGCGCGCCCGATGGTCGGATCGACGTCGCCTTCGGTCAGCGTCGCTGCCGCGACGGCGAGATCGAGGGCCTGCATCAGCAGCGGGCTCACACGCACGGGTTGCCCCGCGCGCGAGTTCAGGCGCGAGAGCTCTGAGTCTGTGCGAAAGCGGCTGCAGGTCCGGTCGATCGCGTCGAGCTCGCTCTCGACGGACGCGCGCGCCGCTGAGAGCGCGCCGGGCTCGCTCAAACGCAACTCGACGCTGCTTCCGAGTGCCCGCCACGTCGCGCAGCCAAGCGGTCCGGCGTCGACGGCCTCCCCGCTCATCTCAGGATCCTCCGGAGACGACCGGCGTTTCGGGCGCTGGTTGCGGTTCGGGCGCACTTTCATGGGCGATTTCCGGTTCGGGCGCGGCTGCTTCGGCCGGTGCGCTCTGCGGCGCCGCTTCTTTGGCAGGGGCTTCGCTGGGCGGAGCTTGGGGCGCCGGCGCCGGTTCAGTCGTGCTCTGGGGAGCTTCAGAGGGTGGTTTGAGCGACTTCGGAGCAGTTGCGGAATGGCCGCTGCTGGTGTGCCGGTGTTTGGCGTGCGGGTGGGCGTGCTTGTGACCCGCGCCGGCCGCGGTCTTGGCCGTGCTTTTTCCAGAGAAGGCGTGTGCCGCGGCCTCGGTGAAGATCGCTGTCAGCGCGACGCTCCCGGCGATCAACCAGCGATTGATCCTGCTGAGCCTGCGCAGAGAGCTGTCGCGGATGTGGGTGCTGTGAAATCGCATGACTCAGTGATGAAACCGCTGGGAGGAGATCCAGGGCGCGAACTGCGGAATCACGACGACGGCCAGCACGACGCCGGCCGTGAGCGCAGCCGTCAGTGAAAGCGCGCGTCCGGCGCGACCCGCCGTGGCGGAGCTGCGCGTCGAGGACGCCGGGTATTCGCTGCGCAGCGCGCCGGCGATCGTGGGCAGGTGCGCCAGCACGTGGATCGCGGTGAAGGCCAGCCAAACGAAGAAGCTCACCTTGTGGATCGGCAGCAGCGTGTCGCGTGAGCTGGGACCGATGAACAGCAGCGCGACGCCGCTGGCGAACACGACCAGCGTGGTAACGACGACGATCGGGGCGATCAATCGCAACGCCAGCGGCGGCGGACCCTTGCGCCGGTATCGAGGGTTGGCGGTGTAGTAGCGAAAGAAGCGATAGCCCGTGCTCGAAAGCTTCAGCACGACAGGCCCGATCAACAGCATTCCCACGAACAGGTGTATCCACAGAAGCCGCGTCAGCGAGATGATCGTCACTCCGATTACCGCGAGCAGAGCAATTAGGACACAGCCGGTCAGCGAGGTAAGCAGCTCGTTGCCGCGCGTGCCGCCCGAGTTGAGGCTGCGCGCGGTGAGCCGCGTGTGCACGGACTCGGCATGCTGGCGCTCGACTGCCATGACAGCAGTGTTCGAGCAACGCCTAACGACTCCCTTATCCGTTGATGAGAAAGCTCATCGAAAGCAAATCAACCGATCTCAACGCCGCGGGGCGCGCCTATTCTTGACCCGATGATCCTGGACGTACGCGCGCGGCAGCGTGAAACCGGCGGGTCCGCGCGAGCCGACCAACTAGGTGCGCTGCCGCGTGTGCTGGTGGTCGAGGACGAGCCAGGGATCGTTGATTTTCTCCAGCGTGGATTGACGGCGAACGGCTTTGAGGTTGAGTCGTGTCTGGATGGCGCAGAGGGCGAGCGACTGGCGCTGTCGGGCACCTTCGACGCGGTTGTACTCGACTTGATGCTTCCGACGCGGCCGGGCCTGGAGATCCTCAGGTCGATCAGGCGAGCCTTGCCCTCGTTGCCTGTGATCGTGCTCAGCGCCCGCGGTGAGATCGAGGATCGCGTCGCGGGTCTGGAAGGCGGCGCGCTCGACTACCTGGTCAAGCCCTTCCCGCTCGCAGAGCTCGTCGCCCGCTTGCGCGCTCAGCTGCGTTTTCTCGCACAGGCTTCCGAGCGGCAGCTCAGTGCGGATGGCATCGAACTGGACCTGCTGACTCGCCGGGTTCATCGCGCCGGCCGACAGATCGCGCTGTCGGCCACGGAGTTCGACCTGCTGGCCTACCTTGTCCGCCACCGCGGCCAGGTGCTCTCGCGCGAGGAGATCCTCGGCGCGGTATGGGGCTACGAGCACGATCCGGCGACGAACGTGGTCGACGTTTACATCGGCTACCTGCGGCGCAAGCTCGGGCGGCCCGGCGACCCCGCGCCGATTGACACGATTCGCGCAGTTGGCTACCGGTTCGGGGCCGGTTCTACGACGCGAGCGAACTGATGCGCAGGACGTTGGGCCGCGCAGGGCTTCGCTGGCGTCTGGCAGGATGGATCACGCTAGTGGTGCTCGTCTGCAGCGCGATCAGCTTCGTTGCCGTGTACCGCGGTACGGGCAGTCAGCTGCGTGGCCAGATCGACAGCGAGATCGCAAGCAACGCCGGAGGGCTTGCCAAGAGTCTGAGGCTCGCACGAGCCCGCAGCGCGCATGGCACGTACGAGGCTTCCAATCGTTATGTCAGCGGCCAGCCCTTCGCGGCCACGTCGACCATTCTGTTCACCCTCACTCCCGGTGCGCGCACGAGCACCAATCGCCCGGAGCTGTTCACCGAAGAGGCGCCCGACAACCACGAGACCGCTGCTCAGCAGGACGCCGAGAACCGGCTGTCCAGGCACCTGCTCGACGCGCCGCTTGGCTTCACCACACTGCCGCTTCCGGATGTGGGGAACCTACGTCTGCTCAAGCGTGCAGTGCGCCTGCCCGGCGGCCGTACCGTGACGGTCGGAGTCGGAGAGCCGATGGCCAGCGTCGCACAAGCCCAGCGTGGGGTCGCGCGCGCGTTCATTCTCGCCGGTCTGCTCGCGCTCGCGGCAGCGTTGCTTGGGGCCTACCTGATCGGCTCGCGAGTGTCTCGTCCTCTGCGTCGGATGGCCTCGGTGGCCGCGCGTGTCGATGCGGGAGATTTGCATCCACGTATTCACGAATCCGCAGACCAGTCGCACGAGGTTCAGGTTCTCAGCGACGCGTTTAACCACATGCTCGACCGCTTGACCGAGGCATTCGCGGCTCAGCGGGCGTTCGTCGCCGACGCCTCGCACGAGCTGCGCACGCCGCTCACCGTGATTTCGGGCCAGCTGGAGGTGCTCGCGGCACAGGAACGTCCTCCCGCAGGGGAGTTGCGTCGGGTGGAGCGCCTCGTCCAAGCCGAGGTTGTGCGGATCGGGCGCCTAGTTGACGAGCTGCTGCTGCTGGCGAAGTCCGAGCAGAGCGAGTTCTTGGAGATCGAGACCTTCGACGTGCGTGACTTCGTCGAGGATCTCTGGAGCGGCGCGACGTTGCTGGCGAGCCGACGCTTTGAGCTCGGCTCTCTTCCATCGGGAAGCTTGCGCGCCGATCCCGACCGGCTCGCTCAAGCACTGCGCAATCTCCTAGCGAACGCAATCGCACATACCGTGCCCGGCGAGGGGCTCGTTCGGCTGTCGGTCGAGGCCGTCGGCAGCGGCCGATTGAGATTCCTCGTAGAGGATGACGGCCCAGGGATCGCGCCGGATCAACGTGAACGGATCTTCGACCGCTTCCACCGGATCGATACGGCGCGTGACCGAGCATCCGGTGGAGCAGGCCTCGGCCTGGCAATCGTGCGGGCGATCGCAGAGGCGCACGCCGGTACGGTGATCGCCGAGGACGCTCTCGGCGGGGGCGCGCGGCTTGTCTTCGAGCTCCCCGGCTTCTCAGTCGCGCCCGTCGTACGTCGCGCTTTTCCGCTTGGCTCACAGGCCTGAGTTTCCGAATTTGCCGACCCGGCCAGCTCCGGGCCTCGCGATTGTTGATCGTGTGCGCGACTGCACCGACATCTTGCGCCGAGATGTCCGAGATGTACAAGACAGCGGGCGAAGCTTTGACGCCCCAGCGAGCAAGGATCGCGGTGGCTCGAAGTCGACTATGTAGATGCTCCCCAGCTCTGACACAGCCCACGCTTCGCGCGTTCACGCGCGCGTCAGCCGACCCTCGCGACGTCAGGATGCTCGCGCTCACGCCGAGGCACGACATCGCCACGACAACGTCCAGGCGATCGTCGAGGCCTACGCCGACTACAACCGCGGCGACGGCAATCCCTCGCCCGACTACTGGCACGAGGATGCCGAGTACAGGACGGCCCCTGAGGATCCCGACTCGGGCATTCATCGGGGTCTCGACGCGATCGCGCGCCTGTTTGCCTCATGGCGCGAGGTCTATCCGAACCTCCAGGTCGAGGTGCACGAGGCGCGAGCGCGCAGGAACCGAGTGTTCGCCTGGGTGCGCTTCGTCGGTCGCGGCGCTGCCAGCGGCGTGCCGATTCACATGGAGCTCGCTCACGTTGCCACCATGCGCGACGGCAAGACGCTGCGCCTGGTCGAGTACAACGACCGCGCCGAAGCGCTCAGGGCGATGGCCGACTAACCACGACCGCCCGGCTTGCACAGTCGCTGAGCAGCCTCTCCGTCTCGGGGGGCACGAAGAGCGGCCGCTGGACTCGATGTGCGGCTATTCGACTTGTATCGCGCGCATCGTGTGTTCGTCGGGCAGCTTGTCCAGAATGCCTCGCAGGGTCTCGCGCTCGGACGCCTGGCCTCGCTGAAGATCGTTGAACAGCCCCTTCACCGCGCTGTAGGTGAGCTTCATCTGCTCGGGGGTGAGTGCAACGGTCAGCCGCTGTGACTGATCCGGCGCTGCCTCGAGGCTGACGAGCACCTCGCGCGCGATGCGGCGGATCTCTGGAGCGTGAGCCTCGTCGGAGATCAGCAGGCGCAGCGCGCCCGCGGCCGCCTGCGCCTCGGTCGGGTCGAGGAACAGGTGATATGCCGGCTCGCTTGCGCTGTCGTTCACCACGCTGCCTCTCGTTGCTGGCTGGTCGCTCTCACCTGCCCGAAACCTACACACCTGACCCACCGCCACGAAGCTCGACGGCTGATAGGCTCGCGCGCCTTCGGTCCAGGTGTCCGAAGACGTGCGTGCAGGCACCCTCAGAAGGCCATGTCAGCGAGGAGTGGGGACTCTTTGAAGCTCGTGATCGCCATCGTGCGGCCAGAGAAGGTCAACGACGTGCTCGAGGCGCTCTTTCGCGCCGAGGTGCGGGGGATATCGATGAGCCGTGTGCAGGGTCATGGCGGTGAGCTCGATCGTGTCGAGACCTACCGCGGCACGACCGTGAAGATGGGCCTGTCGGAAAAGGTCCGCTTCGAGGTCGCGGTGTCCGATGCGTTCGTGCAGCCGACGATCGATGCGCTGTGCTCCGGCGCGCGAACCGGCGAAGTCGGAGACGGAAAGATCTTCGTCGTGCCGCTCGAGCAGGCGGTGCGCATCCGCACGGGCGAGACGGCCGAAGGCGCCGTGACGCCCCTCGGCAAATGACGACGGTCGCGGGACTTTCGCTGCCCGCGCACGTGAGTGCGGGCGACACCGCATGGATGCTCGCCGCGACCGCGATGGTGTTGCTGATGACGCCGGCGCTGGGACTCTTCTACGCGGGCCTCGTACGCTCCAAGAACACGCTGAACACGTTCATGATGTCCATCGCGGCGCTGTGCGTAGCGACGGTCACGTGGGCGCTCGTCGGGTACTCGCTGGCGTTCGACAAGGGCAACGGGTTCATCGGTGGGCTCGGCTACGCAGCGCTCCACGGCGTTGCGTTTACCCCGCGCGCGGGAATGACGATTCCGCATCTCGTGTTCTTCGCCTTCCAGGCGACGTTCTGCATCGTCACCGTGGCACTCGTGTCCGGCGCCGTCGTCGAGCGCATGCGTTTCGCGCCGTTCATGGTCTTCGCCGCCCTCTGGTCGGTGCTGGTCTACGCCGTTCTGGCGCACTGGGCGTTTGGCGGTGGCTGGCTGCAGGCGCACGGAACCCTCGACTTCGCCGGTGGCGTTCCGGTCGAGATGGGCTCGGGCTTCTCCGCGCTCGCGGCGGCGCTGGTCGTCGGCGCGCGCAAGGACTACGGTCGTCAGGCGCTGCTGCCGCACAACTCCATCTATGTGCTGCTCGGCGCGGGCCTGCTGTGGTTCGGATGGTTCGGCTTCAACGGCGGAAGCGGCTTCTCGACCGGTCACTCGAGCGTGCTGGCCTTCACCAACACGCTGCTCACGCCGGCCTGCACGCTGGTCGTTTGGTTCGCGCTCGATCTGATGCGAGGCAGGCGCGTGACTGCGATCGGCGCGGCCACGGCGATCATCGTCGGCTGCGTGGCGATCACGCCCGCCGGCGGCTACATCAGCCCGGGCTGGGCCATGGCGCTCGGAGCGATTGCCGCGCTGCCCAGCTACGCGGTGATCGTTTGGCGCACGCGCACGCGCGTGGACGAGACGCTCGATGTGCTCGCTGCCCACGGCACGGCCGGGTTCGTGGGCGTCCTGTTCATCGGTTTTGTCGCGCAGCTCTCTTGGAACGGTGCGTCCAACGGGCTGTTCTACGGTGATGCGCGGCAACTCGGCTGGCAGGCGATCGCAGCGCTCGCCGGCCCCGCCTACGCGTTCACGATGACTTTCGTGCTGCTGCGACTGATCGGCCACGTGATGCCGCTGCGCGCAACGCAACACGAGGAGGCGCTTGGCATGGACATCGTGCAGCACGGCGAGGAGGCATACGCCAGCGGCGAGGGTGCGATCCTAGTCTCGACCGAGGCCGCCCTCGAAACGCCGGTCGCCGTCGCACAACCCTGATGCGCTTGCTGTCGCACTTCCGTGCTCGATGACTCAGGAGACCACATGAAGATCACCAGAAACGCACTTGACACGAACCCGGGACCGAGCGACTGGTTCAGTGGCAGCGTCTTCATCGACACCGTCGCCGAACCCTCCGAGCCATCGCGGCTGGCGGCCGCCAGCGTGCACTTCACGCCCGGCGCGCGCACCGCCTGGCACACCCACCCCAACGGCCAGACCATCTTCGTCATCGAGGGCGTCGGGCGCTGTCAGCGAGAGGGCGGGCCCGTCGAGTCGATCATGCCGGGCGATCGCGTGTTCTTCGAGCCCGGCGAGAATCACTGGCACGGCGCCGCTCCAAATCGCCTGATGACCCACATCGCGATGCACCAGGTCGACGAGCAGGGCAACGCCGTCACGTGGGGAGAGCACGTCAGCGACGAGCAGTACAGCGCTGCGCGCTGAGGGCGCTACGAGCGCGGCTTGGTGTCCGGCGTTTCCTTGCGTGGGCGCGGAACCAGCGACGCCAGCCCCAGTACGAAGTTCGCGCCTCTGCGCTTCTTGCGGTAGTACGCCTGCGGCGTGAAATGCTTGCCGTGCGTCATGCTGAGAATCAGCAGCTGCAGCACGACCACCAGTGCAAGCAGGAGATAAAGCAGAACCGTCACGCGCGATGGATCATACGGGCCCGCGGGCCGCGTCGTGCGAGCAGTCGCGTAGTTGCGAGCGAAGAAACCGGACCGCCGGGGGACCCGGAGCTAGCCGGTCACTGTCACACGCGCGCGCGTCCACCCCGCGCGGAGGCG
>DATARK010000079.1:0-10746 GCA_036264175.1 Solirubrobacteraceae bacterium
GTGCCCGCGCCGGGTCCGCGGCGCGCATCAGCAGCTCGCCGACCAGCACGGCATCAACGCCTTCGGCCTGCAGCGCGCGAAGTTGCTTGGGCTGGGAGATGCCGGACTCCGAGACCACCACAACGCCCTGCGGGATCGCGCCGCGCAGCTCGGCCGTGCGCGCGACGTCCACGCTGAAGTCGCGCAGGTCGCGGTTGTTGACTCCGATCGTACGCGCCTGCACCGCCAGCGCGCGCTCGAGCTCCGAGCGATCGTGCACCTCCACGAGCACCTCGAGCCCGAGCTCCAGCGCGACGCCGTGCAGATGCTCGAGCTGCTCGGCGTCCAGCGCAGCGACGATCAGCAGCACTGCATCGGCGCCGGCTGCGCACGCCTCCAGCAGCTGGTACTCGTCGACGATGAAGTCCTTGCGCAGGATCGGCAGCTCGCTCTGCTCTCGCACAGTCCGCAGATCGTCCAGCGAGCCACCGAAGCCGGGCCCCTCGGTGAGCACCGACAGCGCCGCCGCGCCGCCGCGCCCGTAGGCCTCGATCATCTCGCCGAGCTCCGCACCCTCGCGCAAGACACCCGCAGAGGGCGAGCGGCGCTTGAACTCCGCGATCACCGCGATCTCCGGTGTCGTCAGCGCGGCACACAGGCTGCGCGTAGGGCGCTGCGGGAGCATTTCCTGCAGCCGGCGCTGAGGCACCGCGCGCTTGCGCCGCACCAGCTCCTCGCGCGTGCCGTCAAGGATGCGCGCGAGCACGCTTGGCGTCTGCGAGCTCACGAGCTCACCTCGGCTGGAGCGTAGGAGCGACTGGCGCGCACGAAGCGCTCGAGCGCCTGCGCAGCGCGCCCGTCTGACAGCGCCTCGCGTGCCGCCTGCACGCCGTCGGCGATCGAATCGGCTGCGCCGCCGACATAGATCGCCGCGCCGGCGTTGATCGCGGCAAGCTCCGTCGCTGCGCTCGAGCCTGTCGCATCGAGCTCGCCGGCGAGTATCGCGCGCGTGACAGCCGCATTGTGCTCGGGCTCACCGCCGGCGCAGTCGCGCTCGAAAGCCTCGCGCTCGATCGGCGCGATGCCAACGTCGCCCGGAGCGAGTGTGTAGCTGGTGAGCTCATCGCCGTTGACCTCGACCACTTTGGTCGCGGCGACGATCGACAGCTCGTCCAGCCCATCCTCGGCGGAGACGACCAGCGCGCGGTCGACGCCCAGCCGCGCGAGCGCGCCGGCGATCGTGTCGAGAAAGGCCGCATCGGACACGCCGATGAGCTGTCGCCGTGCGCCCGCCGGATTCGTCAGCGGGCCGAGCAGGTTGAAGATCGTGCGCACGGCCAACTCGCGTCTGACGGGCACCACGAAGCGCGTCGCCTGATGATGAGCGGGCGCGAACATGAAGCCGAAGCCGGCCTCCTCGATACAGCGCGCCACGGCCGCCGGTTCGAGGTCGATGCGCGCGCCGAGCGCCTCGAGCAGGTCGGCCGACCCCGAGCTGCTGGTCGCCGAGCGATTGCCGTGCTTGGCCACCGCACAGCCCGCGCCGGCGGCGATCAGCGCGGCGGTCGTCGAAACGTTGAACGTGCGCCGGCCGCCGCCCGTGCCGGCCGTGTCGAGCAGGTCGTGGCGCTCGGTCGGAACCTGCGTCGCCAGCTCGCGCATCGTGCGCGCCAGCCCGGTCAGCTCGTCGACGGTCTCGCCCTTCGTGCGCAACGCGATCAGAAAGGCCGCGATCTGCGTCTCTGAGACCTCGCCGTGCATGATCTCCGCGAGCACCTCGGCCGTCTCATCGGCGCTCAGGTCGCGTCGCGAGGCCAGCGCGTCGATCGCCGCTGTGAGCGTGGCGTTGGGCATCAGGTTTCCCCCAGGAAGTTCGCCAGGAGCTCTTTGCCCTGCTCGGTCAGCACGGACTCGGGGTGAAACTGAACGCCCTCGGCGGGCAGCTCGCGATGGCGCACGCCCATCACCACACCGCCACCCCGCGCGGACTCCTCCAAGCAGTCGGGCAGTTGAGGATCGACCACGAGCGAGTGATAGCGCCCGACCGTCAGCGGCGAGCTCAAGCCGCGAAAGATCGTGCGGCCGTCGTGCTCGATCGTCGTCGCCTTGCCGTGCACCGGCGGGTTCAGGCGAACCTGCCCGCCGAAGGCCTGAGCGAGCGCCTGATGGCCGAGACAGACGCCCAGCGTGGGCACGCCGGACTCTGGCATGCGACGGACCAGCTCGAGCGTGATGCCGGCCTTGTCCGGCGTGCACGGTCCGGGCGACACGACGCAGCGCTCGAAGCCGCCTGCGACGAGCTCGTCGACGCTCGCGCGATCGTTGCGCACGGTGCTCACCTCGGTGCCCAGCTCGCCGAGATACTGGACGAGGTTGTAGGTGAACGAGTCGTAGTTGTCGAGGACCAGGACCCTCATGGCCAGTCCGGTTGGCTGCAGGCAAGCTCTATCGCGCGCATCGCGGCGGTCGACTTGGCGACCGACTCCTCGTACTCATAGGCGGGTTTGGCGTCGGCGACCGTGCCGCCGCCGGCCTGGATGTGCGCGACACCGTCCTTGATGACGACCGTGCGAATGTGGATCGCGGTGTCCAGGTCGCCCGCATAGCTGAGGTAGCCGATCGCGCCGCCGTAACCGCCGCGCTTGACCGGCTCTAGCTCGTCGATGATCTGCATCGCACGGACCTTCGGTGCGCCCGAGAGCGTTCCCGCCGGCAGCACTGAGCGCAGCGCGTCCATCGCACCGACGCCGGGGCGCAGCGTGCCCGAGACGGAGGAGACGATGTGCATCACGTGGCTGTAGGACTCGATCTCCATCAGCTCGTCAACCACGACGGAGCCGTACTCGCACACGCGCCCGAGATCGTTGCGCCCGAGGTCGACCAGCATCACGTGCTCGGCGCGCTCCTTCTCGTCTGCGAGCAGTCCCGCGGCGATCGTGCGGTCCTCCTCGGGCGTGGAGCCGCGGTGGCGCGTGCCGGCGATCGGCTTGGTGCTCACGTGGCGGTCGTTGACCGTCAACAGCGGCTCGGGGCTGGCGCCCGCGACCTGGAAGTCGCCGAAGTCCAGGTAGTACATGTAGGGGCTCGGGTTGACGGTGCGCAGCCCGCGATAGACCGAGAACGGCTCGATCGGCACGGCGGCCGACCAGCGCTGAGAGGGCACCACCTGGAAGGCGTCGCCGGCGTGGATGTACTCGACGACGCGTGCGACCATCGCTTCGAAGCGCTCGCGCGTCATGTTCGACTCGAACCTCGGCGACTCGCGCCGATCGGTCCGGCGCTCGGGCCGCGGAACCGGACCTTCGAGCTGCGCGCGCGCCTCGGCGATCCGCTGCGCTGCCAGCGAATACGCACGCTCCACGTCGGGCTCTGCGTCGAGATCGGCGTTCGCGAGGATCGTCACCGTGTGCTTGAGGTGATCGAACGTCACCAGCAGGTCGGTGAGCATCAGCGCCATGTCGGGCAGGCCGAGCGGGTCGGGATTTGGCGGATCCAACGGCTCGACGGTGCGCACCAGGTCGTATCCGAAGTAGCCAACGGCGCCGCCGGTGAAGGGCGGCGCGTCATCGATCGGCGCCTGGCTGAAGCGCGCAAGGTCATCGGCGGCCAGCGCATACGGATCGCCGCCGTCGGCCAGTGACCAACGCACCACGGCGCGCGGTCGAAAGCCGATGAACGAATAACGGCCCACGCGCTGGCCCTGCTCGGCGGACTCGAGCAGGAACGCCGGCTCGCCGGGCGCGAGCTCGCGCAGCTTGAGAAAGGCCGAGACGGGCGTCTCGCAGTCCTCGATGAACTGGTGACGCAGGGCGATCAGGTTGTGGCTCGCAGCCAGCTCGCGCGCCCGCTCGAGCGTCGGCTCGATGCCCGGCACGCCGGTCGCCTGCTCAGCGGCGGCGGTCATCGAGCACCCGCTCGGCGTCGGCCAGCGAGCGCCCTCTGCCGTGCAACAGCACGAGCAGGTGGTAGATCACGTCGGCGGCCTCTTCATCGACGCGCTCGTCGGACTCCTCGCGGGCGGCGCGTGCGACCTCCTCGGCCTCCTCCATCACCTTCGCGCCGACCAGCTCGGGCTCGTCGAGCAGCTCGATCGTGTAGGAGCCGGCCGGGCGCTCACGGGCCCGCTCGGCGATCGTGCGCTCAAGGCCTGGCAGCACCTCGGCAGGCGCCACCGCGGCCAGCTCGCCACGGTGAAAACACGTGCGCTCTCCCGTGTGGCACGCCGGGCCGGCCGGCTCGACCAGCGCGAGCACGGTGTCTCCGTCGCAGTCCAGGCGCAACGCCTTCACAGCCTGGACGTTGCCGCTGGTCGCGCCCTTGTGCCACAGCTCGTCGCGCGAGCGGCTGTGCAGGTGAAGCTCACCTGTCTCGCGCGTGCGCGCGAGCGCCTGGGCGCTCATGTAGGCGAGCATCAGCACCTCACCGGAGCTCCAGTCCTGCACTATGCAGGGCACCAGGCCGCGATCGTCATAGACGACCTGTCCGTCGATCGAATCGTCTTGCGGGAGCGTGCTCATCCGCACGATTGTAGGTTGCGCCGGTGTGGTCACGCCGGAGCGGTCGCGTTTGAGAAAGACTGCCCGGCAGATGTCGCTACTGGAACGCGAGCTGCTCGTCGTCACGGGCAAGGGAGGCGTGGGCAAGACGACGCTCGCGACGGCGATCGGGCTGCTCGCCGCCGAGCTAGGCCTGCGCACGATCGTCGTCGAGCTCGGCGAGCAGGCGCGCGTGCCCGAGCTGTTCGGCGCACCGGTGGACGAGCCCGGCGCTGAGACGCGCCTGAGCGAACGGCTGTGGAGCATCTCGATCGATCCCGACCGCGCGCTGCTGGAATGGCTGCAGGCGCTCGGCGGCCGAGTCTCGGGTCGTGTGCTCGCCTCCAGCAGCACGTTCGGCTACTTCGCAGCTGCCGCGCCGGGCGCAAAGGAGCTGGTGAGCATGGTGAAGATCTGGGACCTGACCCAGCGAAAGCGAAGGCGCGGGCGTACGTATGACCTCGTCGTGCTCGACGCGCCGGCGACCGGGCACGCCCTTGGGCTGCTCGACTCTCCGCGCACCTTCGGCGCGATCGCGCGCGTGGGGCCGATCGCCGGACAGGCCGAGCGGCTCGGCAAGCTGCTGGCCGATCCGACGCGTTCGGGCTATCTCGCAGTGGCACACCCAACCGAGATGGCGATCACCGAGACGCTCGACCTGCAGGATCGCCTGCAGCAGCAGCTTGCGCGCGACCTCGACATGGTGGTCGTCAACGGCGTGCTTCCGCAACGCTTCAGCGCACCGGACCTCAAGCGCCTCGCACCGCTGGCCGACTCGGGCTCGCGGGCGACCGCCACCGCCGTCAGGCGATCGGCACTGGCCGCAGCGCGAGCCGTGTCAGACCGCGCGCGCTTTCAGCACAATCAGCTGGCGCGCCTGCGACGAAGGAAGTTCGAGGTGGTCAGCGTGCCCTTCCAGTTCACCGCCGAGCTGGACCTCGCGGCCATCGGCGGCATCGCCGAGCACCTGCGCCGCAAGCTGTGAGATCCGGCCGGGATGCAGCGCCCGTGAATCACCTCGCTGGGTGTCGGCCTTTGACACGAGTCGCGTCGCATCTTTCGGCCTATTGCGAGATCAGCCGGTACTTGCGCGTGCCCGGGTTGCGTTCGAGCAGGCCCACCGCCAGCAGTGTCGTCACGTAGCGATGCGTGGTGCTGGTGTTCATGTCGAGCATGCGCGCGAGTTCGGCGATGCCGAGATAGCCGCCGTCGATCGGAAAGCACGACAGCACGAGCAGGCCCGACAGCAGTGAGCGCGACAGACGTCGATCCTCCATCTGCGCCGGGTAGGACCACTCCTCGGAGTCCAGCGCCAGCGGCCACTGCGGATCCTTGACCGCGGAGAGCAGCACCGACAGCGTGCCGCCCTGGCCGGCGCTGCGCACGACCTGATCGACCTGTGACTTGGACAGCTCGATCAGCACCGCCTGGTCATCTGCCTCGGACTCGGTGCGAGCCGAACGTCGCGTAGGACGTCCGGCTCGCTGCCACTGGCGAGACGACGCGGCTTTGGATGCGGCACCTGAGGCGCCCGCCTTAGCGCGCCGCGAACGACGCTGCTTCTCTCTCCTGGCTGGCATGACTCCAGTCCCGTTGTCATCCATCATCGCGTTGTCGGAATAATGCCCGTGCACACGAGGCGCGAGAAGGTTGTTCTGAATATTCAGTTCTGACTACTCCTCGCAACGCTCGGAAATTGCGCATTCAGGCACCCGGCTGGGCGAACGCCACGCGCCACAGCCGCAGGATCGGCAGGAGCAGACGCGTCAGCGAGCCGCCCGCGCGGACGATGCTCTGTGTGCTCTCGCTACTGGCACTCGCTGGCGAAGACCATCCTCCAGATCCGCAGGACCGGCAGCAGAACCCGCGTCAGTGAACCACCGGCGCGTGCGATGCTCGCCGTCTCCGCGCGCAGGTCCGGCGCGCGCGCCCCGTCCTTTGACAGATACATCGCGAACATGCACGCGGCGATCACCGCGTGACGATGCCCGTTGCTCAGGCGGCGGACCTCCGCCGTCGAGCGTGCGACCAGCCGGCCAACCCTCTCGCCAGCCTCGCTGTGACTCGTGTAGTGCGCGACATAGCGGTGGTCACCGTTGACGCTGTCCTGGACCTGATCGACGTAGCTGTCAAGCATTGTCGCTGCGCCGGCGATCCACGGAAAATACGCCGCGTATGTGTGCCGCACGTCTGCGTCAGTGCACGCCGGCTCCGCAGCCAGAGCAAGGAACGCGTGGACGGCCAGCGAGGCGGTCGCGGCACTGCTCAGCTCGAACCAACTGACCCGCTGCTCGTTTGCGAACTCACACGCCGCCCATTGGCGAAGCGCATCGTCGCGGCAGTGGGGATCGGTGTCGTGGTTGAGCGCCTGCACATGTGCCCGCTCAGCTTCACGAATCACCACCGCGCGCACACGGCCATAGGAGGGCAGCGCCGCGCAACTTCGACGGCAGGTCTCGACGAGCGCGCGCAGATAGCCGCCGTCCTCCCGCCACGGGTTCAACAGGTAGTAGTCGGAGATCGGCGCTCCTGGGTCCAAGGCCTCGACGAGCGCCCTGTGAAGCTGGAGGCCGTTGGCCGTCCCCTCGTGAGCGCCTCGCTCACTGACGCTGTCGAGAAAGTCCCAGATCATCTGATACGCGACGAGCAGTCGCAGTAGATCTCGGTTGCGCTGGCGTGGGAGGATCGAGAACAGCGCAGCGCCCGCGGCGTTCTCCCGCTTGTGCCTGATCGAGTGAAGCGCGTCCTCGCGGATTGTGGCATCTGGAATTGCGGCCGCCATCACCTGCCAGTCACGCATCTCGTGCGACACCTCCCGTAGGCCCCACAGCAACTCCCGTTTGGCAGCCGCCAGCAGGACCCAGACCTGCCGCGGAGAGAGTGGTAGCGGGTCGGGCATTTATCCAGGAATCTGAACTTTCCTGGATAGTAGTTATGGCATCGGACACCTCCTCTATATCGAACTATTCCTGTAGACCGACCGCCGGGCGCACGCGGGCGGCGGCATAACCGGGCACCGCGACGATCGCCACGGCGACTGCCGTTATCAACGCGAAGTTGGCGATCGCGCCAAGGATCGGCGTCGATTCGATGACAGGAAAGCCCGTGACCACCGACAGCGCTCGACTGAGCAGGAGTTGCCCAAAAGCGCCAAAGGCCGCGCCCAGGGCACAACCAACGCCAAGCAGGATCACGCTCTCCCACAGCAGTGCGCGCCACAAGACCGCTCGGCTGAATCCGTCGACCTTCATGTCGGCCAGGCGCCTTCGCCGTTGCCAGATCATCGCGCCCATCGCGGCTGCCATCGCGAGGACGGCAGCTATTAGCACTAGGCTGCGGATCTGCGTCAAGCGGGAAAGGCCCTGCGACGCCGAGGCGTACTGCAAACGCTCGCGCTGGCCCTTTGTTTCGGTGCGCAATCCACTGTCCGGGCCCAACGTATCGCTCACCTCGCGACTCACCACAGCGGCCGACGCGCCACGCGACAGCGTGATCTGATAGGCGCTAGGCCTCCCGCTGGCCCACGCCCGTGCATAGTCGTCTGCATTGAGCACCATCGCACCGGGCGGCCAGCCGAGATTCGTGCTCAGGGCAGCGATGCGAAAGGCGCTCGGCTGAGGCGTCGGAAAGCTGAACGATTGCCCGAGGTGGAGGTCGTGCGACGCAGCAAGCGCCCTCGAGAGGATCACCCAGCCGTGCTGGCGCAATCGCGCGAAGGCCGTCTTGGCGTCGCCGCCGACGATCTCGCTGGCGGATATTGGCGGCGAGCTCACTCGGGGTTGCGCGAGAGTCCAAACCCGACGGTCGC
Organism: Solirubrobacteraceae bacterium; assembly: GCA_036264175.1. Taxonomy (GTDB): domain Bacteria; phylum Actinomycetota; class Thermoleophilia; order Solirubrobacterales; family Solirubrobacteraceae; genus Palsa-744. The sequence continues at coordinate 8,323 of DATARK010000079.1, forward strand.
CCCAGTCCAAGAAGCTGCCGCGATACAGCCGCACCGAGTTGACGCCTGGCAGCAGTCGGAGCTTCGCGGAGGCGACATCGTCGAAGGGCGTCGTGGCAAGCGCATTAGATGCACCCGCGGCCGTGACCCAGATATCTGCGGCGGAGTCGATCGTGCGCGCTGAGGTGTCCAGGCCTCGCTGCAGACCGTCGCGTGCGCCCTGGATCGAGACGCTCCCGAACACCGCGATCGCTCCGGTCGCGGCGATTGCGAGGGAACGAACTCGGGTGTTCCTTGAGCGCAGCTCGATCAGCGCGACGTGCGGTGCGGCGCCCCTGGACAGGTTCTGCAGCCGTTCGGCCGCGAGCACGGCCAAGTCGAGCAGCGCCGGCAGACAGAGCAGCAGCGCGAAGGTCAGACTGACTACTCCGACGATCGCCGAACTAGGTGCAGCGAGCAGAATCGCCGTCGTAACGCCCAGACACGCCACGGCGACGCCGAGCAGTGCGAGACTGCTCCTGGGTGATATGCGGCTCGTTAGTGGGGTGGTCTTGGTCGGGCGCTCGAGGATCGCCGAACGCAGAGGCATCAGGACCCCGGCTGCCGCCGCCAAGATTCCTCCCAACAGCGCAATCAAGATGCTCCCCACCGTCAGGACACGCTCGCTGCCGATCGGGAACGCGAACGAGAGATATTCCGGATCGGAATTGAACAGCGCGGCCGAAACGACCTCACCGAGCACGAGCCCAAGCAACGATGCGAGAACGCCAAGTACGAGCGCGTCCAGCAAGAGGATCTCGACGATCATCCGCCGGGTGTAGCCGTCGAGTCGCAGGTCCTCGATCAAGCTCCGTCGCTGAGGGACCGTGAGCAGCAGCGCGTTGAAGGCGAACAGGAAGCCCACGAGCGCGCTCAATGCCGAGAACAGCGCCGTCGATTGGTTCACCGGACCTGCGGCGCGTCGAAACAGTCTCGAGGTGCTGTCCGCGGGACGTACGTTCAGCCTGCCTCCGCTCAGGCGCTCGAGCCCAGCGTGAACTTCAGCCGCCGTGCGCGAGCCAGTCCGCACGTAGATGCTCGTGAGACGCCCCTGCATGCCGGCGATACGCTGCACCGTGCGCAGAGAGGCGAGCCCGATCGGGCTGCCGCCCAGGCCGCTCGCACCGATATCGGCAAATCGCGGTATGAGCAGAACATGCTCCGACCGGGCGCCAACCTGCACTTCGACCGGTCGGATCGAGACTACACCGACCTCTTTCGCCAGCTTGATCGGCAAAGTGAATACCCGCGCCCCACCCGCAAGCCGGAGGGCGCCCACGTGCCGGGCAATGCTTCCACCAAGGCGCGCCAAGCGGGGATCGGTGCCAACCAGATCGACCGAGCGCTGGCCAGTTGGACCGACCACGTTGGCGTTCTGCTCGACAACCGGTGCGGCCGCCTGCACTCCCGGCAGGCGCGTCACCTCACCAAGCAGGCGTTCGTCGAACCCGCTGTTGTCGCGGGAAGCCAGCTCGAAACGCATTTGTCCGACGATGCCATCGTTGAGGCGTTGCACTGAGCCGTCGAGGCTGGTGTTCGCCACCTGCGAAGCAAATAGGAGAGCAACGCCGATAGCGATGCCCAGAACAGCGAAGAGTTCCTGGGTGAGTCGCGCTCGCAGCCGGACGCGGTACAGGCGAAGAATGCTCGACAGCTTCACGACAGGCGACCGCCACCGCGATCAGCGCGCATCGACGGTTGCAGGTGCTTGGTCGACTTCGGACCTGCTGAGCTTGCCGTCACGAAGCGCGTACACGCGATCGGCGAAGGCGGCTGCCTGTGGATCGTGCGTCACGAGCACGACGGTCACTCCGCGCTCGCGACAGGTCTCCGCGAGCAGCGAAAGGACCTCGCGCCCACGCTCACTGTCCAAGCTCCCGGTGGGCTCGTCGGCGAGCACCAGCCTGGGTTCCGTCGACAGCGCACGCGCGATCATCACGCGTTGGCGCTCACCCATCGAGAGCTGCTCTGCGCGATGCGAGCGTCGCTCGGCGAGCCCCAGCCGGTCGAGCAGAGGTTCGATCTGTCTACGCGCCTCGCGGGAGCCGATATCGGTTCCCATCAGCTTCAGCGCCGCGTTGTCGAGCGCCGTCGCACCGGAGATCAGGTTGAGTGACTGGCGCACGAAGCCCAGCTCATGCAGGCGGTAGTTGGCGGCCTCGCGGTCGGAAAGCGCGGACACGTCGCAATCACCGAGCACGATCGAGCCGGCGTCGGGGCGAAGCAGGGCGGCGATCAGCATCAACATCGTTGTCTTCCCCGAGCCGCTGGGACCATAGAGCGCGACGAACTCACCGCCCGCGACGGAGAGCGAAATGCCATCGACAGCACGAACTGGCGGTCCCGAGAGTGTCGGGAAGTACTTGACGAGCTCGCGGAGTTCTAGCATCGGCGATGTTCGTGAGA
>DATARK010000096.1:0-32730 GCA_036264175.1 Solirubrobacteraceae bacterium
CTACGACACGGTCGGCGGCCTAACGCTGATGTCGTTCACGACGGTCAGCCCCCGTGGCGTGCAGTTCGCGATCAAGCACGGGCTGGATCGCGTGCTCGCGCTCGTGTTCCTTGTGCTCCTGTCGCCGGTCATCCTGCTCTCCGCGCTCGCCGTGCGGGTGAGCTCGGCCGGGCCGGTGCTGTTCCGCCAGCGCCGCGTCGGTCGCGACGGCAAGGCCTTTGACCTCTACAAGTTCCGCTCCATGTACATGCAGGAGGGCCAGCGAAACCCCGACGATGAGGACTCCGGCGCGCTGGAGTTCCTGCTCGGCGGCGACACGGCGCCGGGAGGCGTCGAGGGCGGCGATCGCCGCACTAACGTCGGGCGCTTCCTGCGCCGCACCTCCTTCGACGAGCTGCCCCAGCTGTTCAACGTGCTCAAGGGCGAGATGAGCCTGATCGGGCCGCGTCCGGAGCGACCCGAGTTCGTCGAGCTCTTCAAACAGGACATCGTGCGCTACGGCGATCGCCATCGCGTCAAGTCGGGCATCACCGGCTGGGCGCAGGTGCACGGCCTGCGCGGTCAGACGTCGCTGGCAGAACGCGTCGAGTGGGACAACTACTACATCGCCAACTGGTCGCTGGGCCTGGACGTGAAGATCCTCGCGCTGACCTTCGTCGCGCTGCTGCGCCCGGCCGAGTGATCGCCGCCAGCTAGGTGCTGCGCTGGACCGCGCCGGCGAGTCCCGAGGACTGCTGGTAGACGCGCACGCGCAGGTTGTGCGTGCCAAGCGCGCTCGGCAGCGCCAACGAGTAGCCGTTGAAGCGGTTCAGCGTGAACAGCGCGCGATAGCGCAGCACGCTGCCCTGGAAGACTTCCAGGTGCATGAAGTCACCGACCGGGCCGGAGCCGCTGGCGAGCACCTTCGAGCCCGCTTTGCGCAGAGTCAGCGTGACCGGGCTGAGCGCACCGCTGGGTGATCCGAGCACCTTGGCCAGCGCCGCGAACGCGCGCTTGTGCCCGCCACGCGCGGTGAGCACACCGAACTGGTCGCTGCCGCCGTCTTGCAGCTCGTACAGCGTCGCAGCGGCCACGTAGCTCGTGCTGGCGAGCGCATGGAAGATGTTGGTGATGTTGGTCGCCTGCACCGCGGGCGTGACGCAGGGCTGTTCCTCCTGGATCTTGTGCCGTGGGTAGCAGTCGGTCCAGCCGAACTCGCCGAGCCACAGCGGAGTCGAGTCGCCGTTGGCGAGCTGCACCTGACGGGTCGCGCGCAGCGAAGCCAGCGTGAGCGTGTAGAAGTGGATCGCCAGCCCGTCGTAGTAGCCCTTGATGCCCGCCTTGTACAGCAAGCGCAGAAAGACGCCGTTGGTGCCCACCAATGAGCCGCCGAGCACCTTGATGTTCGGGTCGGCCTGCTTGATCGACGTGTAGGCCGCCTTGAGGATCGCCGCGTAGCGCGCGACCTTGTGCGGGCCGGCAAAATAGCGTTCGTTGGCCTGGTCGGGCTCGTTCCACACTTCGAGCGCGGTCAGCTTGTCGCCGTAGCGTTCGGCCAGCTCGTGCATGAAGTTGGCATAGTCGGCGGGCCTGCTGGGGGGGTAGGAGCCTGCCAGGGCGAGCTGCCCGGGAACGCACTTGCGACGCACGTGCGCCGGCGCCGCAGACGCCCAGCACGGCGAGCCGTCGACCAGGCCGATCACGCCGATGCCGTGTTCGGAGGCATCGTTGATCAGACGGTCGGTGTAGGCGAGCGCACGCGCATCCAGTTTGTTCGGTCCACGCGGCTCGAGGATCGACCAGGCCAGCTCGACACGGATGATCTTCGTGTGCAGCGCCTGAGCGACCGCGATCGTCTTGTCGGCTTCCTCGGGCGTGGAGTTGTAGCCCAGCCCGGCCGTGTTCACGCCGCCGAGCAGGCCCGCGGCGGCCGCACGGGCGTGTCCGTGGGCGCCTGCGGAGGTTCCTGGGGCCGCGGCCGCGAGCCCGCAACAGACGATCGCCAGGGCCGCCGCTGGCTTGGAGAGGCGCCTGGGCATGGGAGAAAGCTTAGGGGCAGGCGCGGAGGGCGGCGCCGCCGGGTCCCGCTAGCCTGTCGGCCCAGATGTCGCCGACATGGATCTGGATGCAGATCGCGATCGTCGTTTTCGTGCTGATCGGCATGGTCATCGCGATCACCAAGCTCGCCTGAGCGGGCCGCGACGCCACCACGACTCACGCGCGGCGATCCGCGAGTAGTCCATGTGCGGTCGCGGCGGCAGGCTGTCCTCACCGTCGATCAGCGCGCGCGGCACGCCTTCGGTGAGCCACTCGGTCATCGCCTCCAGCCCCGCCTCGCGCAGCTCGTCTGCGATGCCCGGGCGTCGCTGCTCGGGGTCGTGGGCGTCAGAGGCCACGTTGTGCACCAGCTCGGCTTCCATCAGGCTCAGCGCAAAGCGCTTGACCGGCGCTCCGAAGCGACCCACCAGCGAGCCGGCGGTGATCGACGTGAGCACGCCGCCGCGCACCAGCGACTCGAGCATCTGCGGATCGCGCTGGAACGCCGGGCTGCGCTCGGGGTGCGCCAGCATGACGCCGTGGCCGGCCTCTTCGAGCTCTCCGATCAGCGTGCTCATCCCCGCGGCGGAAGACGTGAACGGACACTCCAGCAGCAGCCAGGGACCGCCGCCGAGCGTCAGCGCCGAGAGTTCCTCGCGCGGCACGTCGGGCGCGCGCGACATCGCGATCTCGGCTCCCGTCAACACCCGCACGGCAACGCCCGCGGCGGTCAGCGCATCGTTGGTCTGCTCGACCAGCCCCGCGATCGTCGCGGCGTCGTTGCCGTAGCGCCAGCTCACGTGTGGCGTGGCGATGATCGTGTCGATGCCCCGCTGCTCGGCCACGCGCGCGAGCGCCAGCGAGCCCTCGATCGTCTCGGGGCCGTCGTCGATGCCCGCGAGGACGTGGCAGTGCATGTCGATCACCGGTTCGCCAACGTTAGCCCGCGCACGCGACGGCGCTCGCCGGCGAAGATATGATCAGCGCTCGACGCATTGGTCTCGATACAGGCTAGGAGGAGCATGTTCAAGTCGATCGTGGTGGGGACAGATGGCTCGGACACGGCGACTCAGGCGGTGCGTCAAGCCGTCGACCTGGCGGGCGCCGTCGGCGCCAAGCTGGAGCTGGTGAGCGCCTACGCGCCGGTCTCCGGACAGCGCCTGCGCGAGGAACGCCGCGAGGCGCCCGAGGATCTGCAGTGGGCGATCAATCCGCGCGAGGATGTCGATCAGACGCTCGAGGCTGCCGCCGCGGTGGCGCGTGAGGCCGGCGTGCAGGTCGATCTGTATCCGCGCCAAGGCGATCCCGCCGACGCGATACTCGACGTCGCCGAGGAGCAGGAGGCCGACCTGATCATCGTTGGCAACAATGGCATGACCGGCGCCAAGCGTTTTCTGCTGGGCTCGGTGCCGAACAAGGTCTCCCACCACGCGCCATGCTCCGTGTTGATCATCCGCACCACCTAGCCGCGTCCGCACGCGCTTGACGCCCGCCCCCGCCGCGCGCGAGGTCGCTCAGCGTGGGCCGAGCAGTGTGCCGCTCAGCTTGCGCGTCTTGCTTGGCGGCGCGGCAAGGATCACCTGCAGTGCCAGACGCTCATGGTGGCGGCGCAGCAGCGCCCGAGAGCGCCGGCCCAGGTGCACGGCCACGTTGAACGAGCCTTTGCCGTGGTTGAAGCGCGCGCCGGCCAGCGTCACATAGGTGACGCGGCGCACGCGCTTGTGCTTGATGCGCCTGAAGCTCACGAATCTTGCGCGCAGCGTGATCGTCCCCTTGCACGTGCCGCTCGTCAGCGTGCAGCGCAGCGATACGCGCACGCGGCCCTTGCGGTCGGCGTGCAGCGTCGTGTGCAGCAGCAGCGGCACGTGTGAGCTCGCTGTGGTGCTCAGCGGAGCGGCGATCGGCACGGCCGTGCCGGGCCCCCCGGCTGCGTTGGCGCTGATCGTGTAGGCCGTCTCGCTGGAACCGGTCGCCAGGAACAGCCTGCCGCCGGCGGCGCTGGGCGAGGCGAAGTGGTCGGCCACCGATGCGGGAAGCGTCAGCGTGTAGCGCGGTGTGCCGTTGGACGGGTCCAGGCCGTAGAGCTCGGCGCCGCCGCCGTTGAAGCCTCCGCTGGCGATGTCCCAGACCAGACCAGCCGAGACGATCGGCGGGCCGAACGCGTCGACCGGGCCCTGCCACAGCGGGGCAAAGGAGGGCCCGGACTGGTTGTAGGCCAGCGCCTGAACTCCACTCGTGCACGGCACGTAGATCGTGCCGTTGGCGAACGCGTCGCCGCCGAAGCTGCCGTGCCCGCCGCACACCCGACCTTCGAAGGCGGCGCCGGCGCCCGGTTTGCCGGTCATCGTCGACTCGTTGATCAGATAGCCGCGCCCGTCCTTGCCGGCCTGGAACAGCAGGCCGCCGGGGAGCAGCTCGGCGCCGGCCGAGGACAGGTCGAGGTCGTTTTCGCCCTCTTCCAGCCAGTTGGGTGGCTCGAAGCTGCCGAGCGGCTGCAGCGACTGGTTCAGCTGCACGACGCTGTCGGAGTAGTCGTATTCACCCGGTTTGCCTTCCGGTGGCACGGGGTTGCCGGTCGTCGCGTAGATGTTGCCTTCGGGACCGACCGCCGGTCCGCTCGTCGCCCAGATTGCGCCGCCCGATTTGGATGGCGGCGACACCGGCACCTTCCAAGACAGCGGCGAGCCGCCGGTCTCGGGAGCGGACACGACCGCGCCGACATAGTTGCTGCAGTCGCCGTCGTTGCCGCCGAAGCCGAAGATCACGCGTCCGTTGTCGAGATTCAACGCGGTGCGCTGCAGGATCGCCTTGGGGTCGGCGCCCGGCGGGTCGACGGGCGTGCGCAGTACTTGGGTGCCGTCGGCGAGGCTCAGCCCGATCAGTTCGTGATGGGCGTTCGCGCCGTCCCAGGTGTCGGCGACCGCGTAGATGACCTGCGTGGCCGGGTCGATCACCGGCGTGCCGACGATGCCCACAGTTGGCGTGATGTCGCCGCAGGGCAGCGCCGACGCGGGCACCGGCGCGCCGACGGTCCTTTCCCACACGACTGCGCCGCTGGTGGCGTCGAGCGCGGCGATCTTGTCGCCGACCGTCGCCACGTACACGCGCGAGCCGAGAATCAGCGGCTGGCTCCAGATCGGCGCGCCCAGATCCTGCGAGTGCCAGGCCAGCGTCGGCGCCACTGGCGAGCTGGCGTCGGGGTCGTTGCCCGAGCGAAGCGAATCGCGGTGGTAGGTCGTCCACGTCGGTTCGGCCGACGCAACGGCCGCGAACGCGACGAGCGACGCGGCGACGGCCACGCAGACGAGCAGCGTCGGTCGCAGGCGTCCGTGCATCCGCACAACCTAGCCACTTCGTCTTCCGTGCCCGCCGGTTGATGGTTGCCCTCGGGTAGGCTCGGACGGATGCGCGTACTCGTCACCGGCGCCAGCGGCTTCATCGGCCGCACGCTCTGCGCGCGGCTTCTGGCCGACGGCCACGACGTGGCGGCACTGGTGCGCCGAGCGGGCTCGGCGCCCCCCGGCACGCGCCCGCTGGCGGGCGATCTGGGCCATGGCCCGACGCTGTCACGAGCGCTCGCCGCGGAGCGTCCGCAGTGCGTCGTGCATCTCGCCGCGGAGATCGCCTCGCAGCGCAGCGAGCAGAAGCTGCGCGAGGTGAATGTCGCCGGCACGGCGCGCCTGCTGGACGCATGTACGGCACTCGCAGGTCAAGACAGCGCCGCCGCGCCGCGCTTCGTGTTCGCCTCGACCGTCGTGACCGGCGACGCGCGCGGCGCGCTGCTGACCGAGGAGACGCCGCTGCCCGTGCACACGCCCTACGGCCGCACCAAGCAGGAGGGCGAGCGCCTCGTGCTGTCCAGCGGCCTGCCCGCCGTGGTGATCCGACCGTCGCACGTGTACGGCCCCGGAGGCTGGTATGCCGAGGAGCTGATTGCGCAGCTGCGTCGGCCCGGGCGCTTCGCCGTGATCGGCTCCGGCACGAACCTGTGGGACGTCGTGCACGTCGACGACGTCGCCGCGGCGCTCGTGCTGGCAATCGAGCGCGCCGAGCCTGGGTCGACCTTCCACGTCGCCGACGACCGGCCGATCAGCTTCTATGACTTCATGGCGCTCACCGCACAGCGGCTCGGCCTCGGCTCGCCGCGTCGCATTCCCCCGGCGCTGGCACGCCTGGTGGCGGGACGCAACGCCGTCGACGCGGTCGTGCGCTCGGCGCGTTCGTCAAACGCCAAGATCAAGCGCGAGCTGCAGTGGAATCCGCGCTTCGCCACCGCTGACGAGGGCGTCGCCGACGCCGTCGCACGGCTGGCCCAGGCGGCCTAGCCGGTTCACAGCGCGAGCGCGAACGTGCGCTCGGCCTGCTCGCAGACGTGACCCGCGATCGCCAGCGACGCGGTCGCAGCCGGCGACGGCGCGTTGCGCACGTGCAGCGAGCGCTCGCCGGCGGAGAAGGCGAAGTCCTCCAGCAGCCGCCCATCGCGAGACAGCGCCTGCGCGCGCACGCCGGCAAAGCCGGGCTCGACGTCGTCGCTCGTGAGCTGCGGAACGAGACGCGCAGCGGCCGCGACGAGCGCGCGGTGCGAGGCCGAGCGGCGCAGCTCGCCGACGCCGGCGCGCCAATGACGGGCGAGCAGCCTCCACGTGCCCGGCCAGGCGAGCGTCTCGCGCAGGTCGGCGAGGCGCACACGGCGCAGGTCATAGGCGTCGCGTGCTCCGGCGATCAGGGCCGTCGGGCCGATCAGCAGCTGACCATCGAGATGCCGCGTCAGGTGCACGCCGAGGAACGGCAGCGAAGGATCGGGCGTGGGGTAGACCAGCGCCCGCACGAGCTCGCGTCGCTGCGGCTTCACGCGCAGATAGGCGCCGCGAAATGGCACGATGCGCGGGTCAGGCTGGCCGCCGTCGGCGACGGCCAGCCGGTCTGACCAGGCGCCGGCGCAGAAGATCGCGTGCCCGGCCTCGGTCTCGCCGCCGGCGTGCCTCAGGCGCAGCGAGCGAGCGCGCAGCTCGATGCCCGTCACCTCGCAGTCGCAGGCGACGACGCCGCCGGATGCGACCACATCATCGGCGAAGGCGCGCGCGACGGCGGCGAAGTCGACGATGCCCGTCCGCGGCGAGTGCAGCGCGGCGACGCCGCGCGCGTGTGGCTCCACCTGCTCGATGTCTGCGCCGCGCAGCAGGCGCAAGTCGCTGACGCCATTGGCCTCGCCGCGGCGTTGCAGCTCCGCGAGGCTCGCAAGCTGGCGCTCGTCGGTCGCCACGATCAGCTTGCAGCAGCGCTCGTGGACGATCGAGCGCTGCTCGCAGTAGTCGTAGAGCTCTTGGGCGCCCTGCACGCACAGGCGCGCCTTCAGCGAGCCCGGCCGGTAGTAGATGCCCGAGTGGATCACGCCCGAGCTGTGCCCCGTCTGATGCGTCGCCGGCTGCTGCTCGCGCTCGAACACGCACACCGACGCACGCGGATGGCGTCGCGTCCACTCGCGCGCGACCGCCAGACCGACGATGCCCGCGCCGACCACCGCCAGATCACAGCGCGCGGGAGGCGAGACCGCCACGCCCGCCGGTCCGCTCAGCCCGGCACGGCGCCCGGACCTCCAGGCGCCGTCGCGGCGGCCGCGTCGACCAGCCCTGCGCCATACAGACCTTCGTCGCCACCGCCGCCGAGTTTGCGCGAAGTCGCGCGAAGTCGCGCGATGATCGCCGCCGGCGTCGGCCGTCGCCCGAGCACGCGACTGGCGATGACCAGCGCGGCCGTCGCGGCCACGTGCGGCGCAGCCATCGAAGTGCCTTCATAGCCCGAGGGCATGCCGAAGCGCCGAGGCGAGGCGCCCGTGAAGGTCACCTGAAAGACGTCGCGCCCGGCCGGCCCTTCGGCGTTGCAGTTGGGGTCGCCCGGCAGGTTGGCGTCGGCGCCACCGCCGGGCGCGACAAGCGTGAGGCCGCTGCCGTCGTTGGAGTAGTCGGCCAGGCAGCCGTGTTCGGTCGTTGCGCCGACGGCAACCACGTCGGGCGCGCGCGCCGGGTAGGCGATCGCCGTGTGCGCCTCGTTGCCTGCCGCCGCCACGACGAGCACGCCGCGCCGGCGCGCGAAGCGCAGCGCTTCGATCAGCTCGGGGATGTCCGAGGCGGTCACGTTGCTGGAGAACTCGAGGCTCAGGTTGATCACGCGCGCGCCGTGCTTGACGGCGTAGCGCACGCCCTGGGCGATCGTCGACGCTTCGCCTTCGCCCTGCGTGTTGAGCACGCGCACGGGCATGATGCGCGTGGCGAACGCTAGCCCGGTGAGCCCGTAGTGGTTGTTCGTCGCCTCGGCGATCGTACCGGCGACGAACGTGCCGTGCCCGTTGCGGTCGTCGGGAAAGCGGTTGTGCGCGATGAAGTCATAGCCGCCGACGAAGCCGAAGCGCGAGAAGTCCGGCGAGCGCAGGAAGCGTCCGTGCGTGGCGTAGGCCACGCCCGTGTCGAGCACCGCGACGACTACGCCCTTGCCGCCCGGCGCTCCGTCGGCCGCCACGTTGGCCCAGGCCTGCGGAGCGTTGACGCCGAACGGCCCGACGAAGTTCCACTGCAGCTGCTGCCAGTCGCCCGCCGCCGCGCCGTCGCCGCGATCGTTGGGGATCAGTCCGCCGGCGGCGCGCGCGCGGTAGTCGGGCACCGCCCAGGCGACGTCGCGCCGGCCGCGCAAGCGGCGCAGCGCAGCGCCGACGCTGACGCCCGGCGCAAGCTGCAGAAGGCGGGTGTGCGGCGCGGTCGTGGCCGGCCGGCCGGCACCCGCCGCTCGTGCCGTCGCGTCGCGCGCATGGGCGGGCGTTGCGGCGACGTACTTGACGAGGATCTGGTGCGGGGCGTAGTTCGACGCCGCCGCCGCGGCGTTCGTCGCGGGAGCGACTGCTGCGATGCCCGCACAGGCACACACGCCCAGCAACAGGCGGCGGGCGCGGACACGGCGGAGGATGCGGCGGTTGGCAGGGGACATGCGCGGTTGTCGATAATGATGATGCGCCGGAGTCCTTTGGGCGGCACGCACTGTCGCAGAGCAGGCGGGCAGACCGATGAGCGAGCGCTTCTTTTCACGCGACGACTACTTCATGCGCCTGGCGCTGCGCGAGGCCGAGCTCGCGCTCGCGCACGACGACGTGCCGATCGGCGCCGTGGTCGTCCACGACGGCGAGCTGCTCGCCGCGGCGCACAACGAGCGCGAGCTGCGCCAGGACCCGACCGCCCATGCCGAGGTGCTTGCGCTGCGCGAGGCGGCGAGAGCTGTGGGCAGCTGGCGCGTGCTCGATGCCAGCATCTACGTGACGCTCGAGCCCTGTGCGATGTGCGCCGGCGCGATCGTGCTGGCGCGCGTGGCGCGCGTCGTCTACGGCGCCAGCGATCCCAAGGCCGGCGCCTGCGGCAGCGTGCTCGACGTGCTCGGCGAGCCGGCGCTCAACCACCGCCCGCAGGTCGCCGGCGGGCTGCTGGCGCCGCGCTGTGGCGAACTGCTCAGCGCGTTCTTCGCCTCACGGCGCTAACGACGCCTGACGCGCGCGGCGACGGACTAAGATGCACCGCTCGTCCCCCAGCCGGGCCGTGGAGGGGTGGCAGAGCGGTTGAATGCGGCGGTCTCGAAAACCGTTTCAGGCCTGATTGGTCTGACGAGGGTTCGAATCCCTCCCCCTCCGTCAGCTTGACGAAGATCGAAAGGTCTCCACCAGAAAACGCCTTTGGAAGTCGCGCGCTTGACTCCTGGAGGCGTTTTCTGGCGTTGCGCGCTGCAGCTTTGCACAGCACGCATGAGACGTCTCCGAACCTTCAGTGCTTGGTGTAGTGATCCACGAGCCTTTTCGCGATCACGAAGCTGCCGACGATGAGCGCCATGGCGCGAGCGCGTCGGGCAACCGTGTGACCTTGCGATGGTCGGTTGGCTGCGCGGCATGAGGGTGGGGCACGTCTAGCGCTGGGCGAGCGTCGGGGTCCAGACGAGCCGTCCGCCGTTGCCTTCAACGAGGGCGGAGAACAGACGGTGCGCACGTTCGACCGTGGCGATGCGGTGGACGCCGCGACCGACGCCGACGATTACAACAGTGACGCCGCGTAGTCCCGCGAGCTTCGGCTTCCAGCGTGCGATCTCGGCATTCAGTTCGGGCACGCTCGCCGCGGACAGGTCGAAGCCGTCGGCCGGTTCGTTGACAACGCCGTCGCTCCACAAGACTACTTCGCCGACGTGCGGCGTTTGGGCGGCGAGCATCAGGCCTTGCAGCTGCCCCGAGCCAGCGACCGTCTCCTGCGGAGTAAAGCTTGTGATGAAGTCATGGGCGAAGCCGGCGGCGAGTGCTTCATTGGCGTGGTTTGGTTCGATGCCGTCCGGCGGGGTTTCGGCGAAGTTGCGCGCGGTAACGCTTGAGGTCGTCAGCGGCTGGCCGTCGAGTACGACTGCGAACAGGTCGCCGTGTTCGGCAGCGACGTGTACGACCTCGTTCTTGAGTTCGGTGCGGTAGCTCGCGATCCGGCTCGTCGCGCCGGTAGCGTCCCACTCAAGGACGACCCGGCGCGCCGAAGCGGGCGAGGAGTTGGTGGCCCGACCGCCACCGCAGCCACTGAGCGCAAGTGCAGCGACCGCGAGGCTGACCAGGAAGGCCTTGTTCGTGTTCATGTTCTGATCCTCCTTGTCCCTGGATTAGTCCTTGATGAGGCTTGACAGCTCGTCGGCGCTCGTCGGCCGGTGGCCGTTCGTGCTCGCCTCGTGGCGCGGTTGTCCTTCTGTGTCCCCTGGGGAAGGCGTAAACCGTCGACCGAGGCGCGTCACGGTGGCGAACGCCACGCGGACGATGCCGCCGTTGCGGTAGACCTGGTTTGTGTAGACGTAGCTCGTCGTAAGGCGACCCGCGGCGGCTTCCTCAAGCCCTTCCTCGGTTTCGACGCTGGCCTTGAGCGAGTCCGCGTGCGCGTCGACCTCGACCTGCGCTTCGGCGGCGGCGGCTTTCATCTCTGCGGCAGCGACCGCGAGCGTCGCATCGGTCTCGTGGCCGCGCTCGATCTCAGCTTCGACCTCGATCCGCTCGGCTTCACGCTGGTTCACGAGGCCTTCAGCACGCCCGATCTCGCTGCGCAGTTCCCGCCCCTCTCCCGCCAGCGTCCAAAGCGCGACGGCGATGATGGAGGCACCGCTACCAGCGATCTGCGCCGGCCCTAGCCAACTCGGACTGATGAGCAGATTTGGGCCGGTGCCAAGTCCTCCCTTCGCCCATGCCGTGATCACGGCGTTCTGCGCCGAGGTCGCCTCGCCGCGGAAGACCGCGAGCAAGATGAGCGCGAAGACCAGGCAACCGAGCGTCGCGGCGAACGCACCGATCGCCGCCTTCAACCTCGTGCTCCCGGCAAGCTTCAGGCCAATCGCGCCCGCGAGCAACCCGAGCCCGTGATTGACCGCTGCGATCAGGATCGGAACCGCGATCATCACGTAGATGAGCACTGCGCCAGAGAAGCCGGCGCGCTGGAGCGCGCCGTAGAGCGCGCCCCCGTCGAAGGCGACAACGCCTGCCTCGATCCCGACGAGCACCGCAACATGGCTGAAGTAACCCTTCTCGTCACGCGACAACAGCACGTAGCGCTGGCGCAGCTCGTTGAGGAAGGTTTTCTGCTTCTCCTCACGCTCGCGGGCGGACGGCAACGCGTCCTTGCGCAAGCGCTGCGTACGTTCTTTGCCGCTCGACCGTGCCGCGGCGTTCGCGGCCTGGCGCGCGGGCAAGGTCTTGACGCGCTTCAGCGCGGTGGTGCGTGCGGCGAGGGCGGCGGCGCGAGCCATGCCGATGCGCGCTCTGCTCCCGCCGGCGATCCAGCCTCGGGCGCCGGAGCTCGTGCCGACAGCCTCCTCCTTGGGCACACGTGCGGCTCCGAGCTGATGCCCGTCGGTCTCCGCCCGGGCGTGCATCCGTCCGGGCGTCTCATAGTCGGTGCCGGAATCACCTTCGATCTCCTGCACCACCCAACCCGGCGTCGCATCCTCGTTCGCCGGATCGGGCTCCTTGTGTTTGATCCAGGACTTCATCTCCGCGTTTGCCTCCTTCTCGGGCCACGCGGGCGGCGGTACGGCGCTATTCTTCGCGCCGTACCGACCGCCTCGGTGGTTTGTGCATTTCGGAAGGGGTGGCGGAGCGGCCGGGCCTGTCAGCGTGACCGCTCCGCATCCCCGATGTTTTCTGTGTTTTTCGGTGCCTCTCTGCGTTACCTCGTTAGTCGACCTTGCGTGCGCTCAGGCCGAGCAGGTCTTCATGCGCGCGAATGCACTCGGAGCACTGCAGGGCGGCGTGCCCATGCGTGCAGTACTTCGGCATCGGCGCCGGGCGGCGCTGCTCGTTGATCGCCCTTGAGTAGAGCGCGTCGTTTATGGATATAGTGCGCGCCGTCGCGTGCGAAATGCGCGCGTAGCGTGGGCCAGACGGCATGTTTTTACTCCCTTTGCTGGGTTTTGATGTGTCTTTGGCTTCGGCGAAGCCTCGGTTGTGGCCGGGGACCTTGCCTAGGGCCACCCTCGAATCTCGATCTGGGATGCGGGGGTTGGCTCTGCGTTTCCTCTATTTGGGGAAACGTTCCAGATTAACGCAGACTGCTTCTCGAGGGGTGTATCGGTCGTGTGAACGTGGGCTCCCGCCGCCGAGCCAGTTGGGGCTAGCAGACCTCGATGCGCCGATTGTGATGATTCCGATACGCTGATCCTGCGGTCGCCCCGCAATCAAACGAGGCGCCCCGAGCCGACTGCGCTTGCGCACAGCGGCTCGGGGCTAGACACCGTTAGGGCCAAGGGTACGTCCCCTCGGCTCCCGGGACCACAACCCCAGGAGATCAGTGCGGTCGCGCGTGAGGTCGAGCGGGAGCTTGTGCTCCCGCTCGACCAGGTAGCGAGCGTCCGACACATCAGGGACGTCGCTCGGCACGAGACCACGCTTTTTTTTTGATCCCTTCCGGTGCCACTTGGTGCGAGAACCAACGACTCGAGTCGCCCTGCACTGCCGAGGCAGGCTGTGGGCTGCGAGTACGGTCGGTTGATGCGGGGAGGTGGCGTGCACCAGCACCCGCGCGCGAGCTTCTCGCAAGCTTTGGGGGAGAGCATCGTGACCGCAAGGTCGCGCGATCGACGATGTGAACATAATGTGACGGAAATGTACAATCGTCAAGCGCGACCCCCGTACACGACTCGTAGTTTTCCGCACGTCTAGCCTTCAAGCGGACAGTCATCCGCTCGATGCGGGCTATTTCTAGTTCGTGATCCGGACGCTACACCTCGATCACGAGAACGCAAGACCGAACGAGCGTCCAGCGCGGCCACGAGGCGAGCCGCGGGTTGCCTGGGGCCCGGCCTATCTGCCGGGCCCCAGAACCCCCGTCCGTGCCGATCACGGTGCCGCCGTCGGGCTTCCGCCCACCCGGGAGCATCGACGCGGCGACGTACGCGAGAGGAGGGGGCGCGTGCGTCGACTGCGACGCTATCGGGCCGGTGGCTTGACGTTGTTATCCCGGTGATACCGGGAACGCCGTGTCTGAAGCGTCAATGCTCGGGGTAGTGTCCGACTGCGCGAATCATCCCCACAGATGCAGCGCGCTCCAACGGTCGGCCGAGGCGTGCCCCGCGCCCGGTCGGCCGTTGCCCTGGCGCTTCGTTCTGGCCGGTCTGGAAGCTCGGGTCTCGCTCTCAAGCGCTCGGCCCGCTCGATCAGCTCGGAGGCGGTTAGCTACAGACCGGCGGCGGCCGATGAAGGCTCCGTAACTCGGATTGCGCTGAGGCTCGACGTGCTGACAAACCGCTGGGCGCTACATGTCTTGCTGATACGTGTGCGCGACCGTCGCGCACCGCCGCTTGTGCGACACCGCTTACGGGCCCGGCGCCCTCTCCTTAACGAATGCGGTGCCGCTTCCGGCGGGTGGTGAACACGTGGGCGTTCCTTGCGTGGTGCTAGTGGCTACACAGAGTCGCCGAATCCTTCGTGGCACAATCGCCGTTATGGACTTCGAGATCAGCCCGTTGGCGGGCGCCGGCCAGTTCGCCGTCAGAATCGTGTGATGCGCGACAGCGTCGAAGACTCGCAAGACGACCCGGTGTTCTCCTAGGTCACGCGCTCGTACATGGATATAGAGACCGGCGCCGTTGTGTCGGTCGTTGCGCCACGCCGTGGTCAACTGAGGCTTCTCGAATAGCCTCCCGACGTGAAGCCTGCTACACCCAGGTTGTTCAACCTTGGTGGTCGTGGCTTCGGGACCGCCGTTGCATTCGGCGAGCTGAGCGATTCCCGCTTGAACTTCAAGATCATTCGCCGGCGCAGGTGGCACAGGTACTTCTGCTTGTTGGTCGATGTCGCCGGCGTAGCTTGGTCCCAACGACTCCGCATAGAGAGAAGTTCGGAGCGGCTTGTCATTGCCCAGAATGTAGGTCAGCGCCGTCACCTTAATTGTCATTTTGTCGGTCGACTTCAGACCGCTGTCCTTTACACCGAAGCGTAGTGCTTGTTGCTTTTGACTATTGGTGATGATGGCAGTGGTTATGCCAGGGTCGGATTTGTCGGTGGCGGACACGACCCCCGTAATCAATGCGAGTATCGCGGCGCTCGCGAGGATGATCGCACTTACCACCAGCTGGGTGTGGCCTGACAAACCGGCTTTGACATGAGCCGCCCCCCAGGCTCCTATGAGACTTCCAACGATCACAGCGGCAAACAGCAAGCCAGCGAGCAAAGGATGGTTCCGAAGGACGTGCGGGACGTCACCCGTACCGATCCCGACAGCGCTGAGGAGCAGGGCGATAGTCGCAGTCGCACTGACCAGCCACGCAACCGGTTTATCGTTCGCGCCGTTCTCGGGCACCAGCCGAGCTACCTTTCCCCCAAACTGCGGCTGTAGATCAGTGCGACTCTAAGCGAATCGCGATCCAAGCGTCAAGCTCTTGCCAGCACCGTAGGCCCGTGTCTCTTGTAGCCTGGCCGGCCAGCCGCGGCGATACGGACACAAACCAGGACATGTGGGCCTCGAGCAGATTCCCGTGACACCTTCCGTTCCATCCTGCACCAGTCGGAGCTGGACGAAGGCGCATTGATCGACGCTAGTCCGTCCATTGCCGCTTGTGCGACGCTACCGACATGGGCGTCCTAGAGTTTTCGGCCAGGATCGGCCTTGTGCGACGACGCGAGCGGCGCGAGTGCGCGGAGCGTCCCGACTGATCACTCGTGAGATGGGCCGGGCTGCCTCAGCGATTCGCTTCGCGCTAGGAGAGAACTCCTGGGGCTCGCTGGACTGGGATGCTCTCACGCTGCCAGGCTGGGCCGCCAGCTCGCAGCTACTCGCGGAGGGTTTGAGGCCAGATGACTGGGCGGTTGTGGAGGCTGCTGCCCGAACAGCGGCAGACACGCTCGCGATGCGCAGACTCGACCGTCGCATTTCCAAGTGCCGATGGTGGGCCGCCGGGTGCCGACCGCTATGAGCTTGGGTCAGCGGCTAACGAGTTGGAGGACGCCGTTCTCGCGCTGGAGCGCTCTAGCGGGTGGAGCGACCCAGCCGACGGAATCCGCTCGACTCGCAACCTCATAGCCGAGACGGACGAGCCATGAGCTCAGCAGCCGGTAGCACGTCGTCAAATAGGCGCGCGCTGCAAATGTCACAGACGCGACGTTGCGAGAGAGCGCCAGCTCGCAAGCCCCCGGCCGACACGCTCACTTCGCCGCCCACCCGACTCGTTCCGCGCCCCCGACAGCGCAGCAAGTAGATGATCGACGCGATAGTCGCACGTGGCCGGCGGCGCGCCCGAGCTTGCGCACGCACGCGCCGCCTGGCCGGTGCACTCGACCATCTGTGGGGATGATTCGTGCAGTGGGGCAGAATACAGGGCTTTTATTCCTAGGACTCGAATCCCTGGACTTTGACCCTAGGACTTCGGCATGTTTCTTAGGTGCACGAGGCAACGGACCAGGTGCTCGCGGCGCTGCTCAAACGGCTTCGCGAGGAGCGCGGCATCACCCAAGAGCAGCTTGCCTTCGATGCCGGCTTGACCGCCTCGGCTCTGTCGCGTATCGAGCGCGGACTGAACAACCCCGGCTGGATGACCGTGCGACGCCTCGCCGCGGCGCTCGACGTCACGCTCCTAAGGCTTGCCGCAGCCCTCGAAGACGCGCAGCGCTAGAAGATGCTCTTGACGGCTTTCACGGCGATGCTCCCGAGGAAGATCACCGAGAAGACGCCCAGCGCGCCGATCACCAGTCCGACTGCGGCGAGCAGCACGTCGGCCAGCAGATAGCCCAGCGCCAGCACGACCACGCCGAGCGACGGCAGCGTGTCCAGGCCGGAGAATGGCGGCGCGAGGAAGGCCGTCAGCGCAAGGCCGAGCACGATCACGCCGAACACGCTGCCGCTGAGCCGGTGCCCGAACAGCCAGCGCCCGCGCGGGCGCGAGAAGCGCTCCAGCGAGCGAATGCGCCGCAGCAGCGTCGTGATGAACTTCTCCTGTTTCGGACCGGCCAGCTCGAGCTTGCGCCAGCGCTCCGGCAGCCAAACCGTGCGCCGCCCGACGATCAGCTCCAGCGCCAGCAGCATCACGACGACCTCCAGCACGTGCGTCACGCCGCCGGTTGGCAGCGGCAGCGCCGGCACCGCCATCAGCACCAGGAAGATCAGCGCGAAGCTGCCCTTGCCGAATGCGTCGATCAGGCCGCCCAGCGTCTTCTCACCGTCGCCGCCCAGCCATCGCTCCAACTGGTCTGACACCTTCTCCGGCGCGAGCTGCTGCTGTGTCGCCATGCGCGCATTGTCGCGCGCACGGCGAGCAGAGCGCAGCGGCCTTCGCTAAGCCGCGATGCGCGCGTCGCTAGGGGCCGCCTCGGCGATCAGCTCGGCGACGATCTCCGCCAGTGCCAGCTCCTGGTCGTGCTCGACAAGCGTTCCGTCGTCGTTGAAGGCTTCGTCGGCTTCGCCGATGGGCAGTTCACGGTCGAGCACGCGCGCGCCGGCCGCGGCAAGCGACTTGCGCAGCTCGGCCTGCGCCCATACGGCGCCGAACATGCCCGTGCTCGCGCCGATCGTCGTCGCAGGCTTGTTGCGCAGCGCCGCCGACGCCGACGGCCGTGAGGCCCAGTCGACCGCGTTCTTCAGAGCGCCGGGAATCGAGTGGTTGTACTCAGGCGTGGCGAACAGCAGCGCGTCGGCGTTCTCGATCGCCGCGCGCCACGCTTCGACTGCCGCTCCCGGCGCCTGCTCGTCGTCCTCGTCGAACGGCGGAATCGCCTTCAGGCCGTCGAAGCGCACGAACTCCACTCCGGGCGGCAGCAGCTCTGCCGCCGCCCGAAGCAGGCGCCCGTTGTGCGAGTCGCCGCGCAGCGAGCCGGAGATGCCCAGGACTCGCATGTCGTCTACTCGCCGTCCCGGGCGAGCTCGAGCTCGACCGTCAGCTTGACGTCGTTGGCCAGTGCGAAGCCGCCCTTGGGCAGCGGTGCGTTCCACTCCAAGCCGAACTGCGTGCGGTCGATCACCGTCTCAAGCGTCACACCGATCTTGATCGCGCCGCCGAGCGTCTCGTGCGGGTCGGTGACTGTGCCGCGCGCCTCAACAGCGTGCGTGTGGTCCTTGATCGTCAGCTCACCGTCGATCACCAGCTCGTCGCCGTCGCGGCGAATCGCCGTGGAGGCGAAGCGCAGCTCGGGGTAGCGCTCGGTGTCGAAGAAGTCCGGCGAGCCGAGGTGCGCCTGCAGGTTCTCGTCCTTGACCACGATCGAGCCGGCGTCGACGGCGCCGACCAAGCGGCCGAGTCCATCATCGCCGACGTCGAGCGTGGCGTCGATGTTCTCGAAGCGCCCGCGGAAGGTCGCGACGACCATGTGCTTGACCGCGAAGCTGGCCGAGGAGTGCGTCGGATCGACCTTCCAGGTGCCGGCGGGAAGCTTCGTCTGAATCTCTGTGGCGGTGGCTGACATTGCGTTCTCCTGTCGCTCGTTGTTAGCGGACCGTAGTCCGAATACAGCTATACTAACACAAATGGACCACAGTCCGGTAATAGTCGAAGATAGGATGGGCGGCGTGAGGGGGAACGGCGCGTCAGCTGCATTGCCAATGCTCGAACCCGCGCGCCACGAGCGCGCCGACGCCGCGCGCAATCGCGCGACGATCCTCCTAGCCGCCGAGCAGCTGGTCGGCGAACAGGGCGCCGGCGCGGTCACGATGGATCAGATCGCACATGCGGCGAGCGTCGGCAAGGGCACGCTGTTTCGCCACTTCGGCGACCGCTGCGGGCTGATGCGTGCGCTGCTGGACGAGCGCGAGCGCAGCTTCCAGGAGGGCTTCATCCGCGGCCCGGCGCCGTTCGGCCCTGGCGCGCCGCCGTGCGTGCGCCTGGTCGCCTTTGGCGAGCGCATGCTCGAGCACATCGAGATCCAGGGAGACCTGCTCGTGGCCGCCGAGAACGGCGCGCCCGGCGAGCGCCTTCGCCACAGCGTCTATGCGGCCTACCGCGCACACGTCACAGCGCTGCTGCGCGACAGCGGCTACGACGGCGACATCGGCTATCTGGCCGATGTGCTGCTCGGCGCGCTCGTCAGCGAACTGGTGCTGTTCCAGCGTCGCGACCTGGCGATGACGCCCGAGCAGCTGCGGGCCTGCTGGCGCGAGCTCGTCGGTCGGCTGCTGGCCGACAGCGCGCCCGCCTAGCTCGGGCGCTGGGCCACGCGCAGCACCAGCTTGCCGGTGTTCTCGCCCGCGAACAGCTTCAGCAGCGTCTGTGGGAAGTCCTCCACGCCGCCCTCGACGGTGTGCTCGCGCGAGACGATCCGACCTTCGCCCAGCCACCCGGCGATCGCGCCCATCGCCTCGGCGAAGCGCTCGTGATAGTCGAACACGACCATGCCGATCATCGACGCGCGGAACACCAAAAGCGACAGGTAGTTGGACGGACCGCGCACGCCTCCTGTGGCGTTGTACTGCGACACGGCGCCGCAGATCACGATTCGCGCTCCGCGCGCCAGGCGCGTGAGCACGGCGTCGAGGATCTCGCCGCCGACGTTGTCGAAGTACACGTCCACGCCTTGCGGCGCGTGCTCGCGCAGCGCCTTGCGCACGTCCTCGGACTTGTAGTCGATCGCCGCGTCGAAGCCGAGCTCCTGCACCAGCCAGTTGCACTTCTCCTCGCCGCCGGCGATGCCGATCACGCGAGCGCCCTTGATCTTCGCGATCTGTCCGGCGACGCTGCCGACCGCGCCGGCCGCGCCCGACACGACGACGGTCTCGCCCTCTCTGAGATCGGCCACGTCCAGCAGCCCGAAGTAGGCGGTCAGCCCCGGCATGCCCAGCGTGCCCAGGTAGGTCTCGACCGGCGCCAGCGACGGATCGATCTTGAACACGCCCTTGCCGTCGGACAGCGCGTGCTCCTGCACGCCGAACACGCCGTAGACCTGATCGCCGACGGCGAACGCCGGATGCTCCGACGCGCTGACCGTGCCGACCGCGCCCGCGCGCATCACGTCGCCGACTTCGACCGCATCGATGTAGGAGGCGCCGGCGTTCATCCAGCCGCGCATCGCGGGGTCCAGCGAGATGTGTGAGACCTCCACCACGAACTGCCCCTCGCCGGGCACCGGCATCGGCTGCTGTCGATGCTCCCAGTCGGAGTCCTGTGGCAGCCCCGACGGTCGGGCGGCGAGGCACACTTGGCGATTGATGGCGGTCACTTGCCCGACTATACGCCCGCGTTTCGCTTCGGGCATAGTGGGCATTGACAACGCCATGACCGCGCCCACCGATCAGATCCCACGACTCGCGCTCGCAGGCGACGAGCGCATTCCGCAGCTCGGCTACGGCGTCTTTCTGGTGCCCGCGAAGGAGACCGAGCTGGCCGTCGCCGAAGCCCTCTCGGCGGGCTACCGCCACATCGACACCGCCGCCGCCTATCGAAACGAGGGTCCGGTCGGCCAGGCGATTCGCGCCTCAGGGCTCGATCGCGACGAGATCTTCGTCGCGACCAAGTGCTGGAACGACGACCAGGGCTACGAGCAGGCCAAGCGCGCGTGCCGCGCGAGCCTCGAGCGCCTCGAGCTGAGCCATCTGGATCTCTACCTGATCCACTGGCCGGTGCCGGCGCACGACAAGTATGTCGAGACCTGGAAGGCCTTCGTCGAGCTGCAGCAGGAAGGACTCGTGCGCTCGATCGGCGTGTCGAACTTCGAACCGGAGCATCTCGAGCGGGTGATCGCCGAGACCGGCGTCACGCCGGCGATCAACCAGGTCGAGCTGCACCCTCACTTCCAGCAGGTCGGCCTGCGCCGCGAGCACGAGCGCCTGGGCATTCTCACCGAGGCCTGGAGCCCGCTCGGGCGGGGCCTGGAGCTCGAGGACCCGACGATCGTCGAGATCGCCGCCGCGCACGGCAAGACGCCGGCGCAGACGATCATCCGCTGGCACATCCAGATCGGCAACGTGGTGATTCCCAAGTCGGTGACGCCCGAGCGCATCGTCGAGAACTTCGAAGTCTTCGACTTCCAGCTCAGCGACACCGAGATGCAGGCGCTCGACGCGATCGACGCGGGCACGCGAATCGGGCCCGACCCGAACACGTTCGTCCGGCCCTGAGGGCGTGAGATGAGCCGCAGCGAACCCGTCGCAGTGCTCGGAGCAGGCGGGCGCATGGGCCTTGGCATGGCGACCAACATCGCCGATGCGGGGCTGACACTGCACGCCTGGAACCGCACGCGCGAGAAGGCAGAGCCGCTGAGCGAGCACGGCGCGAGACTGTTCGACACGCCGGCACAGGCGGCCGCCGGTGCACGCACGATTGTCACGATGCTCGGCGATGGCGACGCCGTGCTCGATGCGATGCAGGGTGATCGCGGCGCGTTGAGCGACGCGACCGAGGATTGTGTGTGGGTCCAGATGAGCACGATCGGCGAGCGCGCCACATCGCGTTGCATCGAACTCGCGTGCGAGCGCGGCGTCGGCTTCGTCGACGCTCCCGTGTTGGGAACCCAGCAGCCCGCGGCCGAGGGCAAGCTGGTCGTGCTGGCCTCGGGCAAGCAGGCGCTGCGCGAACGCGTGCAGCCGATCCTCGACGCGGTCGGCCAGCGCACGATGTGGATCGGCGAGGCAGGGGCAGGCAGTCGACTGAAGCTCGTCACCAACGCGTGGATCGTCGCCGTCGTCGAGGGTGCCGCCGAGACGGTCGCCCTGGCCGAGGGACTCGGACTCGATCCCTCGCTGTTCCTGCAGGCCATCGAGAACGGGCCGCTGGACTCGCCGTACGTGCGCATGAAGGCCAAGGCGATGATCGAACGGGACTTCGCGCCAACGTTCGCGCTGCGCTGGGCGACCAAGGACGCCGTGCTCGCGTCCGAGTCAGCGCGCGAACACGGGCTGGACCTCCCGGCGCTCGACGCGATCGCCCAGCGCATGCAGCAGGTCGTGCCCGAGCACGGCGACGAGGATCTCAGCGCGATCTATCTGAGCAGCACACCGCGGTCCTGAGGCTCGGCTCCGCCGCCCACCCGATCTGAGAGCCTGAGCGCCATGGATAGTTCGGGCCGGTGGTCTCGATGGCGCGTGGGTGCCCTGGTGGTCGCCCTGTCGGTGGTCGCAGGCCTGGCAATCGCGCTATCGCAGACCGGCGGTGGCCCGACTTCCACCCGCAGGGCCGCTCAGGCTCGCGCGGTCAGCCCGGCGCCGACGGGCCCCCCGACGCCGCCCGGCGGCTGGTCGGTCGTCTATGCCGATGCGTTCGGCGCGCCGATCGGCAGCGCCGCCGGCGAGGACAACACGTGGTTTGCCAACAACTGCTCGTCGCGCGGCAACTGCGCCGGCTTCAACGACGACGAGCTGGAGGTGTTCAACCCGAGCGCCGTCGCGCAGACCGCCGAAGGGCTGAAGCTCGCCTGCACGCATACGGCGGCGGCGCAGTCGCCGGGAGGCAAGCATTACATCTGCGGCACGCTGCGCGGCCTGTCCGAACGCCTGCCGGGGTACTCGTTCTTCCACTGGTCGCCGGGCAAAGGGCAGACGCTCGTGTTCCAGGCCGTCGCCAAGCTGCCCGTGAACACCGGCGAGGCCGATCCGGCCTGGTGGAGCAACGGGCCGCCGTGGTCCGATACGGAGGCCGACTTCTTCGAGGCCTACGGCGCCACCGGCAAGGACACCAGCGGATGGAAGACCGCCTCGCTGTACACCGCCTGGTTTGCCTCGCCGCTGGTCAGAGGCACGAAAGTCGGCTTCGCGACCGACCCTGCGCAGGCCTTTCACACCTACACCTTCGAGCTCAAGCCGAACAACACCTACAGCGTCTGGATCGACGGCGAGCTCCAGCCATGGGCGACCGACGTCGGCCCGGCCAAGCCCGACCTCGCCGCCAAGGACTCACTGGTGCTCAGCTACGGCCTGCGCAGCTGCTCCTGCCAGAGCGGCTTCACCTCGGGCGTGCGCGAGTTCGACGTTCGCTCCGTGTCGGTCTACGAGGACCGCCCGCACGACGGCGTCGGCGTCGAGAACCGCGGCATCGCGCCCGGCACGACCGTCGGCTGATCGGGGGTGCGCCGCCGCCGGCGTGCGCCGCGGGCGCGCGCGAGCTCACCTGCTGCCGTCTGCGAGGCCCCGCCGCATGCGCTGCACGCGGCGCATCTCCTGCACCGCCTCGTCGACGCCGCCGAGCGCCTGCTGCCCGTCGCCGAGCAGCTCGGGCGTGAGGCGGTGGCGCACCAGCTCGCCCGCGACCTGGTCGACGCGCTCCGCGCCCGCACCCGGGCGCGAGCTGACCACACGGTCCAGGCGCAACCCGCGAAACAGCAGTCCGACGCCGTCGTCCAGCGCCCAGCCGCCGGGCAGCGTGCCGTCGCGCACGTTGGACAGCCACACCGGCAGACGCTCGGGCTCGCCGTCGGCGTGCACGCTCAGCGAGCCCTCCAGCAGACCGAGCCCGGCCAGCGGTTCGGGCGGCCCGCTGGAACGCGTCACGCCGCCCTCAAACCAGCACATCGCCCCGGCGCTCAGACCGGCCAGCACCGTGCCCGCGCTCCATGCCTGCACGAGCAGCTCGTCGAGGCCATGCGCGCGCCAGATCGCCAGCAGGTTGCGCATCGAGCCGCCGCCGACGTAGATGACGTCCTGTTCAAGCACGATCTCGCGCAGCGGCCTGCGCGCGTCGCGCAGGCGAAACAGCGACAGATGCTCGTGCACACACCAGCGGTCGGCAAAGCGCGCCTGAAAGGCGTTGATCTGCGCCGTCGTGTCGCCGGATGCCGTCGGCAGGAACAGCACGCGAGGCTGTTTGGCGCCGCTCAGCGACAGCACGAAGTCGTCGAGCAGCGGGTTGGTCGGCTCCATCGTGAAGCCGCCGCCGCCCATCGCGAAGATCAGGCGCTCGCCCGGCGCCACCTCCGGCGGAGCGCTCGCGCCAGGCCCGTCGGCGCTCACGCTGGGACCGGCTCGGCCGAGCCCGGCAGATGCTCGCCAGCAGCGGCGACCGCCGCGGCTGCGGCCGAGCGTCGCGTCGAACGCCGCCGCGCGCGCGGGCGCCGCGATGTCGCAGCCGGCTTGGCGGCCGCGGCGACGGCCTCGCCGCCGCTCGGCCCGGCGAGCGGAGCCTCGCCGAGGTAGCTGACCTTCAACGGCGTCTCCACGACGCCGTCTCGGGTGTGCTCGACGCGAAAGGCGCTGCCGTCGACGCGCGAGCTGACGGCGTGCTTTAGGCGCGTGCCGCGGAAGTGCAGCGCGACGCCGTCCTCGGCGGCGAAGCCAGGCCGCATGCCGTCGCCGACGAAGCGGTGGTACTCGGCGCGCCGTGCCGGCTCGGCGTCGTAGTGGACGCAGTTGGAGTAAGGCAGCATGCCCAAGCCGCGCACGCTGCGCGGAGCACCGTGAAAGGCGCTGAGCGCCTCGTCGAACCAGCACAGCGAGCCGGCCGACGGACCGCACAGCACGATGCCCTTGCGCCAGGCCTTGCGCAGGACGTCGTCGAGGCCGTGCGCGCGCCACGCCCCAAGCATGCTGACCACGTTGCCGCCGCCGACGTAGATCAGGTCCTGCGCGAGCAGATGGCTGGCGAGGTCGTCCTCGACGCCGCCGGTGCCCTGGTCGCGGCGAAACAGCGACACGTGGCTGGCGTCGCAGGAGGCGGCGAAGCGCCGGTAGAAGCGCACCACGTAGTGGTCGGCGTCGCCCGAAGCCGTCGGCAGAAAGCACACGCGCGGGCGTTCTGCATCGGTCAGCGACAGCACGTAGTCATCGAGCAACGAGCTGTCGCGCTCCATCGAGAATCCGCCGCCTCCGAGGGCGACGATCTGTGGCGTTCTTGGTCGCATGGCCTCTGCTCGCGCTCGCTTGTGGGCTGGCGTGACTGCAACAGCGTGTCGGTAGGTTGCCCGGGGGCGTGCTTTTCGAGTATGGACCGTCGTAGAGGATTCGCCCATCCACGACTGGACACCCGGCGCAGAGGCCGTGAGCAGGGTCCATAGAGTGTCGGCGATGCCTTTGACTGCCGATCAGCCAGTGGACGGGCCCGCCGCGACGGAGGCGATCTCGCTGCGTGGCGTCGTCAAGCGCTTCGGCACGATCGTCGCCGTCGATGGGCTCGACCTGTCGGTGCCGCGCGGTGTGTGCTTCGGGCTGCTCGGTCCCAACGGCGCGGGCAAGTCGACGACCATGCGCATGCTCACCGCGCAGGCACTCGCCGACGAGGGCGAGCTGCGCGTGCTCGGCTATGAGCTGCCGCGCGAATCCAAGCAGGCGCGCATGGAGATGGGCGTCGTGCCGCAGCTGGACAACCTCGACGTCGAGCTCACCTGCCGGCAGATCCTCACGGTGTTCGCGCGCCTGTATCGCGTGCCCGCGAGCGAGCGCGCCGACGCCGTGGCGCGCGCGCTGGCGCTGGCCAACCTGACGGCGCGCGCCGACACGATCGTGCGCGAGCTGTCGGGCGGCATGCGCCGCAGGCTGCTTGTCGCGCGCGGCCTGATCCACCAGCCGCGGCTGGTGCTGCTGGACGAGCCGACCGTCGGCCTGGACCCGCAGGTGCGCCAGGAGCTGTGGACGTTGATCGACGGCCTGCGCAGCGGGGGCGTGACGGTGCTGATGTCGACGCACTACATCGAGGAGGCCGAGCGCCTGGCCGACGTCGTCGCGGTCATGTCGCACGGGCGCATCGTCGCCGAAGGCACGCCGGCCGAGCTCGTGCGCGCGCACGCCGGCGAGCTGGTGCTGGAGATATACGGCCCGCCCGAGCGGCTGGCCGAGGCGCACGAGACGGCCCAGCGAAACGGCTGGCAGAGCCGGCGCAGCGGGCCGGCGCTGGCGATCATGCGCGCCGAGGCACTCAACGGCGAGGCGCCGGATGGCGTGCGCCGGCCGGCCAACCTGGAGGACGCCTTCGTGGCGCTGACCGGCGAGGAGATCGAATGAACGCGTTTGCCCAGGCCTCAGCGGCGGTTGCCGGCGTGCGCCGCGTGCGGCGCTTGGAACCGGCTGCGCTGGCGGGCGTGATGAGCCGCGACGTGGTGATCTTCAAGCGCTACTGGAAGGCCACCACGTTCTCGTCGGTCGTGCAGCCGACGATCTACCTGCTGGCCTTCGGCTTGGGCATCGGCGCGCTGCGCTCGCAGATCAGCGGCGTGAAGACGATCGAGTACATCGCGACCGGCACGGTGGCGACGGCGGTGCTGTTCTCCTCGGCCTTTCCCGGCATGTTCAACACGTTCGTGCGCTGGCAGTTCCAGCGCACCTACGACGCGATGCTCGCGGCGCCGGTCGACGTCGAGGAGCTGCTCACGGCGGAGATCCTGTGGATCTCGCTGCGCGCCGGCGTGTACGGCCTTGCTCCGCTGATCGTGGGCATCGCCTTCGGGCTGAGACCGGAACCGGGAATGCTGCTCGTGCCGTTCATCGGCTTTCTCACGGGCTTCGGCTTCGCCGGCTTCGGCGTGCTGATCGCGGCAGTGGCGAAAACGATCGACAACTTCAACTACGTCACCAGCGCCGTGCTCACGCCGATGTTCCTCGTCGCCGGCACGTTCTTTCCGATCTCCACGCTGCCCGACGGCGTGCGCCAGGTCGCGCAGGTCAACCCGCTGTATCACTGCGTTCAACTCGTGCGCGACGCCTCGCTGGGCGAACTGCAGCTGGCAGATCTCGGCCACGCCGGCGTGCTGCTGGCGTTCGCGCTGCTGATGTGGCGCCTGGCGATCTGGCAGCTGTCCAAACGCCTGATCGACTGATCGCGTCGCCTACTCCGCCAGCCCCGCCGCCCGCAGCGCCTCGCCGTGGTCGAGATATGTGCGGATTCGCCACACCTCGCCGGCGCGCAGATCGTAGACAGCGCCCCAGGGCGAATCGACCGGCACGCCGCTTCCGCGGCCACGCGTCCGCAGCCGACCCAGCCCGAGTACGCGATCGCCGAGATCGCGGTATTCCTCGGGAACGGGAAGAAACTGCTCCCAGGTCTCGTCGACCTCGGCCAGGAACGTTTCGATGCCCTCGCGCCCGATGTAGGGGTTGCCCTCCAGGCGCGCGGCAAAGACCGGAAACCATTCGAGATCCGCCGTCGCCACGAGCGCGAACGTGTCGACATCTCGCCTGTTGACCGCGTCCATCAGGCGTTCGACGATCGCCAGGTTGGGTTCCTCGGGCATCGGCGTGGAGTATCGCGTGGCGCGCACGCACTTGGCAAACTCTCAGCTTGCTCAGAGGTTGCTCTTAGCCGGCGCGGCGATGCTGGCGCCCGTGAGCTTTCCCCGACGGTCCAGCCCGGCTTTCTCTGAGGCCTCCTCAGCCGCTTCGTCCGGTGCGCCGCTGGGCGCGGCGCGCAACTTGCCGATCCGCCTGACGGCGCTCACCGCGCGGCTGCCGCGCCCGGAGCTGAGCGCGCTGATGCTGCTCGCGGCTGTGCTCAACCTGTGGGCGCTGAGCAAGAACGGCTGGGCCAACGACTACTACAGCGCGGCCGTGCGCTCGATGAGCTCGAGTTGGCACAACTTCCTCTACGCCTCGGCCGACCCCAGCGGCGTGATGACCGTCGACAAGCCGCCGCTGGCTCTGTGGGTGCAGTCGCTGTCGGTGCGCGTGTTCGGCTATCACCCGCTGAGCATGCTCGTGCCGCAGGCGCTGATGGGCGTGGCGAGCGTCGCGTTGTTGTACGACATCGTGCGTCGCTGGTTCGGGCGTGTCGGCGGCTTCGCCGCCGGCCTGGCGCTCGCGCTGACGCCGATCTCGGTGGCGATCTCGCGCCACAACAACCCCGACGCGCTGCTCGTGCTGTGCTGCGTCGCCGCCGTCTGGTTCGCGCTGCGCGCGCTGCAGGACGGCCGCACGCGCTGGCTGGTGCTCGCCGGCATAGCCGTCGGCCTGGGCTTTGAGACGAAGATGCTGGTGGCCCTGACGGTCGTTCCCGGCATCGCGCTCGCCTACCTGCTGATCGCGCCGCGCGGCAGGCTGCGCGCGCTGCGCCAGTTGGCCGCGGGCGGCGCGACGATGCTCGTCGTGGGCGGCGCCTGGCCGGCGTTGATGGCGCTGACGCCGGCGGCCGACCGGCCGTGGATCTCCGGAACCGCCGACAACAGCATCTTCTCGTTGATCTTCGGCTACAACGGCCTCGGTCGCGTCGACGGCCAGACGGGCGGCCCGGGCGGCGTGGCGGGCAACATGTTCGGCGGACAGGCCGGTCCGCTGCGACTGCTCAACTCGGCGCTAGGCGGACAGGCCGGCTGGCTGCTCGGCTTCGCCGTCGTCAGCGGCCTGGCGATCCTGCTGGCCACGCGCCTGCGCCGCACCGACGCGCGCAGCGGCTGGCTGCTGGCCCTAGGCGGCGCCTTCCTGACGACCGCCGTGCTGTTCAGCGCCGCCAGCGGCATCTTCCACCCCTACTACGTCTCCTTGTTGGCGCCCTTTGCCGCGGCGTTGTTCGGCGCTGGCGTGGCGCAACTGCTCGACGGCAGCCTGCGCGCGCGAGCGTTTGCGCCCGTGGCGCTTGCCGCCGGCGTGGCGACGGAGCTCGCCGTGCTGCACCAGTACGTCGGCCAGCTGAGCTGGCTGCCGCCGGTGCTGATCACCGCGTGCGTGCTGGCAGTCGTGGCGCTCGCGGCCCTGTCCGCCCCGCGCGTGCGCGTGGCGGCTGCCACCGTCGCCGTCGCAGCGCTGCTGCTTGCGCCGGCCGTGTGGGCGGTCGACACGCTCGGTCACGCCACCAGCGGCACCTTCCCCGAAGGTGGGCCGGCCAACGTGCAGACCGCCAGCGGCGCCGGTGGCTTTGGCGGCTTTGGCGCACGCTCGGGTGCGCGCGGCTTCGGCGGACCGCCTCCGGGCGTGGGCGCCGGCCTTGGCGCGCCGCGCGGCGCCGGCTCGTCGACTGGGCCGCGGCTGTTCGGCGGCGGACCGACCTCCGGCTCGGGCTCGTTTCCGAGCGCGGGCAATGGCGCTCCGCCGGCAGCCGGCGGCGCGGGATCTGCTGTCGCCGGGCGTGCGGGCTTCGGCGGCGGCGGCACGGGCGCGCCCTTCGGCAACGACAGCACGACCACGCAGGCAGTGGCCTACGTCAAGAGCCACGGCGGCGGCACGATCGCCGTGTCCAGCCAGTCGAGCGCCGCCTCGGCGATCATCGCCAGCGGCGCCAACGTCGCCGGCATCGGCGGCTTCTCCGGGCGCGAGAGCGACGTCGGCACGGCATGGCTCGCGCAACGCGTCAGCTCCGGAGCGATCCGTTGGGTGCTCGGTGAACGGACCGGACAGGGCAGCGGCCCCCGTCTGCCAGGAGACACGCGAGCAGGCTCCAAAGCCGCGATGACGGCAGTCGCGAAAGCGTGTCGCAAGGTGACCTTGCCGGCGTCGAGCACGAGCGCTGCGAGCTCTGGCGCAGCAGCGGCGGCGAGCGGCTCGGGCGCCGCAGCCAGCATCGCGACGACGCTCTACGACTGTCAGGGCCGCGCCGCGGCGATCGCCGTGGCCTGAGCCCAAGCGGCGTCGGGGGCCGGTGAGGTCGCCGGCTATCCGCGCTCACGCGGCACGATCGAGGCGCTTGGGGCCGATTTCGTCGGCGACCAATGCGGCCAGCCGCGCGCCGCCGACTTGAGCGAGAAGGACTCTCGCCCGATACGTCCAATATCAGCCGTTGGATCGAAACTTTTGGGGAATTCAAGAGTCAGAGAAGGCAGAGGTGCCTTGACTCAATAGGGAGGTCGGTATGAGGTCTTGCGTTCGCTTTTCGTGTCTCGCGCTGCTGGTAGGCGCGATCGTCGCCGCCGCAGCACCTGCGGCTCAGGCCGCTTTCGGCCTCGAAAGTTGGTTCGCGTCGAACTGCAAAGTCGCGACGTGCGAAAAAGGCGGGACCCCTGCCGAAGAACTGGCGAAAGCGAAAGCGGAAGGCTACACACAGGCCGGCGGCCATCCACCATTCGGGATCACCGACTTCAAGATCAAACGTGTCAACGCCGGAGGCGGGCTGTTCGTCCCTGAACACAGCGTGAAGAATCTCCGCGTCGATGTGGCGCCCGGCGTCAGCACGAACCCGGAGGCAGTCGCGAAGTGCTCGGTGGCGGAATTCACGTCGACCCTGGTCGAACCGAAAAAAGGCCTCTACCTGGCGCCGAAATGCGCGACCACTGGCCCGGAAAGCACGGTGATCGGCGAAAACAAAGTCGAAGC
Source organism: Solirubrobacteraceae bacterium (assembly GCA_036264175.1). Lineage (GTDB taxonomy): Bacteria > Actinomycetota > Thermoleophilia > Solirubrobacterales > Solirubrobacteraceae > Palsa-744. Next base: position 29,631 of record DATARK010000096.1, read on the forward strand.
GGTGCTGGAACCGTCCCCAGGCGTATTCGTCGACGCCCCGCTGTCTGGAAAAGTCTACAACCTGGTACAGCCTGAAGGACTTTCGTCGGACTTCGGCGTGGCGCTCGAAGTTGCTCCTGGCGTGTTCGCACACACGTTCATCCAGGGCCACATCGAATGGGCCAGCGATTACCACGACTACTTCGTGATCGAAAACGTCACACCGGGCCTGCTCGAGTCCCGACTCGTCTTCTTCGGCAACATCGGCGAAGGAAAAGGAGAAATCGGAAGCGGTGGATTCCTCACCAACCCGACTAGCTGCACAGGGACCGGGCCGCAGACGACGACTCAGTGGCACGGCGAATCCTACGAAGGCGAAACGGCTTCAGCCGCCTACTCGACCCCGATCGGGACGGAAGGCTGCAATGGCGCTGCGCCGTTCTCGGCCGTGCCGTTCGCTCCAAGCTTCGCGCTGGCGCCGGAAACGACCAAGTCCGACGAATCCGACGGCATCAGCACGACGCTCGCCCTGCCGCACGATCACAGCCCGAGCGGCATCGACAGCTCACAGCTGAAGACCGCCAGCATCACCTTGCCGGAAGGCATGACGCTCAACCCGTCAGCCGCAGCGCAGCTCGAAGCCTGCAAACCGAGCCAGGCACGAATCAACAGCCTTACGCCTGGCGTCTCATGTCCGGAAGGCTCGAAAATCGGGACGGTGACGCTGAACGTTCCCGGCCTGCCCGAAAACTCACTTACGGGCAATCTCTATCTCGGAGGACCCGAGTCCGGCCCCATCACAGGGCAGCCGTACATCATGTACATCGACGCCGAGTCGACCAGGTACGACATCTCGGTGCGGCTCAAAGGCACGGCCACGGGCAACGAAACGACCGGACGCGTGACCGCGCAGTTCACAGAAAATCCCGAACAGCCCTTCAGCAACATCGCGTTGCACTTCAAGGGCGGCGCACTCGCGCCGATCGCCAACCCGCTTGGGTGTGGCGCGGCGACTACGAGCACGGCGTTCGAGCCATTCTCCGGCACGGGACTGGTCTCGCCGCCCGTCGCGCCGTTCACGGTCGACAGCGATGGCAAAGGCGGCGCCTGCGCTTCGCCGGTGCCGTTCTCGTTGTCGCAGTCGGCGAGCAACGCGTCGCCGAACGCCGGTGGGCACACCAACTACACGTTCAGCATCACGCGCCCAAGCGCCAACCAGTACATCTCGCAAGTCAAAACGACGCTGCCTCCGGGGCTGGTCGGTGCAATTCCGACTGCCAAGCAGTGCTCGGAAGCCGATGCCAATGCCGGCAGCTGCTCGGCAGAAAGCGAAATTGGCCAGGCGAGCGCGATCGCCGGGGCGGGTCCGACGCCGTTCTCCTTCACTGGCGGACACGTCTATCTGACCGGTCCCTACCACGGCGCGCCGTTCGGAATGTCGATCGTCGTCCCAGCGACGGCCGGACCGTTCAGCCTCGGCAACGTGGTTACACGAGCCACGATCGACGTCGACCCTTACACCGATCGCGTGACCGTCACGAGCGTGCTGCCGCGCGTCTTCAAGGGCGTCGCTCTCCGCGTGAGGGGCTTCACAGTGGCGATCAACAAGCAGGGCTTCCTGTTCAACCCGACCAACTGCAGTGCGTTCAAGACCGAATCGGTGCTGACCGGCTTCGTTCCGGGCTCGACTCAGAGCTCGACGCTGAGCCTGTCCAGCCCGTTCCAGGTCGCCAACTGCAACGCGCTCAAATTCAAGCCGACGTTCAAGGCGGCGACCAGCGCAAGGACCTCGAAAGCGAACGGCGCAAGCCTCGAAACGACGATCAACTACGTGCCGGGCCAGGCGAACATCAAGGCTGTGAAGGTACAGCTGCCGAAAGCCCTGCCGTCGCGCCTGACCACACTGCAGAAAGCCTGCACCGAAGCGCAGTTCGCCGTCAACCCCTACAAATGCCCGAGCGGTTCCTTCGTTGGAGGCGCGCGGGCGAACACGCCGGTGTTGCCGAACAAACTGACCGGCCCGGCGATTCTCGTGTCGCACGGCGGGGCCGCCTTCCCGGACCTCGACCTGCTGCTCGAAGCCAACGGCGTGCGCACGATCGTCGTCGGCAACACCGACATCAAAAAAGGGATCACGACGACGACCTTCGCGTCGACTCCCGACGTGCCGGTGTCGAGCGTCACGGTGAACCTGCCGATCGGCTCGCACAGCGCGCTGGCGGCGAACACGAACCTGTGCGCCAATGCGCTGATCATGCCCACGACGTTGACCGGGCAGAACGGCGTGGTGGTCAAACAGAACACGCGCATCGCTGTCAGGGGCTGTGGCGTGCGTGTCGTCGGCCACAAGGTCGTGGGCAATACCGCCTACATCACCGTGCAGACGTTTGGCGCTGGCCGCGTCAGCGGCAAAGGCGCCGCTCTCGCGACCGTGTTCCGCAAGTTCAAGGGCGCGAAGAACCGCGTGACGCTGAAGGTCTCGCTGTCGCGCCGCGGCCGCGGCCGCCACCGCCCCTTCAAGACGAGGCTGCGCGTCGGCTTCGTGCCCAAGGCCAGAGGCGGCAAGAGCTCGGTTTCGTTCGTCACGCTGTCCTTCCGCTGACGCACGGTCGCTGACAAGGCTCATCGACGGGGCGGCTTCGGCCGCCCCGTCGGCGTTCTGCGCCGGCTCAGACGACCTAGACCAAAGTCGCTTGCCGAGCGAACGCCCATGCCCTAGATTGGGCGCATGGGCGTTGTGACAGGTACGGATACCTCCTCAGCGTCGGATAGAGGCGTCGATTCGGTGCTCGCGGGCGTGCGCAGGCTGACGCTGCTGGCCGACGGCGCGCGCGACGCCGACGCCGTCCTTCGCGCGCTCGCGCGCGAGCTGCTGTCGTCGCTCGCCGCCGAAGAGGTGCACGTGCATCACCTCGGCGAAGGCGATGGCGAGGAGCTCGTCGCCGTGTACATGTTCGACGGCGACGGCAAGCTCAGCTACCTGCTGCCGACGGCCGAGCGCCCGCCGGGCGTCAGCTGGGTCGCGAGCACGGGGCGCAGCGTGCTGATCGGCGATGCAAACGAGCTGGCCGAGAGCGTGCCGCGACTGGCGCAGACCGGCGCGACGAGCTCGGCGCTGCTG
>DATARK010000118.1:0-41139 GCA_036264175.1 Solirubrobacteraceae bacterium
GTCAGCGGTAAAGCCAGGGGACCCCTCCGGCGCCGTGATCCTGGCAACCAAGAAGGAGAACGCATGACTTACGAGATCAAGCTCGACGAGGTGGACGTCGACGGCGCCGTCCGCGAAGCCGCCGACGAGGTCTCAGGCGACACGCGTCTGGGCTTTCTGAAGAAGGCCGGCATCGGCGCCGGCGCAGCGATGGGCGGGGGCGCAGTGCTGTCGGCGCTCGCGCCGAGCGCGTTTGCGGCCAAGCAGGTGGGTCGTCCGCCGGCCAAATTCGGCAAGGGCGACATCGGCGTGCTCAACTACGCGCTGACGCTGGAGTACCTGGAGGCCGCGTTCTACAACGGCGCGACCGCCGCGAAACTGGCGCTCAGCCCGCAGGCCGCAGCGTTCCTGAAAGTCGTCACCGAAGACGAGAACGCGCACGTCAAGTTCCTCAAGAAGGCCCTCGGCTCGAAGGCCGCCAAGGAACCGACGTTCAACTTCGCCGGCGCCAACACGAGCGTTGAAACGTTCATGAAGACCGCTCAGGTGCTGGAGAACACGGGCGTGCACGCCTACCTCGGGCAGGTGCTGAACATCAAGAACCCGGCATACGTCGGCGCCGCTGGCTCGATCCTCACGATCGAGGCGCGTCACGCCAGCCTGATCGGCCTGCTCAACGACCCGAGCGGCGCGATGATCGCTCCGGACGGTCCGTTCGACAAGCCGTGGACCGCGGCCAAGGTGCTCAAAGAAGTCGAAGCGACGAAATTCATCGTCGCCTAGCACCGACCGACTCGCCGGCGGGTGATCCGCGTGCCCGCCGGCTGCGAACAGCAGCAGAGAAAGCTCGAGGCAGGTGAGTGCCTGCCCGACACGTCATCAACCGGAGGTGCCTCAAGATGTCCAATTCATCCGATGAGCAAGCGCCGCAGCCGGCCGGCATCGTTGAGCGCCTGGCGCGCGACGACGTCGATCGCAAGCGGTTTCTGAAGATGGCCGGCAGCGCCGGTGCGGCGAGCTTCGGCGCGTTCGTGCTCGCGGCCTGCGGCAGCAGCAGCAGCAAAAGCGCCAGCACGGCTGCCGCTTCGTCGAGCACGGCCACGACAGCCTCCAGCGCGACGGGCGATCTGGCGATTCTCAACTACGCGCTGACGCTCGAGTACCTGGAGACCGAGTTCTACTCCAAGGTCGTCGCATCCGGGCTGTTCAACGGCAAGGTCGGCAGCCTGATCAAGACGTTCGGCGCGCAGGAGCAGACGCACGTCGAAGCGCTCAAGGGCGCCGTCGAAAAGCTCGGTGGCACGCCCGTGGCAAAGCCGCAGGGCAAGTTCCCGATCAGCAGCGCGACGCAGGTCGCCGAGCTCGCCTACACGGTCGAGAACCTCGGTGCAGCGGCCTATCTCGGCCAGGCGGCGAAGATCCAGAACGCCGAAGTTCTCGCTTCGGCGCTGGCGATCCACACGGTCGAGGCGCGCCACGCGGCGACGCTCGGCACGCTCGTCAAGAAGTCGGTCACGCCGCAGGGCGCCTTCGCCACTCCGGCTGACATGTCCACGGTCCTGGCAGCGGTCAAACCGTTCCTGGCCTAACCGTTCACTCTCGCCAGAAAGGAACTGAAATGACTACTGACCATCAGATAGCCAGCCCCGAGCTGGCCGCCTGCGAGGTCCACGGCATGACCCGCTCGGCTTTCATCCTGCGCGGCGCGCTCGCGGCGGGCGCCTTCTACGGCACCTCGTCGGTCGCTCCGTTCGTCTCACAGGCGCTCGCCGAAACAGGCGGCGGCGACGCGGAAATCCTCAACTTCGCGCTGACGCTCGAGTACCTGGAGGCGGACTTCTACAACGTCAAGGGCAAGTCGCTGGGACTCAGCGGCGAAGCGAAGAAGTACGCCAGGGAGTTCGGCGCGGAGGAGGCGGCACACGTGTCCGCGCTCAGGGCGGCGATCAAGCAGCTCGGCGGCAAACCTGTCGCCAAACCGACGTTCGCGTTCCCGGCGACCAGCGAAAAATCGTTCTTGGAGCTGGCATCGGTGCTCGAGAACACGGGCGTCGGCGCCTACAACGGCGCGGCTCCGTCGCTGAAGAGCAAGCAGGTGCTGGCCTCGGCCGGAAGCATCGTGCAGATCGAGGCTCGTCACGCGGCGGCCATCGACCTGCTGATCGGCAAGAGCCCGACTCCCAACGAAGGCTTTGACAGGCCGTTGACCAAGAAGGAAGTGCTCGCCGCCGCGGGCCCCCTGATCAAGTCCTAGCGCGCACTTCGGCGGCGCCGGTGATCTGTCGCCGGCGCCGCCGCGTAGTACCACCAGAGCCCATTCACGAGGAATGGGAATCCAATCTTCGGGAGCTGATTCACACAATGGGCCTTGACAATCCTCTTCACATCGCATTCCTGCTGATCCTGCTGCTGCTCGTGTTCGGCGCCAAGCGCCTGCCGGAGATGGGCCGTTCGCTCGGCAGCGGCATGCGCGGCTTCAAGGACACGCTCAGCGGCGAGGCCACGCACATGCCTGAGGTCACGCACACGCCGATCGCCGCAGCACAAGAGCCCGCCGCGCCGGTCGCCGCGCCGCCCGCTGCCGTTCGCGAGCCCGTCGCCGTGGCGCCTGTCGGCGAGACCGCCGCGCCGGTCGCTTAGTCGAGCGCCGCGGAGCCGGGGAGCGAACATGGCGGCTGTCGCTGCGGCGCGCGTGGGCCACGAGGATCGACTGAGCATCGTCGATCACCTCTCGGAGCTGCGCGTGCGCCTGATCGTCTCCCTGGCCGCGCTCGCGGTGGCGTTCGGCATCTGCATGTGGCAGAACCACGCTCTGCTGGACATCATCAACAAGCCGCTGTCGACGCAGACGCAGAAGCAGGTCAAGAAAGGCAACGGGCCGCTGGGCGCCACCTACACCGTGCAGCAGAGCTCGCGCGCGGTGGCCACCCAGCTGCAGACCGTCGTGCGCGCCCTGCAGCGCCCGGGCAGCGGCGCGTCACCGGCCACGCGCGCGGCGCTCGCGCCGGTCGCGCCGCAGCTTGACAAGGCGATCGAGGGCCTGTCCAAGGCGCCGGAAGGCAACAAGCCGGTGACGCTGGGCATAGGCGAGCCTTTCACCACGACGATCGGCATCGCGCTGATCTTCGCGTTCATCCTCGCGCTGCCGATCATCCTCTACCAGCTCTACGGCTTTCTGCTTCCGGCGTTCAGTCCGCCCCAGCAGAAGGTCGCGTCGTCGCTGGTGATGTCGATTCCATTGCTGTTCGTCGCCGGTGTGGTGTTCGGCTATTTCGTCGTGCTGCCGGCCGCCGTGCGCTTCTTTCAGAACTTCAACAGCAACGAGTTCAACGTGCTCGTGCAGGCAAATCAGTACTACCACTTCGCCGCCGTGACGCTGCTGGCGATGGGGCTGGTGTTCCAGATCCCCGTCGCGATCCTCGCGGCCACGCGTGCGCAGATCGTCACGCCGACGCAGCTGCGCCACAACCGTCGCTACGCGCTGCTCGCCTGCGGCGCCGTCGCGGCCTTCCTGCCGGGCGACGCGGTCACGCTGCTGCTGGAGACGGTGCCGCTGTATCTGCTGTTCGAGGCGAGCCTCGTGCTGGCGTCGATCTTCGAGCGTCGCGAACGCCGCCGCCAGGCTCGCGTCGAGGCCGGCGCCTAGCGAGGAAGTGACAGCACGTGCGCCTTGGCCGGATCGATGCGCCCATCGAGCAGGTCGAGGTAGGCGCTCTGCAGCGCATCCGGCCCCTCTGCGTCGATCACCTCCAGCCAGCCGTCGCACCACTGCAGATAGGGGCGCCACGCCTCGGCGATCTTCGCTTCGAAGCCGTCACGACCCCAGTCCTCGGTCCGCTTGACGACGCGATCGGGCGCGAAGAAGAACGTCGGACGAGGCCCCGGCAGTGACTCCGGCACGGCGCCCATGCGATCGTGATGAGTGGCGCCTACGACGGCTGAGTGAACCAGCGACTGCCCGAGCCGACCGTGTACAGCGCTGCGCACTTGTGCGTCGCCGGCCATATCCACATAGACGGCGCGATCGCTGCCGAGCGAATCCACGTCGTCGTATGTGAGCACCTCGTCATAGACGCCGAGCCCGCGCGCGAACTGTGCGCCACGCTCGCCGCTGAGGCCGATCACCTCGATGCCCTCGCGGCGCGACAGCAGGAACGCCAGCGCGCTGGCCGTCTTGCTCGAGGCGCTCGAGAGAATCGCCGTGCTGGCGCCGAACAGCGAGGCTTCGTCGAGGAAGTCGTCGATCAGATACGACGTGAAGAACAGCGGGCGTAGCAGCATCTGCTCGGCCTCGGAGCCGGCGTCGTAGATCGGGTCGGCCTCGACGCGCGTGTAGCCGTTGTAGGCCGCCGGAAGCTTCGCGCGGTGCGCGGAGGCATCGACGAAGCCCTGCGCGGCGATGCGCACGGGCTCGACGATCAGCTCGCTGGACGGCGGCAGGTAGCCATACACGCGCGTGCTCGTCGGCAGCTCGTCGACGCGGCTGTCGGCGACCTCGGCAAAGCCCCACACGGGCATGCGCCCCCAGCCCTCGGCGGCGGGGAAGAAGTTCCAGTAGGACATCGCCTCGCCGAACGTCGCGTAGGTGATGTTGTTGGAGGTCAGCCCGAAGCGGTCCACGCGCAGCAGCGCCTGACCGTCGGCCGGCTGCGGCGCCGGCTCGTCGTCAAAGCGGCAGCTGTGCAGATCGTCGCGGGCGATCAGGAAGTCCATGAGCGCAAGCCTATGGGCTGGGCTAGCGACGCGGCAGGCCGGACCGGGCATCCGCCACGTACGCCGCGCCTGGGCCGGTCACACCGGGCGCGCCTGGCCGCAGACGCGCCAGCATGCGCGTTTCGTGCGGCAGCAGGCCGAGCGCCAGCGCGAGCGCGGCCAGCGCCGAGCCGCCGAGCAGGATCTCCACTGAGCCGATCGCGCTCGCCAGCGGGCCGGCGAGCACGTAGCCGAGCGGCAGCAGCGCGAGCGAGACCATCCAGTCATAGGAGCTGACCCGCGAGAGCTTGTCGGGCGGGATGCGCTCGGCCAGCGCGGTCGTCCACCAGACGTCGAACAGCGCGATGCCGCCGCCGCCGATCACCGAGGCCGGCACGACCAGCCATAGCGTGAGGCCGGCGGCGTAGAGGATCGCCGCGGCCGGCCACAGGAGCATCGCGAGCATGGCCGCGCGCATCGGAAAGCGCGGGCGCCAGGCGATGCCCAGCAGCGAGCCGACGATCGTGCCGATGCCGATCGCCGCCGAGACGAGCCCGTAGATGCCGATGTGGCCGTACTGCACGCGCGCCACCAGCGGACCGAGCACGAACCACGGCGCCAGACCGGTGAACAGCGCCACGCAGAACGCCGCCAGCGTTGCCCACACCCAGCTGCGCGAGCGCACCTCGGCAAAGCCCTCGCGCAGCTCCGCTCGCACGCTTCCGCGCGTGGGCCTCTCAACGGCGGGCTCGGCGAGCGCGCGACGCCGCGGCCGCACGCGCATCAGCAGCGCGGCGCTGAGCAGGAAGGTCGCGGCGTCGAGCGCGAAGGCCCAGCCGGCGCCGAAGCCGAGCACCAGCGCGGTGGCCAGCGCCGGTCCGGCGAACTCGCCGATGTTGTTCGACAGCGAGCTGAGGCCCTGGGCCTGCTGGATCTCCTGCTCGGGCACGGTCTGCGGCAAGAGGCCGTTGGCGGCGGGTCGAAAGAACGCCTCGGCGGTGCCGAACAGCGCCTCGATCGCGATCAGCTCCCAGATGCGCACGACCGACGCGAAGATCAGTGCCGCCAGCAGCGCGTGCAGCGAGAAGCGCACGAGATCGGTCGCAACCATCACGCGGTGTCGCGGCAGCCGGTCGGCCCACACGCCGCCGAGCAGCAAAAACGCGACCAGCGGCAGGCTGGCGGCGGCGAACACGAGGCCGAGGTCGGTGGCGTCGCCGGTCAGTTCGATCACGAACAGCGCCAGCGCGACGATCACGATGCAGTCGCCGATCACGCTCGCCGACTGCGCGAACCACAGGTAGCGGAAGTCGCGGTGGCGCAGCACGCGCAGCTGGCTGGCGAGATTGCTCATGCCGACCAGCTTGACGCAGGCGATCGGCCGACTCCGATCGCCTGCGTGCGCGACGAGCGGCTCAGGCTGCGACGGCGGAGCCGCGACGCGCCGCCAGACGCTCCTCGGCGTAAAGGCGCCCGCGCTCGGCATCGCCCGTCGCGAATGAGGCAATGTCGGCGAGCGTGACGATCCCGCCGAGTGCACCCCACGTGCCGTCCTGGACCTCCGGTGTGAAGACCCAGACGCGCGACGGGTCACGGTCGTGCGCGCCGCCCTCCGCGTCCAGCACCGCCTCGGTGATGTCACCGACCATCGCCTGGCGGCGCTGCGCGTCGTACTGGCCCTCGGGCACGGAGGCGACGAAGCGATAGCGCGGCGCGTCGGCGGGTGCTCCGGCGACGTAGACGAGAGCGGGCCGGTGCACGAACAGCCAGGCGATCGAGCGGACCTGAGCGTTGGTCGGGTCGGCGCCCTCGTTGACGATCAGCAGATCGGTCAACCTCGCGAGCAGCTGCTGCTCGGCGCGCGCATCGAGCGCGCCGTCGGGAATGTAGGCATCGAGCATGGGCATGGTCAGACCTCCTCCCGGCTGCGCGCCGGGGCAGTGGATGAGTGGGTCACTCTCTTCACGAAAGCGACCCTACCAGGAGTGACTCCTCTAATGCAAGCGATAGACTGGCGACGCGATGAAGCGGACCTCGCTGACAGATCACCCGTGCTCGATCGCGCGCACGCTGGACGTTGCCGGAGAGTGGTGGAGTCCGCTGATCCTGCGCGACGTCGCCTACGGCGTGCAGCGCTTCGGCGCGATCCAGGAGGATCTCGGCATATCCGCCAACGTGCTCTCCGACCGCCTCGACACGCTTGTCGCCGAGGGTCTGCTGCAGCGCAGCGCCTACCAGCAGCGCCCCGAGCGCCATGAGTACACGCTCACGGAGAAGGGCGCCGATCTGATTCCGGCGCTGCTCGCGCTGATGCAATGGGGCGATCGCTGGCAGTGGCCCGACGGCCGCGGGCCCGTGCGTGTGCTCCACGAGTCGTGCGGCCACGACGTGCACGTGGAGGTTCGCTGCGTGCATTGCGAGCGCGAGGCTGCCACGGGCGAGTTGCGCGCCAAGGCGCGCGGCGGAGTCGTCGAGGCTCCGGCCGAGCATCAGCCAGGCGGCGTTTCCGCTCGGCGCCTGCTGGCGAGTGCGCAAGGCGTCGCGCTGGGCGCTCGCGACGACGGCGCGTAGCACCCGGCTGAGTATCGTTGCAGCCGATGGATGAGCCGTTCGTGATGAATCTGGCCGACGCGCCAACCAACGAGCACCCGCGCCGTGCAACCTTCATCGACTTCGAGCCCGACGGCAAGAGCTGGCCCGACACGGGCGTGAACGTGTCGGTCATGCAGCCGGGGCAACCCAACTGCCGCTACCACTCCGAGCCGGTGCAGGAGGACTTCCTCGTCCTGCACGGCGAGTGCATCGCGATCGTCGAAGGCGAGGAGCGCCCGCTGCGCCAGTGGGACTTCTTGCATTGCCCGGCGGGCGTAGAGCACGTGTTCGTCGGCGCCGGTGACGGCCCGTGCGCCGTGCTGATGATCGGCTCGCGCCGCAAGGACGAGGCGCACTACCCGGTCAACGAGGTGGCCGCGAAGTACGGCGCGTCGGTGTCCACGGCGACCGACGATCCGGCCGAGGCCTACGCCGACTGGCGCAAGGAGCCGTGGAGCTCCGTTGCCAACCCCTGGCCGCTGGGCTAGCCGTTGCGGCTTACCCGGTGCCTGCTTGGCGCTTTGTCAGTTGCAGCCGGTGATGCCGCCGTCGAGCGGGATCACGGTGCCCGTCAGGTAGGCGCCGGCGCGCGAGGCCAGGAACAGCGTCAGGCCGGCTGCGTCGTCGGGGCTGCCGATGCGTCCCAGCGGCACGCTGGTCTCGATGCTCCGGCGCGTGTCCGGATCGTCGAGCGCGAAGGCCATCATTTTGCTTTCGAACGGCCCCGGCGCGATCGCGTTGACGGTGATCTGCTCTGAGGCCAGGCGCTTGGCCAGGTGGCGCGTGAGCATGTGCACGGCGGCCTTGCTGGCGCTGTAGCTGTAGTTCTCCATCGTCGGCGTGCGCAGGCCGTCGATCGAGCCGATGTTGATCACGCGCGCCGGCGCGCGCTTCTCGGCCGCGGCGCGCAGCGCCGGCAGCAGCGCGACGGTCAGGTTGAACACGCCCTCGACGTTCGTGTGCACGACCTTGTCCCAGCCCTGCTGCGGGAACTCCTCGAGCGATGCGCCCCAGACGACGCCGGCGTTGTTGACGAGAACGTCCAAAGATTGAAAATGCTCCTTCGTCGCCTCGGCGAGCGCTGCGGCGCCCTCCGGCGTGGAGACGTCGCCGCCGATCGCCACGCAGTCGCCGAGCTCTGACAGCTCCGCGGCGGCGCTCTCGACATCTGCGGTCTTGCGCGAGGACACGATCACCCTGGCGCCGGCTTGCACCAGGCCGCGCGCGATCATCAGGCCGATGCCGCGCGAGCCGCCGGTCACCAGCGCGGTCTTGCCGGATACGTCGAACAGGTCGCTCACGTCAGTCGGCGAACTCGGCCGGGCGCTTCTCCAGGAACGCTCCGACGGCCTCGGGCAGGCCGCGGCTGAACGTCGCCATGATCTGCTGGCGGTCCTCGTACTCCACGGCCGCGCGCTCGGAGGGGATCTCCAGCGCGCTCCACATGCCGCGCTTGGTCAGCCGCACGCCCCACGGCGCCTGCGCGGCGATCTGCATTGCCGACTCCAGCGCGCGGTCGAGCAGCAGCGACTGCTCGACCACGTCGACGACGAGGCCGATGCGCAGCGCCTCATCGGCGTCGACGCGCCGGCCGGTGAGCATCAGCTCGTGCGAGCGCGAGGCGCCGATCAACCGCGGCAGCAGCCAGCTGGTGCCCATGTCGCAGTTGGACACGCCGATGTTGATGAAGGCCGCGCGGAACACCGCCTCGGGCGCGGCGAAGCGGATGTCGCAGCCGAGCGTCAGCGCGAAGCCGAGGCCGGCGGCCGGGCCGTTGACGGCGGCGATCACCGGCTGAGGGAGCGCGCGCAGACCGAGCACGAGCGTCGACATGTGCTCCTGGTTGGCCAGCCGGTCGCGCGGCTCGTCGCTGCCGTCGTTGCCGGGCGCCGCGGCGTAGCCGCGCAGGTCGACGCCCGCGCAGAAGCCGCGCCCGGCGCCGGTGAGAATCACCGCACGACAGGCGCGCTCGTCGGCGATCGCGCGCAGCTCGGTGTGCAGGGCCTCGCACAGCTCGGCGGTCATCGTGTTGAGCTGCTCGGGGCGGTTGAGCGTGAGCCGGCGAATGTGCGGCGCGGGCTCGTCGACGATCACCAGATCGGCCATCGGCGCATCCTATGCGCTGAGCGACGGCGCCGGCCGAGCGCCGGCGAGTCAGCTGCGCGGGTAGTGAAAGGCCTGCGTCTGCGTGACCTTGGCGACGAGCTTGCCGTCCTCGCGTGCGATCTCGGTCTCGATCACCATCGTCGTGTGCCCCGCGTGCAGCGGCCGCGTGCTCGCGATGACCGCGCCCTCGCGCACGCCGCGCAGGAAGTTGGTCTTGGACTCGATCGTCGCCGTGCCGATCGCGCCCTCGGGCAGGTTGAGAAACGCGCACACGCCGCCGCAGCCGTCGGCCAGTGCCATCAGCGCGCCGCCGTGCAGCAGGCCGCCGGCGGTGCAGCGCTCGGGCGAGAACTCCATGCGCCCGCGCACCAGCTGCGGCGTCGTCTCCAGCAGCTCGGCGCCGATCAGCACGGCGAACGGCATCGTGTCGCGGATCTGCTGCGGCGTGGGCATCTCGTCGGTCATGCAGGCCTCCTGTACTCGGCGGGCGGGGACACGGATCGGGGTGTGAACAGCTCGAGTCGGCTTTGCGATACGGCTTTCGCGCTCCTCGCCGTCTTCTTGTGGTCCCGATCGCGAGCGTATGCCATGCGATACGGACGTATGCGTTCGCTAATAGTCAACCTTGACTGTCGCGGTCGAAGGCCACCACGAACGAAATGGTCACGCCCACGCAAGTGGCTTGTCCTCTTTCGCGAGCGCTTCGGCCAACTTGGGCTAGGCCGGTCACGGCGACGTGCCAATGCGCGTATGTCAAACGCCGAGGGTCAATCTTGCAGCGCAAGAGTGGCCGATACCGAGGCGGCGAGATAGCCGGGAAGCGCGAGGACCGCGAGCGCCGTCACGGTCATCAGGGCGAGGCTCGACAGCGCCGTCAGTGCCGTGATCGAGTAGACGACCGGGAAGTTGATCGTGTTGGCGAGCGCACGGTCGGCGAGTTGCTGACCATACAGTCCGAAGATCGCCCCCAAGAGACAGCCCACGCCAAGCAGTAGCAGGCTCTCGAGCAGGATCGTGTGCCAAAGGTCGGCTCGAGCGAGCCCTTCGAGCTTGAGCTTGGCGAGGCGGGGGCGTCGTTGCCAGATCATCGCGCCGATCGCCGCAGCGATTGCGAGCACCGCGACGATCGGTATCACCGTGGCGATCTGCGTGAGGCGCGAGAGGGCTTGACGGCTGAGTGCGCTCTGCTGGGCGGTGTGCTGCACGGCGGTCTGCACCGTGAGCCCCGAGTGCGGGCCCAGCGCGTGCTTGATCTCCCGCACGACCTGGACTGACGAGACCTCAGGGGCAAGCAGGATGTTGTACGCGCTGGCGTCTTCACTTCCCCACGCGCGCGCATAGTCAGCCGCGCTCATCAGGATCGCGCCCGGCGCCCAGCCGACGTTCGTGGACAGTGCCGCGACACGGAACCTGCTCGGGTTCGGCGATGGCAGCGTGAATGCCTGGCCAATGCGCAAATGATCCTGGGACGCCAAGGCCTGGGAGAGGATCAGCCAACCGCCTGCGCGCACATGTTCTGTTGCCTCGGCTGAATTGCCTTGCATCAGCTGGTCTGCCGGCACCAGCGGGGTCGATAGCCGCGGCGGTGCGATCACCAGCACGCGGCGCTCACCGTAGTCCAGCAAGCCGCCACGGTAGAGACGCACCGCACGCACGCCGGGTAGGCGCTCAAGCTTGGCTCGCTCGACGGGAGCGAACGGGGTTGTGTTCATCAGGTCATACGAGCCGGCTGGCGAAACCCAGATGTCGGTGAAGGCGTTCGTATCGCGCGCCGCGTTTTCAAGGCCCGCGAGCAGATCGCCATGTGCGCCCTGAATCGCGACGCTGCCGAAGATCGCGATCGCACCGGTTGCTGTGATCGCGACGGCTCGCGCGCCAGCTGCGCTCAGCTCCATGGCGGCGACATGCGGGACCACGCCGATCCTCAGTCCGGCGAGCCACTTAACGAGCGAGAGCGCAATCCTGAGCGCCAGCGGCAGCATCAGCAGCAGCGCACCCACCAGCAGCACCATGCCGGGGATCGCCGCGTCTGGCGCCTTGATGAGGATGACTGTGGCCGCCACTAGACAGGCCAGTCCGGCGAGTGCAGCGTGCCCACCACCGTAAGAGGCACGGGAGCTATCGCGCGGGCTCGTCGCGGCGAGTGGATCGCGAGAGAGGATGTCGCGCAGGGGACTTAGCACCGCCACGATCGCGGCCGACATTCCTCCGCCCGTGGCGATCGCGATGGCCTGCCAGCTCACGACCCGCCCGGTGCCGACCGCAAAGGCCAAGGAGAGGAACGCTGGGTTTGCATGAAGGACGTGGATCGAGAGCTCCTCGCCTAGCGCCAAGCCGAGCAGGCATGCGGCGAGACCCAGCATTACGGCATCGAGCAATAGCACCGCGATGACGGTGCGGGGGGTATACCAATCGCGGCGCAGGTCGACGATCAGGCGCCGACGCTGCGGGACCGTGAGCAGCATCGCATTGAACGCGAAGATGAACCCTACGAGCGCACTGATCGCCGAGAACAGCGCGCTTGACTGATTGCTCGCCGCGGCGGCCTTCGCGAACAGCTGCTCGTCATGGCCGACCGTCTCGACGTTCAGGCGACCAGCTGCCAGTGCCTGCAGCTCTGCCTTGACCGTCGCTTCGGACCCGGCGGCCGGCTGGACCAGGATGCGGCTGACGCGAGCGCTCCGGCGAGTGGCTTCCTGTGCGAACGACAGCGGCACGATCGCCACGGAGCCTGCGGCGAGCGGGCCGCTCTGACTTTCGTGGGGCCATGTGTAAAGCGGCGCCTCAGCTGTGTGCCCACCGAGCTCGAAGATCACTTCCTGACCGAACCTGCTCACACCGATGCGCCTCGAGAGGGCGGTGGACAGCACGACCGCTCCGATCCCACCGAATGGTCGCAGCGCGGCGCCATGCACAAGCGTGCCGCCAAGTGCAGAGAGACTCGCATCGGCTCCTATGAGCTCGACAGCCTGGCTGCCCTTTGGGCCGACCGCATTCGCACCCGCTTCCAGCACCGGCGCCGCCACACGAACGCCGCGAAGCTCACGTACCCTCTGAAGCAGCGCTTCTGGGAAGCCGTGCGGGTCACGCGCTTGCAGCTGCAGGGTTGCGTTGCCGGCGATCCCGCGCGAGAGCTCAGCGACCGAGCTCTGAAGGCTCGAGCTTGACACCTGGGAAGCGAACAGGAGCGCGACCCCGGCGGCAATCCCGATGATCGCGAGGCACTCCTGCAGGAGCCGAGCACGCAGACGCACGCCGTAGAGCGCCAGCACGTTGAGGGGCTTCACGGCTACCTGGTGTCAGCCGGAAGGGCACGGCGGCCAGTGCCGTCTGCTTGCCCGATCGACTGCGCGTAGGACCGATCGACCTCGAACTCCGAGAGTCTTCCGTCGCGCAGCTCAAGCGCACGATGCGCGTACTGGGCGGCCATCGGATCGTGGCTGACGATCACTGCCGCGACTCCCCGCTCGCGACAGAGCCCCTGCAGCAACTCGAGAACTTCGCGGCCGCGCTGCGTGTCCAGGCTGCCCGTCGGCTCATCCGCGAGTAGCAGCCGTGGCTGCGTGGACAGCGCCCTTGCGATCATCACGCGCTGACGCTCGCCCATCGACAGTGTCTCTGAGCGCCGGCGCATGCGCTCACCCAATCCGAGACGCTCAAGCAGCGGCGTGACCTCGCGTCGTGCCTCGCGCCAACGCTTCGTCTTGAGCAGCTTAAGCGTTGCGTTGTCGATCGCGCTGACGCCTGGCAGCAGATCGAAGCTCTGACGGATGAAGCCGAGTTCTGAGAGCCTGAAGCGTGAAGCTTCTCGCTCGGAGAACGAAGATATGTCGCGCTCGCCGATCAGGACGGTGCCCGAGGTGGGCGCCAGCAGCATCGCGACCATCAGCAGCAGCGTCGTCTTACCCGACCCGCTCGGCCCGTACAGGGCCACGGTTTCACCGGGCGCGACCTTCAGCGATACGCCGTCCACCGCGCGCACCGCATCCCCGCCGACCGCCGGGTAGTGCTTCGTCAGATCAAGCAGCTCGAGCACGCTGTCTCCCAGGTGAAATCGGGCGGACCGGTCTCATCAGCCCGACACTCTGCCGCTCACGTGCACCGTGATTGCGTCGTGGTTGGCTTCTTCGATCGTGCCACTGAAGCTCAGCCCGGACCCGTGGACGCCGGCATACCTCCCAGTGCCGTGACTGAATGACATCGAGCCGGCAAATTCGGCCGTTGTGCCCCTGCGGCGATAGCTCCCCGTGCCACTGCCCGAGATCGACCCGCCCGGCGGGTAAATGTTGACCTGGACCGTCACGCGGGTGCTCGAGACGGCGGTCAGGTGCACGTAGATCGTGCCTGCGATCGTGCCCGAAGCCGAGCCCCGCTCGTTCAGGGTGAAGTTGTGCTTGCTCGTGAGGCGTAGATGGCCCGTCTCGTTCAGCGAGGTCGTCCTCGCGACGCTCGCGGACAGACTGAATGGGGGGCGACCGATCGTCGATCGACTTGCTGCGCCGAGGGAGGGAGCGACCATCGACGCACCCACGGACATCGCCCCGACCATCAGAACCCGGCCTGACCATCTCTTGTTCGGAAATCGTGCCATCGGGTACCTCTCTTCACTGGTCGTCACGGACATGGAATGCTCGCCAGAGCGCCGCCGCTAGAGCCATCGGCATATGCGAATTCCCCCGCGAAGGGGAACCCGCCGAGCGGGCACGTCGAGGGTACGATCACCGTGTTCTGATCGTGCTTTCGGTGAGGCTTCACGGCACCCACCGTCAATGAGAAGGTGACAATCGATGCATCGGGCTCCAGCGGCAGCGTCGCGATCGGGGGAATCGGCATTACGAGCCGTTCTCCGTAAGGGCGGCTATCTGCGAGCAGCGATCCGCTGAGCACGACGCGCTTATCGAACGGGGTGTAGCCTCGCCCAAAGATCTCGATGGTTGGCTGCAGGCCCCGAAGCGGGCCGAGGAAGACCCGCAGCGAGATGTCCTCAGCCGTCGTCTGCGATCCTGTGTGCGCCTCGACGAGGGCGTGCCCCCGGCCGAGCGCCGATGCCGCCGGACAGCCCTCAGCCCCGCGCGCTCGTAGTCGCGACGGACTGCAGCTGCGCAGGTGCGGCAAGTCGAGCGCCAACCCGGCGGGAAAGCGCAGGACCATGCGGCGCACCGGAGCAGCTAGCCCCATGCTGGGGTCGGCGAACTGGATTCCGACGCTGACGGCGCCCCTTGCCCTGAGGCGATTCGAGGAGAGCTGGGCCGTGATCACAGCTGAGGTTTCCGCGCGCACCGAGCTCGCGAGCACCGTGCAGGCGCCGAGCGCTGCGGGGATCGCACAGACGCGTGCAGCCGAGCAGCCTGCACGGATGGCGCAAACGAGCGTGCGGGTGAGCGCGAGGCGAGCGAGCGGGGCAAGCGATCTCATCGATGCGTGCGTGGGCAAGGGGACACGTATCTACCGGTGCTTGTCGTGTGATCTTCGAACGTGAGGATCGTCTCGAACGGGAAGCCGCCGCTAGGACACCTCGCGGGCGCGATGAGACCCTCTACGTGCACAAGCTTGCGATCGCCGTGAACTGTCCGGTAGTAGGCGACGTTCGACGCCCCGAGTGAGAAGTAAGAAGATTCCACCCAAGCGTTGGCCGCTCCTGGGATCGCAGAGATCGGAGGCACTTCGACCGCGAGGCCGAAGCCGTATGGCCGCGGCCCGACGACTTCCCTTGCTGTCATCACGAGATCCACCGAGATCGGGTGGGAGGCGTCGGCGTAGATCAGGATCCTCAGATGCCCGTGCTCGGACGGCGCGAGGAAGAAGTCGAGCGTGTAGGGCTCTTTGACGACCGTATTTCCCAATTCGACCGCGCCCACGCCGCCGCCGAAGCCGACACGAGATTCAGCCGGGCATCCGAGCGGTCCCTCAGCTTCCAGCTGTGTGCGCTCGCATGTGGCAAGGCCCCGTGGGTCCAGCTGAAGGCCGGCGGGCCCATAGGCGACCACGTGGCTTATCGGATTGCGTAGGTCAGCGCCTTCGCTGAGGGTCATGCTCGTCGAGAGATTCGTCGGTGCGCCGAGCACATCCGGTGTCAGGCTCGCCGTGAGGGTGAACGCCTGCGATCGCGAGGTGAGCGTGACAGCGCTCAGACATGCCACCAGAGTTACTGCCGCCAGGAGCATCCCAGCCCGTTGTGTCGCTATCACCGCGGGCATGGGATCGCCGTTTTGGCGACCGTTGCGGTGCTGTCAGCGAACCCGATTTCACTCTCGAACGGGAAGCCGCCACGGGGACACTGCTTAGGGAGGACGATGCCCCTTACGTGGACCAGCTTCCTCGCTCCGTGAACGGTCTTGTAGTAGGCGACATGGGAGGCGCCGATGGTGAGCGAGACGTGTTCCTCCCAGCCCAGGGAAGCACCGGGAAGAGACTGGGTGATTGGTACGTCGAAGGTGATGCCTATTCCGTATGGCTTGGGCCTCCGGACCTCCTTGGCCACCAAAACCTGCTGTTCGGAGGACGGCGTGAACGCGTTGACATAGATCAGGATTACGTGCTTCTTATGCTCCGAGGGCGCAAGAAACAGTTCGAGCGTAAATTCCCCGTTGATCAGCTGGCTCGCCAGTTCAGCTAGCACGACTCCCTTGCCGAAGCCGATACGAGAGCTCGCCGGACAGGCGCTCGGACCGACGTCGACCAGCCTCGCTGGAGTCGCGGTGCAAGTGCCGGCGCCGCGGGTGTCGACCAACATGCCCGCGGGCCCATAGACCGTGACTTTGGTGGCCGGTGGCTGTGGGCCTGTCGTTGTCGAGTGAAACGTTGCCGTCGCCGAGAGATTCGTTGGTGCGCCAAGCTCCTCAGGGGTGAACCTTGCGTTGACCGTCACTGTCTCTGCCGCCCAGGCGACGGCCGCGGGGAGGAGCCACGCGCAGATGAGCAGCACTGCAACAACGATCCGTGTCCTGAGCTTCATGACGCCTTACACATGGCTAGTTGAATGTCGTTTCTTCAAGAACGCGTGCTCGCGCTTGCCCATCTCGGTGAGCGGAGCGGCGCCTTCGCAGTACTCGGCTGCGAGGGATCGCCAGTTGTTGGCAGCCCGCAGTTGGGCGATCCCCGACGCCATGCCTATTTCGGCCCTCGCCAAGAACGTGTACTCGGGCGGCATCGTGATGTAGCGCAGCGCGTTGGCGGAGGGACCGGTCGGCGAGTATCTGCGCTCGATCCCTCTCGCCACACAGTCCGGGGTCATTTGAAACCACGGCTCAGCCCAGGTCAGCTCATTGTCGTCTCGCCAGTAGGCGAATACTTCCTCGGGGGTGACGGGATCCGTGGATCGCCATACGCCGGCCTCCACGCTCGCCCGCCATGTTCCGAGCACGTCATCGCGGAAGCATGCGCGGAAAATCCCGATGAGGATTTCGACCTGCTCCCGTCGCTGGCGCTTGACGCTGCCGAAGTCCAGGAAGCTCACGCTGCCGTCCTCGTGGAACAAGTAGTTACCTGGGTGCGGGTCGGAGTTGAAGAAGTACAGGCGGTAGTGGGAGCCGTAGACGAAACGGTGAATCGCCTCGGCCCATTGGTCGCGCAGCTCCTGCTTTGCGGCGAGAGCGTCTTTCCAGGATGAGCCCCGCACGAGCTCCTGGGTCAGCACGTGCTCGGTGCACAGCGCGCCGATCACCTCGGGGATACGAATGAACGGATGTCCGCGGTAGTAGTCGGCGAACTCAGCCTGGTTGGTCGCCTCGAGCCGGTAGTCGAGCTCCTCGATGATGCGGGCGCTGATCTCGCGCGCCGTGCTGCGGAAGTCCAGTCTCGAGCGCCGTGGGAACAGTCCACCAATCGCCAAGCTCAGAAACGTGGCGAGCAGCTCGGCGTTCTTCATGTCGGCGCGGATCGCCTCCGCAGCTCCTGGGTATTGGATCTTCACCGCCACCTCACGACCATCGTGAAGTCGGGCGGCGTGAACCTGACCGATCGAGGCGGCTGCGAGCGGCTCCCAGTCGAACTCGGCAAACGCGACCTCCGTCCGACGGCAGAGCTCACGCTCGATCACCCTGCGCGCAAGTTCGGGGGGCATCGGGGGCGCGTCGCTGCGCAGGCGCGCCAACGCCACCTCGTAGGTCGCCCGGAACTCCGTCGGCACCATGGGGCTCACCAACGCAAACGAGAGCATCTGCCCGACCTTCATCAATGCACCCTTGGAACGGCCCAGCAACTCGGCGTAGCGCTCCGCCGTGCGCACGTGAAACTCGGTGCTGTCCGCTCCTGTCAGCTTGCTGTGTAGCGCGACCACGGCTGCCTCACCAGCCGTGCGCGCGGTCAGACCCACCAGCGGGGCACTACGCCGCAGACGTCCCCGGGCGATGCCGTCGCTAAGTGACGCCGCCTCGTCTGCATCGGAAGGAGGTCCTACCTCGGACACAACCCGTCTACCTCTCTACTCGCTTACCGCAGCTAAGTATATACTTAGGTGCCGAGTATGTCAACGTCAAGCACGACCCGTGAGCGGATAATCGACCAGGCGATGCACCTGTTCAGCCAGCAGGGCTACGCCGCCACGAGCATCGCCAAGATTGAAGCCGCCGCTGGGCTCTCCGCTGGGGCTGGCGGCCTCTACCACCACTTCGACAGCAAGGAAGCCGTCTTGGCCGCCGGCATCGAGCGTCATCTCGCGCGACTGGACGCGCTGCGCGAGATTCGCCGCCTACTCCCCCCACTCGGGGATCTCAAAGCCGAACTTACTCTGGTCGCCCGTTACATCCTCGCGGAGCTCGACAGCGAGTCCGAGCTTTTGCGCATCCTCATCGTTGAGGCACGCAACCGACCTCAATTGCTCAAGAGCGCCGTCGACCAGTTGGTCAACTCCACGTTTACAGGCTTCGCAACGTGGATCGGCGAACGCGCGGCACGCCCGATCCCAAGCGAGGTATCGACTACGCTCGCCACCGTCGGCCTCGGGTCACTCCTCTCCAGCCGCCTGCTGCGCGACGTCCTCGGCATTCCCAGTCAGGTCGATGATGAAGAACTCGTCGACACCTGGGTGGAGATGATGATGTCGGTGCTCCGCGATCCTGCATCCGAGAGATCCGCGCAAAAATGACCGCAGTGCGTCCCTTCGGTCTGCCTGCGGTTGCCAGTGCCAGGGACACAAGCGAACACGCTCCCGGCGAGCCCCAGCATTTTCGCGGTCGTTCGCGGACCTGTGGCATATAGGGCGACCGGATCATGCGGGCGAGTGTGTGAGACTGGCGCCGGTGCAGCCGAGCAGCGTGAGCGTCGCCGTCGTGGGCCACGTCGAGTGGGTTCAATTCGCGCGCGTTTCGCACGTGCCGCGCGCCGGCGAGGTGGCGCACGCGCAGGACCCCTTCGAGGAGCCGGCCGGCGGCGGCTCAGTGGTCGCCGTGCAGCTCGCGCGGCTGGCCGGCGACTCTCTGTTCATCACCGCGCTCGGCGACGACGACCCGGGGCGGCGCTCACAGGCGCGCCTGGCCGAGCTGGGTGTGCAGGTCAGCCACGTCACGCGCGACGCGCAGACGCGACGCGCGGTGACGCTGGTCGACGACGACCGCGAGCGCACGATCACGACGTTCGGCGAGCGCCTGCAGCCGCTCGGCGCCGACGCGCTGCCATGGCAGAAGCTCGCCGAGATGGACGCCGTGTACTTCACGGCCGGCGACGTCGACGCGCTTCGCGCGGCGCGCCGGGCACGCGTGCTGGTCGCAAATCCACGCGCGCACGACGCGCTCGGACATGGCGTCGAGCTCGACGCGCTGGTGCTCAGCGAGAAGGATGAGGTCGAGCAGCGCGAGGCGCGACGCGCCGACGGCGAGGCCAAGCTGGTGGTGCTCACCGATGGCGCGCACGGCGGGAGCTATCGCACGCGCGACGGGCAGTCGGGAAGCTGGAAGTCGCTCGCCGTGCCCGGCGAGCCGGTCGACTCCTACGGCTGCGGCGACTCCTTCGCGGGCGGCCTCACGTTCGGACTCGGCGCGGGCATGAGCATCGACGACGCGCTCGCACTCGCCGCGCGCTGCGGCGCGACGTGCCTGACCGGGCGCGGGCCGTACGAGCGCCAGCTGACCGCGCCGCTGGACTGAGCGCCCGCTGCCGCCACTGTCACCGTGGCCGCGCCCGCCCGCCCGCCCGCCCGCCCGCCCGCGCCGCGCCCCGCGGCGCCCCGCCCTGCGCCGCGCTACAGCGCCGGCAGTTGCTGCACGAGCGACAGCACCGGCGCGAACAGGTCGCCGCGCTCGTCGATGCGCCGCAGCACCTGTGCGGCGTCGAAGGCGAGCGTGTGCGGATCGCCGCTGTCGAGCGTCTCGCGCACCTCGTCCCATGTGACCGGCGTGGACACGGTGGGGCGGGGCGTGGCGCGCAGCGAGTAGACGCACACGGTGGTCTTGCGCGAGTCGTTCTGACTCCAGTCGATCAGCACCTTGCCGGTGCGCCGCGCCTTGGTCTGCGTCGACACGACCAGCTGCGGCTCGGACTGCTCGAGCAGCTCGGCCACGGCTTTGGCGAAGGGCTTGGTCTGCGCGAAGGCGACGTCGGGGCCGTTCAGCGGCAGGTACAGCTGCAGGCCCTTTTTGCCCGACGTCTTGGCGAAGCTCTGCAGGCCGAGGTTCTCGAACATGCCCTGCAGCGTCAGCGCCACGCGGCAGCACTGCACGATCGTTGCCGGCTCGCCGGGATCGAGGTCGAAGACCAGCGCCGTCGGGCGCTCGGTCATGTCGGCCAGCGCCAGCGGCGTGTGCAGTTCCAGCGCCGCCAGGTTGGCCAGCCAGACGAGCGTCGCGCGGTCCTCGGCGAGCAGGTAGTCGATCGGCTTCTTCTCGCTGGGCAGCGTCACCGTCTTCACCCACTCCGGCCGGTGCGCCGGCGCCTGCTTCTGAAAGAACGACTTGCCCTCGACTCCATCCGGCCAACGCTTGACGGTCAGCGCGCGGCCACGCAGATGCGCGAGCATCGAGTCCGCGACAGCGGCATAAAAATCGATCACGTCGCGCTTGGCAAAACGCTCCTGCGGATACAGCAGCTTGTCCAGGTTGGACAGCTTCAGCTCACGGCCTTCGACGGTCGTCGTGGCCTTGGCGGCGCTCTGCTCGTCGATCGTCAGCTTGGCGGCCGTGATCGCGTCTTTGCTCGGCCTGTTTGCGGGCGCGAGCGGCGCGCCATCCTCGCGCACGACTTCCGCGGCCTGCTTGTCGTCGCGCAGGCCCTTGTATGAGGGGTGGCGCAGGCTGCCGGCGGCCGTCCAGGCGGTGAACTCGATCTCGGCGACGAGCTTGGGCTTGCAGAAGACCGACCCGCGCGGCGGCCGCTCGCCGGCCGTGAAGGGAGACCGCTCGCGCCGCAGCGGCTTCAGAAGCTTGGCCAGGCGATCGAGCTCGGCGTCGGAAAAGCCCGTGCCGACGCGTCCGGCGTAGCGAAACGCGCCGTCCGCCTCGTACACGCCGACCAGCAGCGCGCCGATGCGCTGGCTGCGCCGGCCCTCGCCCGGCAGCCAGCCGCCGATGACCAGCTCCTGGCGCCCGACGTTCTTGATCTTCACCCACGCCGCCGAGCGTATGCCCGGCTCATAGGTCGAGTCCACGCGCTTGGCGAGAATGCCCTCGAGCTGCTGCTTGGCGGTGGCCGCGAGCATGTCCTTGCCGCTGCCGGTCAGCTGCTCGGGCGTCTGCCACGCCGCGCCGTCGAGCGCCAGCGCCGACAGCAGCTCGCGCCGCTGCTCGTAGGCGAGCGTCATCGTCGAGTGGCCGTCCAGCCACAGCAGGTCGAAGATCATGTAGATCACGGGCGAGTCCTTGGCCAGGCGTTTGGCCTGTGCGGCCGAGCCCACGTGCATGCGCCGCTGCAGCGCCGCGAAGCTCGGCCGGCCGTGCTCGTCGAAGGCCACGATCTCGCCGTCGAGAATCGCCGCGTGCGAGCTCAGCGCACGGTTGAGCCGCGCGAGCTCCGGATACTGCTGGGTGATGTCGTTGAGGTTGCGGCTCTCCAGGCGCAGCTCGCCCGGCGAGGAGTAGGCCAGCGCGCGCACGCCGTCCCACTTGATCTCATAGACCCAGCCGCGCTCGTCGGACGGCAGCTTGCCCGCGCGCGCGAGCATCGGCTTGACGTGCTCCGGCATCGGCTCGCGCGCCGCGTCGGCAGGTGGGTCCATGCGGTGGATCATCCACTGCTTCGGATCGTCGCCGTCGGCGATCGCGAACAGCGCGTAGCGCGCGTCCACGCGCTCGCCGTGCAGCGCCACCTCGATCTTGCGCGGCTGCCACTTGAGCACCTCATAGGTGCCGTGGTCCCAGATCTTCATCGTGCCCGCGCCGTACTGCCCCTCGGGAATCTCGCCGTGGAAGTCCACGTACTCCAGCGGGTGATCCTCCGTCCACACCGCCAGATGGTTTTCCTTGGGCGCCACCGGCAGTCCCTTGGGCACGGCCCACGACGCCAGCACGTCGTCGCGCTCCAGGCGCAGATCCCAGTGCAGGCGCGTGGCGCTGTGCTCGTGGATCACGAAGCGCGGCGCCGTGCGCTTGGCCGGCGCGCGCGTGGCGTGCTTGGCGCCCTTGCGTGTCTTCGCGCCGGCGCCGGCGGCGGGATCGGTCGCGGCGCCGGTTCCGGCCGGCTCGGGCGTCTTGTCGAAGTCGCGTTTGTCGCGGTAGCGCTTGAGCGGCGGGCTCATGAGCGGTTTCTACCCGCGCGAGCGCCGGCGTGATCGCGCTAGCGCTTGGCGGCGGTGCGTTTGGCGGCTTTCGCGGCCGCTTTTTTGGCCGAAGGCTTCTTGGCCGAGGCTTTGGCCGCGGAGGCTTTGGCGGCGGCTTTCTTGGCGGGCGCCTTCTTTGCGGCCTTGCGCGGCTTGGCGGCTGCGTCGCTCTCGCGGTCGTCGTGCGCGCGCACGGCCTCCAGGCTCGCCTTCAGCGCGCTCATCAGGTCGGGCGCCGGCGCCTGCTCCTCTTCGGCTTCGGGCTGCACGGCGATCTCCTTGCCCGCGGCCTTGCGCTCGATCAGCGCCAGCACGTCCTCGCGATAGGTGTCGTGGTACTTGTCGGGTTCGAAGTCGCCGGCCAGCGAGCCGATCAGCTGCTTGGCCACCTCGACCTCGCGCTTGGTCGTCTTGACCTCCTTGGGGTCGGGCAGCTCGTCCAGTCGCTCGGGTGGCGAGATTTCGTCGGCGAACAGCATCGTGGCCATCTCCAGCACGTCGCCCATCGCGCGAATCGCCACCAGCTGCTCCTTGGAGCGGATGACCACGCGCGCGATCGCCACCTTCTCGGTCTCGGCCATGGCCTCCAGCAGCAGGCGGTAGGGCTTGGCGCCGCCGGGACCCGGCGCGAGGTAGTAGGGGTGGTCGTAGAAGATCTGGTCGATCTGCGAGAGCTCCACGAAGTCCTCGATCTCGATCGTCTTGGTCTTCTTCGGCTGCAGCGTGTCCAGCTCGGCCGGCTCGATCACCACGTAGCGGTCGGGCGAGAGCTCATAGCCCTTGACGATGTCCTCGTAGGGCACCTCGTCGCCGCTCTGCGCGTCCACGCGCTTCTGCGCGATGCGCACGCCGGTCTTGGCCGAGAGCTGGTGAAAGCGCACCGTCTTGCGGTTGACGGCGCTGTACAGCTTGACCGGCACGGTGACCAGGCCGAAGCTGATCGCGCCTGTCCAGATGGAGCGGGGCATGGCTATTTACTACCACGCCCGCGCATTTTCACCCCCCGTTGCAAGATCGCGCGCGAGAACGCCATGGCCGCGGCGGCGGACGCGGACGCAGACACGGCGCTGCGGCGACGCATCACGCGGCCGCGGGCTGCGGCGAGGCGCAGAACGCGCACTTGCGCGCCTCGCGCGGGATCTCCGACAGGCATTCGCTGCACGGGCGCGTCTCGGACTCGACGTCGCGGCCGGTCTTGCGCCGCTCCATCAGCGCGTTGACGGGCTTGACGACGAAGAAGAACACCGCGGCGGCGATCGATATGAAGGCGATCAGCACGTTGATGAAGTCGCCGTAGTGAAACGTGCTGCTGTTGATCGTGAACGTCAGGTTGGAGAAGTCCGGTTTGCCGATGATCGCCGCGATGATCGGCGTGATCAGATCGGCGACGAGCGCCGTGACGACCGCGCCGAACGCCGCGCCGATGACAATGCCGACCGCCAGGTCGACGACGTTGCCGCGCAGCAGAAATGCCTTGAACTCCTTGGCCATCACACGCCTCCAGTATTCGGTTGGTCCGACTTGGCGAAGCTACCAGCCGGGCACTTCAGGCGGGCGAGACGCGTGCGGTAGACGTGCATGTCGGCGTGGTTGAAGTCGGAGTGCGTCTGGTGCTGGAAGGCCGGCACGAGGTCGTGGTGATAAGGCGAGGACAGGCTCTCGTTGTGGCCGATGATGTTGCTCAGCGAGATGCCGTACGTGCATCGCAGCCAGCGCGTCAGCCGCAGTGAGGCGGCGATCTGCGCGCGGTCGTCGAGGATCTGCGCGTCGGAGGAGCCGACGTTCTCGATGCCGATCGCCGTCCAGTTCAGGCCGGTCGTGTGCCGGCAGCGAATCGACAGCGGCACGAGCTGGTCGATGCGGCCGTCGGACTCCACGAGGAAATGCGCGCACGTGTTGGGCAACTCATGGAACTCGCTGTCGGGCGTGTCCGGCGCGAACGTGTTGTAGGCCTCCTGTGCGGTCGCCGTCTCGGTGTAGTGCTCGACGATCACTTTCGGATGGCTGAGCACGTACGTGTCTTCGCCGTAGTGGCGCAGCGAGTACGCCGCCATCTGGCGCTTGCGCGCTTGGCCGAAGGGAACCGGCCAGTCATGGATCTGCGGGCGCAGCTGCACGAGCGTCTGCGTCGGATCGGCGGCGGACGGCGCGGCGAACAGAACCAGCGTGCCGAGCGTGCAGGCGAGCGTTGCTCTCACCGCGTTGATCCTATGCGGCGCATGACGAGCGCCGTGCCAACGGGCGATCGTCGGGCTCTGGACGTCTGTATGAACTTCGCGTGAGCGTCCTCACGGTCGGGCATTGAGTGAGCTGCAGGTCACAAAGGGGTGATCTCGTCAAAGGGCATCGACGGCGATGCACACGACACCCGACAGAGCCGCAGACGGCTCTTGCAGTCTCACCACGACAAGGAGGTTCCATGCTGGGAAAACGGCAAACGACGCACCGCCGGGTGCAAGTACGCAGCGCAGGCGCGATCGTCGCGACTGCGGCGGCGCTCGGGGGGTTCGCAAGCTTTGCCGCCCCCGGAATGGCGTCTGACACGCTCAAAGTAGGCGTCGGCGAATCGTCGATCGTCGTCAACGGCACGACCATCTCGACGTCCAACCTGACGATTGCGCAGCTGGCCAAACTGCAGGGCGTGCCGGCGGCGACGGTGCAGTTGGAGCTCGACGGCGTCGCCGCCAACACTCCCGCCGCGTCGGCCGTGGAAGCGCTGATCGCCGGTCTGCCGCTGGAAACGACGCTGGCGACGGCGCTCAACGCGCTGTCGGGCGCGACCGGCGGTCTGGTCAGCCCGCAGGCGGCGCTGCGCCAGATCATCGAAGACGAAGGCACGCCCGGAGCCGCCGGCGGCAATGGCGCCAACGGCGGCAACGGCGGCGGTGGAGCGAGCGGCGCCAACGGCGCGGGCTCGGGCGCGGGCGCTGCACCAGGCGCGCCGGCCGCGACGCCCGCCAAGAAGCGCCTCAGCCTGCGTGCCGGCAAGCGCTCGCTGAAGGGTCGCCCCGGCAAGAAGGTGCGCGTGCCGTTCACCGTCTCCTCGGCGGCGAAGCTGAGCTACAGCGGGCGCAAGCTCGCCAAAGGCTCGCGCAGCGTCAAGCCCGGAGCGAGCTCGCTGATGGTCACGCTGCCGCGCAAGCACGGCAACTACCAGCTGCTGCTCAAGGCGGTCGGCGCCGACGGCCAGATCGCGCAGACGACAGTTGCGCTGCACGACACCGTCGCCAAGGCCAAGAAGGGTCACCACTAGCTCACTGCCCGGCGGCGAGCAGCAGCGTCGCCGCGCGCGTCGCCGCTGCCGCCGCTCGGGCATAGCGGTGCGGCGCGGCGCGCGCTGAATCGCCGCGGCGGTTCGCTACTCTGCGCCGCGTGACTGACCTGTCGACGCGCGCGCGCTCCCGTCTACGTCGGCGCCTCGTCGCGTGTGCGGCAGCGGCCATGCTCGCGCTGCTCTGCCTGGCCGCCGTCGGAACCGCTGCGACCGAACCGGCGGTGCAGATCGTCTATCGCGCCTACCAGCCCGGCGAATTGGCGGTGCTGGCGGGCCAGACGGTCACCTGGCGCAACTCGGGCCTCGGGCCGCACACGGTCACGGCCGACGCCGGCCAGTTCGACTCGGGCACATTGCAGACGGGAGCGTCCTTCTCCTACACCTTCTCGACGCCCGGCGTCTACGCCTACTCGTGCACGATTCACCCGACCATGCACGGCCGCGTCACGGTCCTTGCAGCGCTGCCACCGGGCTTTCCGCCGGGCGCGTCGCTGAACGCTGTGCTGCTTCACCTCTCGAGCAAGCGCACGGCGCACGGCGGTCTCACGCTTGTGCGCGTGCAGGCGGCGCGCCCCGCCGGCAAGGCGTTCTTGCAGGTGCAGTCGCCGAAGGGCGGCGCGTGGAGCACCAAGCTGCGCGCGCAGCTGGATGCATCCGGCGCGACGACGTTCCGTCTCAGCGCAAGCGTCAAGCGCCGCCTGCGCGTGATCGTCCAGGGCCCGGCTGGCGAAGCGTCGTTGGTCAGCAAGCCGGTTCGCCCGCCCGCCTAGCTCCAGCGCCCGCCTGGCTCGCTCCCGGCGGACGAGGCGCGCTAAGTGCGCCAGCGCGACGAGGCGAGGCCGAGCGCGCGGCAGAAGAACAGCAGCGAGCGAACCGACGGCGGCGGCGCTTTGGATCCGTACGCACCCGAGCTGATCGCCAGGCCGCCGTCGCGCACGACCGCGCGCTTTGCCTGCGCGGCGGTCGGTTCGCGCACGACCTGCACGGTGGCCATCATGCCGTGGTCCTCGTGGAACGTGATGTGGCAGTGAAAGACGAACTTGCCGGTGAAGTCGACCGGCTGCATCAGCACAACGGTCTTCGATTCGGGCGGCAGCGCGACGTTGTCCTGATAGTCGACGTAGGGCACCGGCTTGCCGGCGACGCTGACGACTTGGAAGTCGTTGGTGTGGATGTGGAAGGTGTGCCATTCGTTGGTTTCGTTGACCAGCGTCCACTGCTCCACCGAGCCGAGCTTCATCGTCACGTCCGTACGTTCGGGGTCGAACGTCATGCCGTTGAGCAGGAACTTGGTCGCGCCCGACGCTTCGTTCATCTCGCTGAAGACGATCGTGCGCTGACGGTCGACGTGCTTGGTGCGCAGGTCGATCGGCTTGCTCAGCGGCGTGCGCGAGGAAAAGCGCATCGGCTGCGGTCGACCGCTCGAGCGCAGCGTGAGCAGCTTTTCGTTGGGCACCGGGCCGCCGTTGACCTGCTTCTCGCCGCCCGGGAACGACGCGAAGGGAATCGCTCGCAGCGGATAGGAGCCGGGGCGTCCACCGCGCACGAGCACCTCGCGCCGCGAGCCCGGCGCCATCAGCAGCGTCTTGACACTCAGCGCACGCGCGAGCGTGTGGCCGTCCTCGGCGAGCAGCTGAAAGCGCTGGCCGTGCGGCAGCGCCAGCACGACGAAGCGATCGGCGTCGGCGTTGAAGATGCGCCAGCGCTGCAGCTGACCGGGCCGGATCTTGGCGGTCGGGTCGATCGTGCCATTGACGTACAGCTTGGAGCCGGCTTCGCTGGATTGTCCGACCGGCACGATCTTGCCGTCGCGCACCTGCGTGTTCTGGATGACGATCCAGCGCTGTGGCACGTGGCGCAGGGCAGGCAGCGTGTCCAGGCCGCCCTCCTGCACGATCGCGCCAGCGAGCCCGGCGAAGATCTGCGGCTCGACGAACATGTGCAGGTGCGGGTGGTACCAGTAGGACCCCGCCGGCATGTCGCCGGGGATGTTGTATTCGTAGTTGAAGCTCTGGTGCGGTTCGACCTTCAGAAAGACGTTGTCGTGGTTTCCTTCCGGCGACACGTGGAAGCCGTGTGTGTGCAGGTTGGTCGGTTCGGTCGTGTCGTTCTGCAGATGCACGTGAAGCGTGTCGCCGGCGCAGATCACCAGCGTCGGGCCGGGAAAGCTGCCGTCGTAGCTCAGCGCCGTAACGCGACGGTGGTTCAGCAGCACCTTGCCCAGCGACGCGCGCAGCGTCGTGTCGAGCACTCCGTCGTGGCTGTAGCGAGTCGGCGGCTCGGGGAAGCCGTCGTGGATGATCGGCGGAGCGCTCGTGTGGCAGTCATGCGCGCGCCTTTCGCGCGCCGGAGCACCGGTCGCCGCCGTGCCTCCGCTGGACAGCACGACGATTGTCGCCGCTACGGCGACCAGAGCAGCGACCAGCGAGTTGCGCCCCCTTCGCATCGGCCGATCGTACATAGCGTCGCAGTCGGCACGACCACACGCGCGGGCGCCGACTGCAACTCGGTATGAGTCCGATAATCGGGCACGATCCCATCCCCGCTCGGCCGTAGCCTTTGGCCATGTCCACAACGCCGGAGGAGCTGGCTCTCGACCTTTCGCGCGCAACGCTGCAGGCACAGGACCAGACTGAGAACCAGATCAGAGAAAAGGCGACGGCCGTGCTGTCGGCTGCATCAATCGTCGTGCCGGTCGCCGCCGTCGCCGTTGGCAGCGGCCCCCCGGGCGTGGCGGTTCCCTTCGGCGCGGCTGCTCTCGCCTACTTCCTCTGCGCGCGCGAGTGTGGTTCTGCGCTGATTCCGCACGGCTTTCGTGCCGGCCTCCTTGGCAGTGAGTTGCTTGAGCTCGCTAGGACGACCGACGCTGACCTACGCCAAATGCAGGCATCGGCAGCGAGCTACCTCGACGACGGCTATCGGCACAACCAAACCATTCTCGAGAGCGCGGCAAAGCGGATCGGCCGTGCGATTGTCCTTTTGACCGTCGAGATTCTCGCCTTGGTAATCGCTCTGGCCGTTACACTTTTCAGTTGAGATGAGCGACACGCCTTCCCCGAAGCCTGCTCCCTCGAGCCCGATGCCGTCGTCACCGCCGCCGAGCGTTATTGCGGTGGAGATTCGCGGCTCGACCAAGCCAACACGCTGAGGTGTCAGCCGCCGGGGGCGTTGGCGGTGACGATCCAGGTGGACGCCGGCGCGAGCACGCCGTCGGGCGTGACCCACTCGGCCATGTCCTCGCGCAGCGCGGCGGCGAGCGGCTCGTGCAGGTGCGCGGCCTGCTCACCGGCCAGGCGCAGGATCTCACCGGCCGGGCCGATGCTCATCACGAACTCGACCGCCTCGTCGAGATCGAGCCCGATTAGGATCGGCTTGTCGTAGCGCAGCAGCGAGATGTTCTCGAAGCCGGCGCTCACGAGAATGCCGCTGGTCGTGTCCGCGTTGCCCATCGAGAAGGGGCCGGGACCACAGGTCGGCTCGTCGTACTCCTCAGGTTTTGAGACGAACCGCTCGGTGACGATCTGGCCGTGGTGCCAGCACTCGTTCTCGACCTTCGAGCGCCACACGACCATTGCCAGCCGTCCGCCGGGCACGAGCGCGCTGCGCACGTTGCGCAGTGCGGCGGCGGGGTTGGCGAAGAACATCGTGCCCATGCGCGAGAACGCCAGGTCGAACTGCTCGTCGAAGGTGTGAGCCTCGACGTCGACGACCGCAAAGCGAGCATTGCGAACGCCTGCCTGCGCAGCCTCCTTGCGAGCCGTCTCGATGAAGCGCGCAGAGGCGTCGACGCCCAGCACGCTGCCGTCGGCGCCGACCAGCTCGGCGAGCTGCTGCGCGGTGTCGCCAAAGCCGCAGCCGATGTCCAGCGCGCGCTCGCCCGACGCGGGCGCAACCACTCGCAGCCCCTCGTCGCCGTGCACGCCCAAGCCGCCTGCCAGCAGGTGGCGGAAGCGGACGAACCGCTCAAAGAGCGGACCGTCCCACGCTTCGATCGCCTCCTCGTTGGCGGTCACGGTCTGCGCCATCAAGACGATGGTAGGTCAATTCGCCGCGGCTGTGTCGATCGTCGGCCGCGAGCCGCGAGCCGCGAGCCGCGGGCCGCTCAGCCGGGCAGCGGCGAGCGGGCGAAGACGAAGAACCACACGAGCAGCGCGATCACGGCGATGTAGACGCTCGCCATGACGATCTGCTCGAGCGCGCTCACACCCGTGCGCTCGAAGTCGTCCTGACCCTGCGTGTTCATGCTGCGCAGCCAGCGCAGGCGACGTTCGCCGGGCGGCCGGCCGGTCAGCGAGTTGTAGGACTCGTTCAGCCAGGCCAGCGCCATGACCATCACGAACACGAGCATCGCGAGCACGACCACCACGACGAACACCGCCTGCATGCTCAGCACGGTGCTGCCCGAGGTCTTCGAGCCGACCCACAGGGCGATCAACGGCGCTCCAGTCCACAGGTTGATCGCAAGGAAGGCCGTCGCGGCGGCCATCGCCGCTCGCTTGACGCGACCGCCCCGCATGGCTTGCTGCTCATAAGCCATGCACTGGAGACTACGCCCCGCCGATCGACCGGCGACGACTGCGGTCGCGCGATCGGCGACACTGTCGCGATGGCACCTGACGCAATTCAGGATCAGCCGGTCGAGCTGCTTCGGAGGCTGCTGCGCTTCGACACGAGCAACCCGCCCGGCGGCGAGCGCGAGTGCATCGAGTGGATCAAGGGCCTGCTGGAGGAGCTGGGCTGTGAGGTGCAGCTGTTCGCGCACGATGCCGAGCGCCCGAACCTGATCGCGCGCCTGCAGGGTCGAGGTTCCAGCCCGCCGCTGCTGCTGCAGGGCCACGTCGACGTGGTCGCCGCGCGCGGCGATTGGCAGCACGAGCCGTTCGCCGGCGACCTGGCCGACGGCTACGTGTGGGGACGCGGCGCACTTGACATGAAGGGCGGCGTGGCGATGATGCTGGCGGCGTTCATGCGCGCCAAGGCCGGCGGCGCGCAGCCACCCGGCGACGTGATTCTCTGCCTGCTCGCCGACGAGGAGGCCGGCAGTCCGCTCGGCGCCGACTTCATGGTGCGCGAGCATGCCGAGCTGTTCGACGGCGTGCGCTACTCGGTCGGCGAGTTCGGCGGCTTCACCATGGACGTCGCCGGCCGGCGTTTCTACCCGATCATGGTTGCCGAGAAGCAGCTCTGCTGGACGCACGCGACGCTGCGCGGGCCGGCCGGCCACGGCTCCATGCCGATTCGCGGCGGCGCCATGGGCAAGCTCGGCCGCGTGCTGCACAAGCTCGACAGCCGGCGCCTTCCAGTGCACGTGACCGACGTCGCGCGCTCGATGATCGGCGCGATCGCCGACGACGTGCCGGCGACGCTCGCGCTGCCACTCAGGGGTCTGCTCAGGCCGGCGCTGACCGACCGACTGCTCGACGCCTTCGGCGAGCGCGGGCGCGTCTTCGATCCGCTGCTCCACAACACAGTCAGCGCGACCATCGTCGGCGGCGGCGAGAAGGAGAACGTGATCCCCAACACGATCGAGCTCACGCTCGACGCGCGCCTGCTGCCGGGTTTTGGCCCCGACGACCTGTTCGACGAGCTGCGCGCACTGACCGGCGTGGAGATGGACTTCGAGATCGGCCAGCACGACCCTGTCGCGGCTGAGCCCGACCTGGCGATGTTCGACACGCTCGCCGGCACGCTGCGCGAGCTCGATCCCTCGGCCAAAGCCGTCCCGATGCTGCTGCCGGGCGTCACCGATGGGCGCTTCTTCTCGCGCCTGGGCATCCAGACCTACGGCTTCCTGCCGATGCAGCTGCCGCCGGAGCTGCCGTTCATGCAGCTGATCCACGCCGAGAACGAGCGCCTGCCGGCGGACGCCGTCGAGTTCGGCACGACGGCCATCGAGCGCGTGCTCGAGCGCTTCTAGGCGAGCGTTGTGACGAGCGGCCACGCTCGCGCGTAGTAGGTGCAGTGAGCAGGCATCTGTCTTCCACGTCGCAACGCCCGGCCGCGGCCACGCATCGCTCGCCGGCGGGCGAGCGCGCGCTCGACCTGCCGACGTTCGAGCGCCTGTTTCGCGAGGGCGCCGGCGACGTGCACGGCTATGCGATCTCCCTGCTCGGCGATCGTGCCGGCGCCGAGGACGTAACTGCGCTGGCCTTCGAGCGCCTGTATCGCTCGCGCTCGCGGCTGGACCGCTCGCGCGGCACGCCGCGCGCGTGGCTGTTCGCGATTGCGCGCAACGCAGCGCTCGACGAGCTGCGCCGACGCCGTCGCCAGCGGCTGGGCTCGGCGGCCGACGAGCCCTCGCTCGATTACGGCCCGTCGCAGGCGATCGAGCACGCCGAGCGCCGCGCGACCGTCAACGCTGCGCTGCTCGCGCTGGCGCCACGCGAGCGCGAGGTGGTGCTGTTGAAGTTCCACGGCCAGCTGACCAACGGCGAGCTCGCGCGCGTGCTCGGCATCAGCGAGTCCAACGCCGGCACGCGCGTGCATCGCGCGCTCACCAGCCTGCGCGACACGTGCGCCGAGCTCGGCCGCGAGGAGGTCGCATGAAGATCGTCCACTTCCCCAAGCCGAGCGACGCCGACGGACCGGAGGACTTCGCCGCGCAGCTCGACGCGGCGCTGTACGGCGACGCCGGCGGCTCGCAGGCCGAGTCCTGGCGCGAGCTGTGCGATGACGTGCGCACGCTGGCCACGCCCATGTCGCCGCAGTTCGAAGCCGCGCTGCGCGAGCGCATTGAGCAGCGCGCCGCCGCCGCACCGCGTCGCGCGCGCCTCGTGCGGCCGCGGGCGAAGCTCGCACGTGTGCGGGCGTGGTTGGCATCCGGCGTCGCCCCGCGTCTGTTCGCGCTCGGCGGAGCCTGCGCGGTCGCAGTCGTCCTCGTCGTGACGATCGCGGCTCCGTGGCAAGCGTCCGTCTCCAGCTCGTCCTCCTCGGCGCTGCGTGCTCGCGCGGACGAGCTCGGTGCCGCGCAAGGGCAAGTCAAAGCACAGTCGCAGACGTTCGAATCGAGCGGCACAAATGCGGCCAGTGGCGCCGCTGCGGTCCCGGCCACCAAAGTGGGCAAGACATCGGCGACGATTCCGGAAACAGCCACCGCTCTCACTCCGGACGCCGGCGGCGCCTCGGCCCGCATCCAACAACGCGCCGCCACGCTCACGCTCGCGCCCAAGCCCGACGCCGTGCAGTCGGTTGCCGATCAGGTGGCGCAGCTGGCCACGCGCGATGGAGGCTTCGTGCAGAACTCGCAGGTGCGCCTGCAGCGCGGCAGCGGCGGCGAAGCCAACGTGCAGCTGAGCCTGCCCAGCGCACGGCTTTCCGCGGCGCTGGCCGAGCTCGCACGGCTGGCGCCCACACGCGCGCAGAGTCAGTCGCTGCAGGACATCACAGACGTTTACGGCGCCGCACGCGCCAAGCTCGCCGACGCAGTCGCCGAACGTCAGGCGCTGCTGCGAGCGCTCGCACGCGCAAGCACGCAGGGCGACATCGAAAGCCTGCGCGCGCGTCTGTCGCTGGTCGGCGGCAACATCGTCAGGGACCGCACCGCACTGGCGGCTGTGAGCAAGCGCGGCAGCAGCTCCAGCGTTGAAGTGACCGTTGTCGGCGACGCCCATGCGGGCAGCGACCGGTCGACATTGAGCAAGGGCCTGCACGACGCTGGCGACGTGCTCAAGGTCGCCCTCGCCGTGTTCCTCGTCGCGCTGGCCGTGCTCGTGCCGCTGGCCATCCTCGCAGCGCTCGTCGCCCTCGGCTGGCGCGCCTCGCGTCGCCGCCTGCGCGAGCGCGCGCTGTCCTGACCGCGTGCTCGCCGGGCACGCCGCGCGCCCTGGTTTGCCGCCGCGCCGACCGTCGAGACAGCGATCATCAAAAAAACTGGCTGCGCAGCCAGTATGATCGGCGGCGATTCCAGGTCGTCCAAGTTTGGAGGCACTCCGTGGCAACTGTCGGGCGCGACATCCAGAGCGTTGAACTCACCGAGCGCGAGCTGTGGCTGCAGGGACCGCCGCTGCAGGCCTTCAAGCAGATGCGCAGCAAGTGCCCCGTGCACTGGACCGAGAGCTTTGAAGAACTGCCCGACGAGGAGGGCTTCTGGTCGGTCACCACCGCCGACGACGTGCACACCGTCAGCCGCGACTGGCAGACCTACTCCTCCGAACTCGGCGGCGTCGTCGTCGCTGCCGCTGGCTTTCCCATCGAGCTCGCGCGCGCCATGTTCATCGGCATGGACCCGCCCAAGCACGATCGCCTGAAGGCGCTCTTCCAGCGCGGTTTCACGCCCAAGCGCATCGCCGATCACGAGAACGCCATCCGCGCCATCGCTCAGCGCGTCCTCGACGGGCTCGTCGGTCAAGAGACATGCGACCTCGTCGCCGACGTCGCCCAGCCGGTCGTCTCGCGCGTCATCGGCAGCTTCATGGGCATCTCCGAAGAGGAAGACCTGATCTGGGCCAAGCTCATGAACTCCACGCTCGGCGCCGGCGACCCCGACCTCAACCCCGACGGCTTCGACGGCGCCGTCCACAAGGACATCCCTGAAATCTTCGAGCGCTGCCAGAAGCTCATCGCCGAGCGACGCGAGAACCCCACCGACGATTTGACATCCGTGCTCGTCCACGCCGAGCTCGACGGACAGGGCCTGGAGGAGCACGAGATCGTCATGGGCTTCTTCCTGCTCATGGCCGCCGGCAACGACAGCACCAAGGCCACCTACTGCAGCGGCATGCGCGCGCTCATGCAAGACCGCGAGCAGATGCAGCTGCTGCTCGACGACCCCACGCTCGTCCCAGCAGCCGTCGAGGAGTCGCTGCGCATGTTCCCCGCCTTCGCGCACTTCCGTCGCACCGCCACCTGCGACACCGAGCTGCACGGCCAGAAGATCAAGGCCGGCGACAAGGTCGTCATGTGGTACGCCTCCTCCAACCGCGACGAGACGCGCTTTTCAGACCCCGACCGCTTCGACCTGCGCCGCACCGAGGAGCACCAGGCCTTCGGCGCCGGCGGTCGCCACTTCTGCCTCGGCACCGCGCTCGCGCGCCTGGAGCTTCGCATCCTCATCGAGGAGACGCTCGAGCGCTTCCCCGACATCCGCATGATCGAGCACCCCAGCCACGTCGAATCGCTGTTCCTCAATCAGCTCAAGACCTTGCCCGTGCGCTTGACGCCCTAGCCGTCGCGCGCGCGAGCACTTGGTGGTGCCGCGGCGTTGTTGAGCACCTGCTGTCTGCCGGGCGGCGTTGGGGCTCGATCGACGGCGGCGGAGTGCTGTACTACTTGCTGCGTGCGTCGGTAGCGATCGTATATACGGCGGTGCGGCGGGAGGCGTTGGGCGACGACGGCTACCGTGTGGCCGACCAACCCCTTCAACGTGACCTCGGAGGCTCGTTCATGGCAAACCTGGGCGGCAGCGCAAGCGCCGACATCGAAGCGCCGCTCGAGCAGGTCTGGCAGATCATCAGGACGTCAGCAGTGCTCCCGAGTGGCAGGGCGGCCTCGACCGCCTTGTCCTGGACGCAGGAGAAGGGCGACATGAATTCCGTCGTCGGCTCCTGGCAGCTCACCGATCTCGGCGACGGCCGCACGCGAGCTGACTACACGCTCGACATCGATCCTGGACGCATGCTCGGCTTGGTCATCCGCGGCCCTGTCGAGGCCGCCACGCGTGCGATCTTCGTCAACGGCCGTCCCGGCGAGCTCAAGCGGCGCGCCGAGGCAGGCTGAACGGCGCTCAGCTCGCTCGCGGTCTGTTTACTGAGTCGCTGCATGACAGCGCCAAGCACAACAGCCGCCGCCGGGCGCCACAGCCGGCGCAGCCAGGCGAGCGCGCGAGCGCGCGGGCGAGCGCGCGCGCCACGTCGCGCCGTGTCGGTGCTGCTGCTCGCGCTCGTGCTCGGTCTGTCGGGTGTGAGCTCTGCGCCGGCGGTCGCGGCACAGAGCAAGCCGCGCGAAACGACCGTCTCGGTGACCGTCGATCGCACGCATCCGGGCGCTGCCGTGCCGCAGCAGTTCCTCGGCATGTCCTTCGAGATGTCTGCGCTCGCGCAGATGGCGCGCTACTCAGACCGCGGAAACCTCGCCGCCATGCTGCGCTCGCTCGGCCCCGGCGTGCTGCGCTTCGGCGGCGCGTCCGCTGACACGCGCATCGCCTGGACGGACTCGCGCACGCCACGCCCGGCGTGGGCCACCAACGTCGTCGATGTCGACGACCTGCGCGCGCTGGCCGGGCTGGCCTCGGCCAGCGGCTGGCACATCGTGCTGACCGTCGGCATCGTGCACTTCGAACCGCAGGCCGCCGCGCGCGAGGTCGCCGCCGCAAAGGGCGCGCTCGGCGAATGGCTCTCGGCGATCGAGATCGGCAACGAGCCAAACGCCTACGCGCAGCACCTCATGCGCGCCGAACCGTGGAGCGTCTTGTCTTACGCCGAAGAAGTTGCCGCCTATCGCGGCGCCATCGAAGCTGCCGCGCCGGGCATTCCCGTGTATGGCCCCGACGTGTCCGGCTCCGCCGCCTTCGAAGCGTGGGGGCCCGGCGAGGCCGTGGCCGAGCACCCGGCGCTGCTGACCGGGCACCACTACCCGCTCGGCTGCGAACAGACGCCGCCGCCGTCGATCGCGCGGCTGCTCAGCCCGCGCATTCGCGCCAAGGAGGTCGGATCGATGCGTCGCTATGTCGCCATCTCGGCCGCCGCCGGACTGCAGTTCCGTCTGGACGAGACCAACTCCGTGTCCTGCGGTGGCACCTCCGGCATCAGCAACACGTTCGCCTCGGCGCTGTGGGCCGCCGGCTTCTTGCCGCAGGTCATGGCCTCCGGCGTCGTCGGCGTCAACATGCACGGCAATCCGACCAACTGCAAGGGCTATTCGCCGGTCTGCGCGGCCGGTCCCTACGAGCTGTCGATCGGACAGCTGACCGCACAGCCGGAGTTCTACGCGCTGCTCATGTCCAGAGAACTGATCGGCTCCGAGCCGTTGCGCACCGCCGTCAAGGTCAGGCCGCAGACCGCCAACGTGCAGGTCTCGGGCTTTCTCGCGCCCGACGGCCGCCTGCGCTTCGTGCTCGTCGACTACGACCCTGTGGGCAAGCGCGGCGTGTCCGTGCGACTGAAGGTCGGAGCCGGATTCTCGGCTGCCAGCACGCTCGCGCTCACCGGGCAGTCATTGAGCGCGCTCAGCGGCACCGAGCTCGGCGAACGCGAAGTCGCGCCCGACGGCACCTGGCAGGCCGGCAGCACGCCCACGGTCGCCGTGCGCGCGGGCGTCGCAACGATCGCGCTCCCCGCCGCGAGCGCCGCGCTGGTGACCGTCGCGCCGTTTGCGCCGGCGGCGCCGGCGCCTTCAGCGCCCGTCGGCTAGCGGCTTCGGCGGCGCCTATTTGAGCACGAACGCGCGCGTCGTGTCGATCGACGCGCCACCGCGCGGCGTGAACGATCCGCTGGCGGTCAGCGCCAGGTGGTGCGCATGCTTGAGCAGATGCGCGCCGGCCATCGTCAGATGCATCGCAACCAGCCGCGTCCCCGCAGCCGCGAAGCTCAGCTGGCCGCGCGCGACCAGCAGCGGCCTGGGCTTGGTCTTGATCGTCAGGCTCGCTCCGCGCGGCAGCTCGTACCAGTTGATCGTCACCACGCCGGCCTCCGGAGCGTGGAAGCTGAGCGCGAAGCCGAGGTGCTTCTTCAGCGACGCGATGTGCGCGGACTTGCCACTCGGCACGATTGCGCCCTTCAGCAGCGTGCGGATCTGCGCTGCGCTGAAGTGGGTCGCGGTCTTCCCGGCGACGTCGCTCGTGCCCGGCGAGCCGCTGGTGCTGGTCGTGGTGGCGGACGTTTTCGTTTCGGTCGACACGGGCGCAGGTGGCGCGGCGTTGCTCGCGGGCGAGCCGACTTCGATCATGCCGCGTCCCGTCGCGTATGCCAGCACCCAGCCCTTTGGGTAATCGACGCTGTAGCCGTAGGAGTTCGACATGTAGTGGCCGGTCGGCGAGGAGAAGTAGTTGCCGGCAGGATCGTCGACGATGTAGGAGCCCGGCTGCTGCGGGTCGATGCCCACGATCAGCACCACGTGCGCGGCCCCCTCCAGGCCCCATTCGTTGGTGCCGAGCGCGGTTTCCAGCACAACGGGACCAGTCCGCAGCGCCTTGTCGATCTTCCCCTCGTTGGTCGCGTTGGGATCGACGAGGAGCGGGTCGGGCGGGTCGGCGTCGGAAACGCTCGCCGGGTCTGAGCCAAGCTGCGTTGTCACGGCGTTCGGCCAGCCCAGTTCCTTAAGCAGGTTGACCGCCGGCACGAACTCGAATTCGCCGGAGCCGTCTACGGTCTGTGCGTACGCAGCGCTGAGGTTTGGGTAGGACGATGCCGGCGCGGCGTCGCCGAGCGAGGCGCGCATGCCCATCAAAAGTGATGCCGGTCCCGAGGTCGCGGCGCCCGGCAAGCCCGACCGCGATCCGGCCGCGTACTGGTTGATGTAGGGCGAGGTTGGCCACTGTGACATGTCGCCAGGGTAGTTGCCCGGGCCTTTCGCGCCGGTAACGATGAAGGGAGTCGTGGAGCCTTCGACGCAGTAGGTTTCCGCCTCCCACTCGAACATGCCTTCGGGTTCCGGCCCATGTACGCGGTAGTCGGCTTCTGCGCCGTGGAGGTAGAAGGAGCTGGCTTCCATTTCTTCGGTGGTTTCGGGGTTCGAGTTCAGCAGGGAGGTGCCCCCTGGACAGTTCGTCGGCCAGAACGGGTGTGCTTCGAATTCGGCTTTGGCGACCCTCTTGTAGTGAATATTGAGCGTCCACTGATCGAGCGCGTACGGTCCCGGGCGTTGAACAGCAAGACCGTGGCCTTGAGAGACCGATTCCCCCGGAAATGCACCGGCGTAGGAGCCCAATGGGGGGTGGCGGTGATCGTTGACGGGCGTGTCCCCGGAGGTGTCTTCGGCGACCTGTTCTGAGCATCGCTTGCTTTGGCGGGTGTAGGGGTGACCTTCCAAAAGGCCCTGGAATGATGCTTCAGAACCACCCTCAAAGTTCCTCGCCCATTCTTTGACGGTTTCGCCTGGGCTCGGGTTTTCGCGGGCGATGCCATAGTGCCAGCCCCACTGGGCGCTGAACCGCGGGTCGATCAAGTGGTGTTCGTAGTCATAGATGGGGAAGAGGTGGCTGTGCTCGCCGATTGCTTCGCGCGCGAGCTGAAAGTCACCGTAGGGCACGAGGCTGTTTTCGAGAGGCATCGTCACCGGCGCGAGCATTTCGCCAGGCGCCGCGTGGAGCCGCTGCGGATCGTCGGTGCTCAGCGTCCACTGTTCGCCTTCGACGGTAGCGTTGCCGACGCCACTGAAACGTGTTTCGCATTTGCCTTCGACGACGCTGCCGTTGGGGAGCGTTTCGTTAGCTTTGGGCACGACTGCGACCGCTGCTGAAGACGCGAAGCATGCGAGCAAGCCGAGCATCGCAAGCAGCGATGTCGTGGTCCCGAGCCATCCGGGCAGGCGAACACCGCGAACAGTCCACAACTCCCCTTCTCCTTGCCCTCGGCGCACTCCTACCTCCGTGTAGTGGGATTGCATCCTTCCAGAGCTACCCCGGCGCGACAAGACCACACACCGTTTCTAAGCGCCCTCTCATGCACCGGCGAGCTCGCGCGCACGGGCCGCGAGGTGCGCGACGCCCAGCTCGTCGTATTCCCGCGCGGCGCTCTGCAACGCGTGCACGCCGTCGGCGCGATCGTGCGCGAGCAGCCGCTGACCCGCGAGCAGCTCGCAGCGCGCCGCGTCCAGTGGCCGGCTCAGATCCTGCCAGCGCTCGCGCGCGCTGCGCAGGTCCGCAAGCGCCTCGGGCAAGGCGCCGACCGCGCCGGTCGCTTCGATCGCGGCCGCTTCGCCGACGGGGTAGTGCATGCGCTCAGCCAGCGCCACGGCCTGCTCGGCCGCCTCGCCGGCCTGCTCCGGCCGCTCGGCGAGCTCGAGCAGCAGCGCGCGCGCCGCAAGCGCTTGGATCGACTGCACGATCAGCCCGGCGCGCTCGCAGACAGCGAGCGCCTCGCCGAGCGTCGTATCCGCACCGTCCAGGTCGCCGCGGTCGCGCATCGTCGCCGCAAGGCCGTTGAGCGCGTCGAAACACACCTCCGACCAGCCGATCTGCTCGGCCAGCTCGTATGCGCGCCGGAAGCTGTCCTCCGAGGAACGCCAGTTGCCGCTGCGCCAGTGAAGGCGCCCGCGCAGCACGTAGGGCAGACAGAGCTTGCCGACCAGGCCCTCGCGCTCGGAAAGCTCGGCGCTGGCGTCGCTGAAGCGCTCCACCTGCTGCCAGTCGCCGGCGTAGAGCGCCAGCTGCCCGACCGCCGCGTACAACTCGATCTCCGCCGGAACGTCGCCGATCTCCTGCGCCAGCGCCAGCGCCTCGCGATACGTCGCGGCGGCCGCAGCGTAGTCGCCGTCGGAGCTCTCCAGGTGGTGCCCCAGCGCCGTCAGCGCGAGAACCGTCTCGTGCGCGTCTGAGCCGGTCGCCAGCTCAACCGCGCGCTCGAGATTCTGGCGCGCCTTGACCGTGTCGCCGATGCGGCCGAACACACGCCCGAAGATGCCGTGCGCGCGGCTGGCCGCGCGCACCTCGCCGAGCTGCTCGGCCAGGCGCAGCGCCTTCTCGGAGGCATAGATCGCGAGCATGTTGTCGCCGGTCTGCATGTACAGCCACGCCGCCTCCTCGTACAAGCGCACGAGCGCCAGCGACGGCTCGCCGTCCTTGATCAGGTTGATGCCGCGCTGGTGGTGCTCGATGGCCTGCTTGCGCTCGCCCTTGTGCGCCAGCGCAGCGCCGATCTTGCGGTGAAGCTCGGCCTCGCGCTCGAGCTGCTCACGCTCGTGGTGATGCGCGAGCGCCTTCTCCCACACCTCGATCGCCGCGTCCACGCGGCCGAGGCGCAGCGCCACGTCGCCCTCCTTCTCCTGCAGGCGCGCGAGCGTGTCGGCGTCGCCTGCGGTCTGCCGGCACGCCCCCTGGTACAGCGTGAGCGCTTCGGCGTTGGAGTAGAACGCCGTCGCCGCATCGCCGGCCGCCTCCAGGAAGTGCAGCGCCTTGGCGCGGTAGGGCTCGATCTCGGCCAGCGAGAGGCGCAGTTCGGAGCCCAGCTGCGCGGCCCGGCCGAAGTGCTCGGCGAGCAGCGAGACGACCTCGTCGACGCGCACGCCCGCGCGTGCCTCGATGAAGCTGCCAACCTCGAAGTGCTTCTGCGCGCGCACGGCCTTGGGCAGCATCTCGTAGGCCGCGTCGCGAATCAGCGCGTGCTTGAACGCCAGCTCGGGCTCGCCGGCGAGCGCGTCGCCGTCGCCTGCCACGACTATGTCCTTCTCGCGCAGCACGCGCAGCGCCTGCTGCAGATCGCCGCCCTCCGCCTGCACGACCGGCGCCAGCGCGCCCTCCCAGAACGTCCGCCCGACGACCGAGGCGTGCGCGAGCAGCCGCTTCTGAAATGGCTCCAGCGAGTCCAGCCGCGCGGCCAGCAGCGCCTGCACGGTCGTCGGCAGCTCGGCGGCGTTGGCGCCTTCGTCTTCAGACAGGCGTCGCACCATCTCCTCGGCGAACAGCGGATTGCCCTCGGCGCGCGCCGCGACCGTGTCGATCGCGCGCTCGTTGACGCCATCGCTGCGCAGCAGCGCCGTGATCAGCTCGCGCGTATCTGCCTCGCCGAGCGGTTCCAAGAACAACGTCGTCGCATCGCGGCGCACGCCGCCCCATCCGGCTCGGCGCTGCAACAGCTCTTCCCTGCTCAGACAGACCTGCAGCACGGGCGCACGCGTCCATTGCACGAGATGCTCGATCAGGTCCAGCATCCCCTCATCT
>DATARK010000078.1:0-13723 GCA_036264175.1 Solirubrobacteraceae bacterium
GCCCATGCCCCAGGCGAAGCCCTGCACCTTCTCGGGGTCATAGCCGGGCGAGTTGGCCTCGCTGGTTGGTACGTGGGCGTACACGTTCGGATCGACCTCGCCGGCGCCGAGCACCTCCAGCCAGCCCTCGCCCTTGCACAGGTAGCAGCGCGAGCCGTCCTTGAGAAAGCCCTGGCCCTCGCAGTGAAAGCACGACACGTCGACCTCGACGCTGGGCTCGGTGAAGGGGAAGAAGTGCGGGCGCAGGCGAACGTC
Source organism: Solirubrobacteraceae bacterium (assembly GCA_036264175.1). GTDB lineage: Bacteria > Actinomycetota > Thermoleophilia > Solirubrobacterales > Solirubrobacteraceae > Palsa-744. The sequence continues at coordinate 256 of DATARK010000078.1, forward strand.
GCGAGTGTCGCCGAAGACCGCGCGCGCGAACATCAGCAGCGTGCCCTTGAGGTCGGCCAGCGTGATGTCCTCGTCGACCGCCAGCCCCTCGATCTGATGGACCTGCGGCGTGTGCGTAGCGTCGGAGTCCGGGCGGTAGACGCGTCCGGGAATCACCACATACAGCGGCGGCGCGTGCGCCTCCATCGCGCGCACCTGCATCGGCGAGGTGTGCGTGCGCAGCACGAGCTCCTCGGCGGCAAGCGGCGACGGCGGCTCGCCGGGACGCTGCTCGGCGGGCTGCAGCAGATCCGGCCGCGCCACGTAGAAGGTGTCGGTGCGCGCCCGCGCGGGATGCGTCGGGCTGTGGTTGAGCGCGTCGAAGTTGTAACGCACGCTCTCGATCTCCGGCCCCTCCATGACGGTGAAACCGAGGCCGAGGAAGATGTCTTCGAGCTCGCGCCGCATCGCCGTCAACAGGTGCAGGCGCCCGACCGGCTGCGCCGGCGCGCCGGGCAGCGTCACGTCGACGCGGTCAGTCTCCAGCGAGCGCAGCAGCTGCTCGCCGCCGAGCTGCTCGCCGCGCCGCTCGATCAGCGCCTCCAGCGCCTGGCGCGCCTGGTTTGCCGCCTTGCCCACGGCGCCGCGCTGCTCGGGCGGCAGCTGGGCCACTCCGCGCAGCATCTGCGGCAGCTCGGCCTTGCGCCCGAGATAGCGCACGCGCAGCTCCTCCAGCGCGTCGGGGGCGCCCGCCGCGGCGATCTCCGCCTCGGCCTGCACGCGTAGCTCGTCAATGCGCTCGATCATGACGAGCGGACCCTAGATGAGTGCGAGGCGCGCTCGCGGCCACGCGTGACCTCATACAGCGCCACCGTGGCCGCCATCGCGGCGTTCAGCGACTCGCCGTCGATCGCGATCCGTGCGCTGCGATCGCAGGCAGCGACGACTTGCGCCGGCAGGCCTTCGCGCTCGGCGCCGATCAGCAGACTCAGCGGGACCCGCGACTGGCCCGCGATCGCGCCGCGCAGCTCGTGCTCGGCGCCGGCCAGCAGCGCCACGCGCTCGCCAGGCAGCTCGCCGACGTCGCCGACGCGCGCCAGCGCGACGTCGAAGATCGCGCCCATGCTCGCGCGCACCGCCTTGGGCGAGTGAGGGTCCGCGCAGCCGGGCCCTAGCGCCACGCACGATGCGCCGAAGGCGTGCGCCGAGCGCACGATCGTGCCGACGTTGCCGGGGTCTGAGACGCCGTGCAGGTACACGCACAGCGGACCTTCGGGCTCGCCCCAGCGCTGCTCATAGACGCCGATCACGCGCGTGCCCGAGCCCAGCGTGGACACCGCGCGAAGCGGCGCCTCATCGACATCGTGAAAGCCTTCGCCGCCGGCGCCCGACCCGGTCAGCCGGAAACCCTCGACGGTCGGCCGCCCGGCACGTGCCGCGGCGAGCACGAGGTCCTCGCCCTCGGCGGCGAACAGCCCCGAGCGCGCGCGCTCGCGCCGCGTGGCCAGGCGCTTGAGCGCCTTCAGGCGAGCGTTGTTGTTCGACGTGATGTGTGCCATTTCCGTGTGGTTGTCAGTTTGTGTGTGGAGGTGTGGTCGGTTCGGGCATAAAAAAAAGCGCCGTCCTTTCAGAGAACGGCGCCCGGGAGGCTGGTGGATGTCGATTGCCGGGTCAGGCAGCCGACGCCTCGCGGGCGACCTCGGCAAAACGTCGGAAGGTGTCGGCGTCGCGCACGGCGATGTCCGCGAGCACCTTGCGGTCCAGCTCCACGCCGGCGAGCTTCAGGCCGTGCATCAGCTGCGAGTAGCTCATGCCGTTGACGCGCGCGGCGGCGTTGATGCGGGTGATCCACAGGCGGCGGAAGTCGCGCTTGCGGTTGCGCCTGTCGCGGTAGGCGTAGGCGTCCGCCTTCATCAGCGCCTCCTTGGCGCGCTTGTAGTTGGAGTGCGCCTCGCCGCGGAAGCCCTTGGTCAGCTCGAGCGTCGCGCGGCGCTTCTTGCGCGCGTGCACTGAACGCTTGACGCGCGTCATTTGCCCTCTCCAAGCATGCGCTTGATGCGCGGCACGTCGTGCGCGTTGATCATCTTCGGAGCGCCCAGCGCGCGCTTCTTTTTCGGCGACTTCTTCTCGAGGATGTGGCTCGTGAAGGGGTGCCGGCCGCGCACCTTGCCGGTGCCGGTGACTTTGAAGCGCTTCTTCGCGCCGGAGTGGGTCTTCATCTTGGGCATGACGGAGCCGACGATTATGACACGGCGGTGTCCGCGGACGCGTCCGCGGTCTCGGGCGAGCCCTGCTCGTCCTGTGCGTCGGCCTCGGCGGCGGGCTGGTCATCCTTGCTCGCATCGCCGTCCGCCGCCGCCTCGTCGCCGGCTGGCGGGCGCGCCTCGGGCGTCTCGACGGCTTCCACGGCGGCCTCGTCCAGCGGCGACTGCAGCGCGGTCGAGGCGACGTCGCCCTGCTCACCTTCGGTGAACACCTCGTCGGCGGCCTCGCCTGAGTCGGCTTTGCCCGACAGCACCGCTTTGGACGGCGCCATCATCATCGTCATGTTGCGCCCTTCCTGGATCGGGCGCTGCTCGACGACGCCGAGCTCTGCCAGCTCCTCGGCGAGACGGTCGAGGATCGCCGTGCCGCGCTCGGGGTGCGTCACCTCGCGCCCGCGGAACATGATCGTGACCTTGACCTTGTCCTTGTGGCGCAGAAAGCGCTCCACGTGGTGCTTCTTGGTGTCGTAGTCGTGCTCGGCGATCTTCGGGCGGAACTTGATCTCGCGCACGGTGATCTGCTGCTGGTGCTTGCGTGCCTGCTTGACCTTCTGCGCCTGCTCGTACTTGTACTTGGAGTAGTCGAGCACGCGGCAGACGGGCGGACGCGCCTCGGGAGCGACCTCCACGAGATCGAGGTCGCGTTCCTGGGCGAATGACAGCGCGTCGGGCGTCTTGAGCACGCCGACCTGATTGCCCTCGTCGTCGATCAGACGGACCTCGGGCACGCGAATGCGCTCGTTGATCCTCGTCGTGTCCCGCTCGGGCGGGCGCCGGTCGAACCTGCGGGGAACCGGCACTAGCTGTTTTGAACGCGCGTCAAACTGCTGCTAGGCGTCGCGCTCTGTGGTTTGGCGAGGCTTCAAGGCGGTGGAGTATAGCTGTCCCTGCAAGCGCTCGCTGAAGTTTTCGACCGTCTCCGAGCCCGTGTCGCCGCCACGATGCTCGCGCACGGAGACCTCCTGTTCGTCCTGCTCGCGCGCGCCGACGATCAGCATGTAGGGGATCTTGCGCAGCTCGGCCTCGCGGATCTTGCGCCCGACCGACTCGTTGCGTTCGTCGAGCTCGACGCGCAGTCCGTCGCCGCTCAGCTCGTCGCGTACGCCGGCGGCGTAGTCGTTGAAGCGATCGGACACCGGCAGGACGATCGCCTGCACGGGCGTCAGCCACAGCGGCAGCTCGCCGCCGTAGTGCTCGAGCATGATGCCGATGAAGCGCTCGTAGGAGCCGAACAGCGCGCGGTGGATCATCACCGGACGGTGCTCGTGGTTATCGGCGCCGGTGTAGCTCAGCTCGAAGCGCTCGGGCATCGAGTAGTCCAGCTGAACTGTTCCCAACTGCCACGAGCGCCCCAGCGAATCGGTCATGTGCATGTCGATCTTCGGGCCGTAGAAGGCGCCGTCGCCGGGATTGAGCTCGTACTCCAGGCCGAGCTCGTCAAGCGCGCTCGCCAGCTTGGCCTCGGCGCGGTCCCACATCTCGTCATCGCCGATGCGCTCTTGCGGGCGCGTGGACAGCTCCAGGCTGACCTGCAGGTCGAAGCGCTCATACGTCGCGAAGGCCATCTGCAGGCAGCCCGAGACCTCCTGCTGCACCTGCTCCTCGGTGCAGAAGATGTGCGCGTCGTCCTGGGCGAAGTGGCGCACGCGCAGCAGCCCGTGCAGCACACCGGAAGCCTCGTTGCGGTGCAGCAGCCCGGGCTCTGAGTAGCGCACCGGCAGGTCGCGATAGGAGTGACGCTGGCTGGCGAACAGGTGCGCGTGACCCGGGCAGTTCATCGGCTTGACGCCCATCTCGCGGCCCTCGACGTCGAGCGTGAACATGTTCTCGCGGTACTTGCCCCAGTGCCCCGAGGTCTTCCACAGCTCCGAGTCGTAGATCTGCGGCGTCTTGACCTCGCTGTAGCCGTGCTGGCGGCCCATCTCGCGGGAGACTCCGACGAGCGCGTTGAACACGGTCGTTCCTGCCGGCAGCCAGAAGGCGGCGCCGGGAGAGAGCTCCGAGAAGGTGAACAGGCCAAGCTCACGCCCGAGCTTGCGATGGTCGCGCTCCTTGGCCTGCTCGATGCGCTGCAGGTGCTCGGCCAGTTCGTCCTTGGAGAAGAACGCTGTGCCGTAGATGCGTGTGAGCATCGTGCGCGCGGAGTCACCGCGCCAGTAAGCGCCGGCAACTGACTGCAGCTTGAACGCGCCGACGCTCTTGGTGCTCGGCGCGTGCGGCCCGCGACAGAGGTCGGTGAACGGCCCGTTGGTGTACAGCGAGACCGTCTCCAGCTTGCGCGGCGGATGGCCCGAGTCGGCTTGGGCGACCAGGTCGTCGATCAGCTCGACCTTGTAGTCCTGACCTTCGGCAGCGAAGCGCTCGCGCGCCTCGCCGGGGCTGACGTCGCGACGCTCGAACGGCTCGGCCTGCTTGACGTGCTCGCCCATGCGCTGTTCGATCTTCGGGAAGTCGGCCTCGGAGATGCTCACGCCGTCGGGGAAGTGAAAGTCGTAGTAGAAGCCGTCGGCGATCGGCGGGCCGATCGAGATCTTCACGCCGCCGTAGAGCTCCAGCACGGCCTCGGCCAGCACGTGCGCGGTGTCATGGCGGATCAGCTCCAGCGCCCTGTCGCCGTCCTTCTTGGTCAGTATCGCCAGCGTTGCGCCATCGGGAAGCGGCCGCGAAAGGTCGCGCAGCTCGGGCGCCTCGCCTGCCTCCGGATGGCTGACCTCGACGGCCAGCGCGGCGCGCGCGAGGCCCGGGCCGATCGCCGCCGCGGCGTCGGCGCCGCTCGCGCCGTCGGCGAGCTCCAGCTCCTTGCCGTCGGGGAGTGTCACGGTGAGCGTCATCTCAGCGCTGCAGGCTACCCGGCCGCCGCGCGCGAGCATCGGGCAGGCGTCGCGCCCGGCGCGTGTCGCTCAGAGAGGCTGCCACAGCGCGTCGTCGCCGAGCGCCGTGCGCGTCGCGCGCCCAGCGCCGACCAACTCGACGAGCGCGCGCTCGGCAGCATCGCGATCGGGCTGCTGATTGTTGTGCGCCATCACCGCAGCGACCTCCTGCGTGACCACGCCGTCCGGGAAGCGCTCCAGCGCCTTAGAGACCTCCTCCGGCGGCGCCTGGCGCTCGAGCGTCGTGTCGAGGTTGGCGATCAGCACGTCGTAGGCCTCGATGCTCTGAAACCCGCCGGCCTCCAAGCGCAAGCCGTCGCTCTCGAACACCAGCGACGGAGCCGAGAAGCGCACAGGGCCGTCTGTCTGGCGCGCCTTGCCTTGAAAGTCGGTCGGACCGCCGGCCGCCGTGCGCGTGAGCGCCTTGTCGGCCTCGTAGGCCTCGACGGTCGCCGGAGCGTCGAGCGCCGCGACGATCGCCTGCACATCCAGGCCGTCGACGTGCTCGAGCGCCGTGGCGATGGCCGCGTTCTCGTCCAGCACCAGCGGCGTTGTGAACCAGCCGAACTGCAGGGCGCGCAGCACCTCGTGCTCGCGCCCCGGCGCCAGCAGACGGGCGGCGACGATCGCCCGGCAGGCGCGCCCGGTCGCAGCAACACGTGGCCGAGGCTGCGCGCCGAACGGCATGCCGAAGCGGCGAAAGCCGAGGTTGCCGACGGTCATGCGCGTGGGCGTGTAGCCACGATCGACATAGCTGCGCGGATCCTCAGACAGGCCGATGGTGACCAGGCGCCAGTCGAGCTGATCGCCGTAGCGCCACCGCAGCACCATCAGCGCCGGACTCGCCGAGTAAGCCCACGGACAGCCGGGATCGCTGAAGTGCGTGACCGTGATCTGTCCCACGCAGTCAATGATTGCATGCACAACCGGTCTTGCCGGGATGCGCCGAGTCGCACGGCGCGTGCCGGCCGATTGAGAAACACCCATGTAGACGAACGTCTGCATATGCGAACATCGCGACATGTCCGAGCACGAGTCGACGCCGATCACGATCGCCCTCTCGCCCACGCAAGTGGACGCAGTCGTGCGAGCTGCGGCCGACGGCCAGGCGCCGAGTATCGCGACGATGATCGCCAGCTCGCTGGCGCGTCCGCACGGGGCCGGCAGCGGCACACGCCCGCGCGACGGCGTGACGCCTGCAAGCACCGACCTGTTCTCGCGCGAGGCCGACGATCCGCGCCTGTCGCGTTCGCTGCTGCGCGGCTTCTCGCTGCTGGCGGGCTTCGGTCCCGACGGCGCCGAGCGTGGCATCGTCGAGCTGGCCAACGATCTCGGCATGAGCCCAAGCACCGCGCACCGCTACGCGTTGACGCTCGTCGAACTAGGCCTGTTGGAGCGCTGCCCGAAGACGCGCAAGTACCGCCTGCCGGCGGTCTGAGCCGCAATGCGACGTGCGCGTCAGTCGATCAGGCGGCGGCGCGCGCAAGCAGCGGGTTGCGCCGCTGCGAGGCCGCCAGGAAGGCGACGACGACCGCTTCGTCGAACTGCGTGCCGCTGCAGCGCGCCAGCTCCCGACACGCCTCGTCGTGGCTGCGCGCCGCGCGATGCGCTCGATCGCTGACGATCGCCGAGTAGGCGTCGGTGACGGCGAGGATGCGCGCCTCCAACGGGATCTGCTCGCCGCGCAGGCCGCGCGGGTAGCCGCCTCCGTCGGGGCGCTCGCGGTGACAGAGAATCCACTCGCGGATGTCTTCGAGGCTGACGTCGCCGAGCAGCGCGGCGCCGAGTTCGGGATGCTCGCGCACCTGCGCCCACTCCGCGTCGTCGAGCGGACCGGGCTTTGAGAGGATCGCCGCCGGGATGCGATCGCGGCACTGCCCGCAGACGAGCGCGGCGAAGCGTACGCGCGCGATGTGCGCCTCGTCGATACCCAGCTCGCGCGCTGTCAGCTCAGCGAGATGACCGGTCAGCCGGCGTGGGCGCGGGCGATACTCGACACGCTCCAGTCGTTCGCACTCGGCACCGCAGGAATCGCACACGATCGTCAGTTGCAGCTCACCGCTGTCGGGCAGGTAGCGCGCGCCGCCGCTGCGAAGGGCCGAGTGATCGCAGGCCATGGCCTCCTATCGGCACGCACGCGGCCGAGCGCGAGCGACGCCGCGCCTGATGGACTAATTCGCCGGCGCCGGAGCGCGCAGGAGCTCGGGCCCCTCGCTGTCCGGGTCGGGCTTGTTGACGGCCGGATTGGCTGGCGTCGCCGACAGGCGTGACTCGTCCAGCGCACCGCCCAGCGCCAGCGCTTCCTCGGCGTCGAGACGGTCGTCGAGCCAGGCCCGCTGGGCCGCCTCGTCGGCGAGGATCACCGGCATGCGCTCGTGGATCGCCGCGGCGACGCGGTTGGGCGCGGCGTCACAGGTCAGCAGCGCGACGCTCTGCACCCACTCGCCGTCGATCTTCGCCGGCGTCCACAGCGCCGCGAAGGCGAACGGCACGCCGCCGTCGACGCGAAACAAGAAGGGTTGGCGTTGTGCGTTGCGATGCTCCGGCTTCAGCCACTCGTAGTAGCCGTCGGCGATCTGCAGTGCGCGTCGCGAGCCCTTGGGGACAAGCGAGCGATAGGCCGGCCGGCTCGTGACGGTCTCGAGCTTGGCGTTGATCATCTTGTAGCCGGCCTTCAGATCCTTGGCCCAGGGCGGGATCAGCCCCCAGCGAAGCAGCCGCGCTTCGGGCCGGCCCTTGGGTGAGACGATCGCGAGCACCTCTTCGCTTGGCGCGACGTTGTAGCGGTGCGTTCCCTGCTCGCCCGGAAAGGGAACCTTGAAGCGTTCGTTGAGTTCCTGAACGCCGGCCGTGTTGGTGTAGCGCCCGCACATGACGCCGAGCATATGCCGCGCAGACCCCACGCAGGCCCCGCCGACGCGATCGATCACGGTGGCAGTCGTTACGACCAGGGGGCCCGCCGGACGGCGGGCCCCCTGTGAGTCCTAAACGAGACGCTCTTCGCGTCGTTCGACTAGGCGCTGGCCTTGACCTCGAACAGCGGCTGGAAGCCTCCCCAACCGGATTCCAGGCTGCCGTTGTCATACGCTTCTTCGGGCAACGGCAGCGACCCCACGGTCGGCGTGCGGCCGGCTTCTTCAAAGCCGTCGTTGACGCCGACGTTCAGCGAGTCTTCCGGACAGTTGGCGTTCGGCACTTCGTTGCATTTCGTCGGGTTCGTGCCGTAGTTGCTCGTGTTGTACGCGATCGTGACGATCACCTTGTTGGGCAGGCTGGCGGCCTTCAGCGGCAGCGAAATCTTTGCCGCCTTGCCGTTGAAGCATTCGCCGCTCTTGAACCACGCGCCGGTGTTGGCGCCGGTGCACTTGGTCGTATTAGCCGACGGCCGATAGGGGATCATGAAGGTCTTCGAGCCTGTGGCGAGAACCGCGCCCTGCGCGTTGCCAGCGCCCACTTCGGAGACCTTGAACGTGATCGTTACAGGGAACTTGGCGCCCATCGTCGTTTTGCAGTTGAAGTTGTTCCAGCTGCCTGTTTGACAGGCCCAACTGCTCATCAGCACGGTGACATTCGGGTTTTTGCGCGCAGTGCCCGCAAGTTCGATCTGACCGCCAAATTCGGCCGTCTGCGTGGCCTCAAACCCCAGCGATACGGGGTTACCCGGGATCGGGCTCGGCAAGTAGTTGTAAACGACTTCGGGCGCCGCACTCGCGGCACCGGCGGTGAGCGCGGAGAACGCGCCCAGCGCGAGAACGAGCACAGTCACTCGCGCGACTCTCAGTGGAATCTTTCCGACCATTTAGTTGCCTCCATTCGCCTTCGAGCCCGTGGGCCGGACGACCCCGAGCACCTGAGCCCCTCCAGGGGCATTACCTTCGAAAGCCGCTCGGCCGGTGAGTTGTCCCCTCCGTGCAGCCGCTGCTCATGCAGCGGCATGCCCCCTCGCGAGCCCCCATTTCCGCTCGGACCGTAGTTGGAAACGCCCGTGTTGTCAAGCTTTGCGCACATATGCGGAGGCAAGCGCGGGGCCGCGGATCGGCTGGTTGCGCAACGGCCTCTAGGCGGGCTCGCGCCACATGCGCCATTGCTGCGGCGCGCCGCGCGCGAGGGCAAACTCCTCGGTGACGGCGAATCCGTGTCGTTCGTAAAGCGCGCAGTTGCGCGCCGTCGAGGCCTCCAGGTAAGCCGGCACGCGCTCGCGATCACAGCGCCCGAGCACCGGCGCCATTAGCGCGGCGCCCAGCCCGCGCCCTTGCCAGGCCGGGTCGACTCCGAGAAAGGCCAGGTAGTAGTGGGGTTGGTGCTCGGGCTCGGCCGGATGGCCGGATTCCAACGTGTCGAGCGCGCGCAGCACGCGCGGAGAGTGGCGTGCGAAGATCGACAGCAGCGCCGGCAGCAGCCGCAGCTGCTCGACGAGGCCGTGCTTCCATGCGCGCGGCGGCTCCCACACCGCCGCACCGGCGCCGCCCGCGGTGGTGTAGGTCTGCTCCTCGGCCAACCACACGCGGCGCAGAAACAGATCGAAGCCACGCCGCAGGATTCGCATGCGACGCGGATCGCCGTGCAGCACCCAGGTGAAAACGGGATCATCGAAGAACGCCCGCGCCAGCGCTTCGGCCATGGCCGAGGTGTCCGCACCGTCGGCCTTGCGCACACTCGCCGCCTCTGCTCGAGCCGCGGCGAGATCGACCATCAGAGCCGCTCGCCGCTCACTGTCCCCTAGCCAGTGCTTCGACCACGGGGGCGGAGACACCGATCAGGCGTACGGCGCCGAGAAAGGCCTTGTCGCTGGGGGCGGCATGCGCGCAGAACGCGCGGACCTGGCGGTTGGCGAATTCGCTGCTGGCGAGCACCGTTCCGCCCGTCACCCGGAGGATTTCGCTCCTGACCAACGCGGCCTCCGTGTGAGCCTTGCTCGGGCTGGCCTTGATCTCGGCGCAGGCGAACTTCTTCGCCGGGGGGTTCGGCACGGATTTGCTGGTCGTCGTCGTGGCCGCAGTCGTCGTGGCGGACGTGCCGGCGGTCGTGCTCGTCGTGCTCGTCGACGAGCTCGAGCTGCCGCAACCCGCAGCAAGCACCAGCGAGCACACGGCCGCACAGACGCTCGCGAAACGTCCCCCGCTTCTAGGCATGCGCGGAGATTATCGAAAGGGCTACGCGTCGCGCTCGACTGTGGCCAGCGCGCGCGAGATCGAACGCGTCAGCGACGCGGTGACGATCGGCGCGAGGCCGGGAATCGCCGACGCGATGCGAATGTCATAGACGAAGTGCGTGCCGCCCGCCGTCGGCGCGAAGGTCATCTCGCCGACGTGACCCTGCAGCGGACTGCCCTTGGTGATGCGGTACACGATGCGAGAAGGCGCCTCGAACTCGGTGACGGTCTCCTCGAACGGCGGCAGCGGACCGATCTGCAGCTTGCGCACCGATCCCACTCCGTTGCGCTCGCCGCCGTCGCCGTCGCGCAGGCGCGTGATCTTCGCGCCGAACACATCGGCGAGGTTCTCGTGCTCTGCCAGATAGGCGAACACGCGCTCCGGCGTCTTGCCGAACTCATGCTCGATATGCACGTGGCGCGCTCGCACGCAGCGCACCCTACTCCCCCGTGCCGGCCCGCTACATCGTGAGGATCAGCTTGCCCCGGGTGTGACCGGCCTCGCTCAGCTCGTGGGCCTCGGCGACGTCCTCGAGCGCGAACGTGCGGGCGATCTCAACTCTGACCTCGCCGGAGGCGACGAGCTCGCCGATCTGCGCGAGCTGCGGAGGGTTGACGCTCATGCCCAACAAGTCGACGCGAAAGCCGCGCTCGGCGGCCTCGGCTTCGGGCGGCGCCGCAGCGATCACAACGAGCACGCCGCCCTCGCGCACGGTGGGCAGCAGCGTCTGGGTAGTCGCGCCGCCGACGGTGTCGAAGGCCACGTCGACGCCACTGACCACCTCGCCGACTTCCTGTGAGGCATAGTCGACGTACTCGTCGGCACCGAGCGCGAGCACGAAGTCGCGGTTGCGCGCCGAGCCGGTGCCGGTCACACGCGCGCCGGCGTGCTTGGCGAACTGAACGGCGAGATGACCCACGCCGCCGGCGGCTCCGGCGACGAGCAGCGACTGGCCACTGCGCAGGTCGCCGCGATCGAACAGCGCCTGCCACGCGGTCAGCCCGGAGACCGGAAGCGCGGCCGCCTGCTCGTGGCTCAGGCCGGCCGGCTTCTCGACCACAGAGCCGGCCGGCGACACGGCCCGCTCGGCGTAGCCGCCGCGCGGAGCAAAGCCGAACACGTCGTCGCCCGGCGCGAAGCCGTCTGCCCGCGAGCGCTCGACGGTGCCCGAGATGTCATTGCCGAGCACCGCCGGCAGGTTCTTGGACGCCAGGCCGCGGCGCTGCTTCCAGTCGATCGGGTTGATCGACGCGGCGCGCACGCGAATCAGCAGCTCGCCCTCGCCCGGCTCCGGCTCCGCCACGTCCTCCACACGCAGCATCTCTGGCCCTCCGGTCTCTCTCAGCAGTGCTGCGCGCATCGCTTCCTCCTCGACTGAACGCCGTCAAGCGAGTCTAGCCGCGCCCGTGCGAGGCCGGCTCGGCTCCGACCACGCCAATCGCGCCGATGGTGACGACTATCTCGGGTCGGCGCGGTCGAGGTTCCAGTGGCGTGAAACCGAGCACAACCTCAGCCACGGCTCGCCGTCCTGGACATCGCCGTGGCGCGGGGTCATGTAGAAGCGCGTGATCGTGTGCTGACCGCCCTCGTGGTCGCCGTAGAGCAGGTCCACGCTGAGCGGCGCACCCGTGGCGATCGCCTCGCGCACCGGACCGTAGAGCTCATCCTCGCGGTCGCGCAGCGCGGCCTGCCAGAAGCTGATGTCGCCGGCGGGCACGTACAGGTCGCGCGTCTGGGAGCGAAACTCGTCGATCTCGGGGTGCGGATCGTCGAGTCCGGCGCGGCGCGGCCATAGATGCCAGCCGTGCAGCACGGCGATGCCGGAGGCGACGTTGCGCAGTGGTATCGCGAGATAGACGTTGCCGTCGACCTCCTGCGCGACGGCCAGGCCGCCGCGCAGCGCGACCCAGTGCTCGTCGCCGTAGCCGACCTTCTGATCGGGGTCCTGCGGACGGGCGCTGAACAGCACGGGGCGCAGACCGACCTTCAGCGACTGCTCGGAGATGCGCGCGGCGCGATTGGCCGAGCGGGTGGAGGCAAACGTCGCAACGGCCAGCACGAGTGTTCCGCCGGCCGTGGCCAGCGAGGCGATCGTGCCGGTGTCGGCCATCGCTGCCAGGCTAACCGCTTCCGCGCTGGCGAGACCGACGGAGCTTCGCTTGTGGCTTAATCGCGGGGTGGCAGCGACGAGCGGGCTCCGGTCGGGCGCATCGGCCTCGGCTGCGGCCTTGGCGCGCCGGCTGCAAAGCCGCAGCGAACAGCTGTGGCTGGCACTCGATCTGCTGATCGTCGCCTGGCTGATCTGGCTGTTCGACGCGCTGAACAACCTGGCGCCGGTGCGCCAGGGGCTGGCGGAACGAAACGGCCTGCGCGTGCTCGACCTGGAGCGGTCGCTGCATCTCGATCCCGAGCATGCGCTGGACACCTGGCTGGCACGCCATCACGCGCTCAGCGAAGTGGTCGTGTTCTGGTATGAAAACGTGCACATCGTCGTGACGCTGGCCGTCTACGCGCTGTTGTGGTGGCGCCGCGCCGACCTGCTGGCGGTGCTGCGCTGGGTGATCGTCCTGGTCAACTTCGTGGCGCTCGCGGTGTTCTGGAGCTTTCCCGTGGCGCCTGCACGGATGCTCGGCGCGGGCTACGTCGATCTGGTCGCGCGCGTGCACGGCCTGCCGGTGTGGCAGTACGGCGCCACGGCGCTTGACTCAAACCAGCTGTGCTCGCTGCCCTCGCTGCACATCGCCTGGGCCACATGGAGCTCGATCGGCATCTGGCAGATGACCGGGCGCCGCTGGCTGCGCGTGCTCGCGGTGATCTATCCATTCGTGACGACATTCGCGGTGATGGGCACGGGCAACCATTATTTGGCCGATGCAGCGACGGGCGCGGCGCTCACAGGCATCGCCTACCTCGTCGTCAGCCGCGTGCGCCTTCGCGCGGGCTGGTCGCGCGCGCGTGCGACCGTGACCGGCTAGGGTCGGCGTACCGTTCGAGCGGCGCGAGGTCCGCGCTGTCAAAGCGCAGGCCGACATGACCGTCCGGGCGAATCGCCAGCACCGTCAGGTCGGTGACGCCGAGCGCCTCGGCTATCGCTCAAAACCCGCGTGTCCCCCGGCAGTTCAGTTCCCTTCGCTCTCAATTGAGCGATTACACGCGCGACGTTGTCCATGCCCCGTATGATCGGTCGCGCGTGACGGTTCTA
>DATARK010000083.1:0-10849 GCA_036264175.1 Solirubrobacteraceae bacterium
GAGCTGCCGTCGCTGAGCAGCGGGTCGCTTGCTTCTGAGAAGGACACGGTGACCGGGTCTTTGTAGAAGCCGCCGCCACCGGCGTAGTCGGGGGCGCGGTCTGGCGATGCTGTTGGTGGGGTGGGTGGGGTCTTGTCGATCTTTACTGGTTGGGAGGCTCCCGAGGCTTCTGAAGGCGAGCCTTCGTTTGACTCGGTGACGCGGTAGGTCCAGGTGCCTTCACCCTCGGGGTTCCCCGAGCCAAAGGTGTATTCGGGGCTGCTCAAGCCCGTCGCCACGACGCTGTAGCCGCCGCCGGCGTTCTTGTGTTCGAGCGTATAGCTGGGAGCCGTCGCAGCCTGGGTGGCTTCCCAGGAGAGCGTGAACTGCCCGTTGTTGTTGGGGTTCGAGCCACTCGTGACTTTCGGCGCGGTGGGCGCCGCCGGAACCTCGTTGCGTGCGAGCGTGTAGCCCGGCGGCAGGTACTTCGGCAAGGGCGCCTGCACGACGCCTTCGGCGCCACCCGGCCCCTCGGCGGTGGGCAAGCGCACTTCGAGGTTCTTGACCTGCACCGAGTGCGGCGATGAGGAGGGACGCGCGTAGCACGCGGGCAGTGGCCCCGTGCACGACGTCGAGTCCGCAACCATCAGCTCGAGCTTGATCAGGTGCCCAGTTGCGACCTTCCAGGCCTGCGGGTGCAGCTGGAAGATCTGCTTGGTGAACCCTTCGCCCACGTTCAGCGGACGATAGGTCTGGCGGCCGATCAACTGCTCGGTTTTGGCCGAAACGTTTTCGTCATACACCCGCGCGACCACCTGGTCGTTGGCGCTCGGCGTCGAGAATTCTCCGATCACCGTCGAGGCGCCTATGACCGTGTAACCGCTCGCCGGTGCTTCCGGCGACTTGTACTCGGCCGCCGACGCGTTGTTGGCCGAGGCCTGCGTCGTGCAAACCGTGCCCGACGTGAACGAGTTAGCGGTGGCCGTGCCCGGCGCGGCAATCGTCTGTTCGGGCGCGCTGTTGAAACGGATCTCGCCCGGCGCGAGGCTCGTCCAGTTGGGCGCGTCGAACTCGACTCCCGAGGTTTTCGCTTCCTGCGGGCATGCGCTGGTGATCGCCGTGGCGCCGCCATGCGCTTCGGCCGGTTCTGAGCCTTCGCCTTTGACGTAGTACGCGAACCACGCGTTCTGAGCGGCGATGAACTTGGCCGTGTCGGAGGTCGACAGAGTCTGCGCCGAGCGCGGGTTGTGCCCGAGGTCCCAGTCGAACAGCTTCACAGGCTGGTTCGGGTAGGTCGCGCGGACCTTGTTGTAGTACTTGACCGTTTCGTCGACCGGGAACAGGTCGTCGTTCCAGCCGTTCTCCATCAGCGCCGGCGACGGCGGCTCGGACATGTCGGTGTAGTAGGCGCTGTGATTCGGCAGCTGCTGTTCCTGCTGGACTGCCAGCGGCTGACCGTCGTAGGGGCCGCCAGTGATGTTGAAGGTGTGCCAGTTCTGGATGTTGGCTTCGGGATCGTTTGCGCTCGTGGGTGCGTAGTAGCCGCTCGAGGCGCCCGTGAGGAACAGGCCCGCGTTCCAGCTGGCCTTTTCGATGCCGTAGCGGTGGTCGCCGAGGATGCCGTTGTAGGGGACGTTGGCGACGTAGTCGAGCGTGCTGCCGTTCGGCTGCAGCGCCTGCGCGATGTCAGTCCACGGGAATTCAGCCGTCGTGGCCGCAATCTTCATCGGTTTGCCGCCCGGGCTTTCCCACGGGATCAGCGTGCCGTTTTCAAGTTCGACGCGGTCCTTCAGCGAACCGAGCTCCAGCGACATGCCGCCGCCATAGCTGCCGCCGTTGGCACCGATCTGCTGCGGGTTGATGACGCCTTCGTCAGCGAGTTTTCCGAGCAGCGTCTGCGCGTCGCGGACCTCATAGCGCCTGCTGAGAAGATGGATGTAGCCGCGTTCGCATGGAGGCGGCTTGAGGGTGTTGGCGGGAGATGAGGGTTTGCCACACGAGTTGCCCCAGCCGCGGTCGGTGATGCTGAAGACCGCGTAGCCCAATTTGAGCCAGCGCTGTGCAGTTGCGCTGGACGGCGTGATCTTGCTGCCGCCCCAGCCGTGGTAGATGCCGACCACGGGGTAGTTGTTGTCCGAGCCCGATGCGGGTGGGAAGCCCACGGACACGTCGATTGGCGTGCCGTCGAACGACGAAACAGTCGTTCCCGGCGCCGTCGACGAGTTGCCGCACCAGCGCTGGCCTTCGCTCGCGCCAGGGCCCTGAGTGGTGCAGGTCACCGTTCCGAAGACGGATGAGATCGTCGCGTTCGCCATCGATGGCGCGAGCAGTGCGCCGGTGGCGACCAGACAAACGACGAGCATCTTCCACAGCTTGGACATCTTCCCCCCAAACATCTCGTTGATTGCGGGTCTGCAAGTACCCGCCCGTACCCCTCAAAGTACGTGTGCGTACTCTATACTCAAGTTGTGGACTCTGTCAAGATCAGCGACGAACTACTGATTCCGGCGGGCCGCCACACGCTCGACGCCGACGAGGTCAGCGCCCGCCAGCGCGAGCGTCTTCTGCGCGCGATGGGACGATGCGTCAGCGAGCAGGGCTACGCCGACACGACGATCGCCGATGTGGTCCGCGTGGCGCGCACCTCGCGCACCGTCTTCTACAAGCACTTCGCCGACAAGGAGCAGTGCTTTCTGCAGACCTACCAGCAGATGACCGGCGTGCGCATCGATGCCTCACTGCAGGCCGCCGCCGAGGTGGCCGAGTGGGACGGCAAGCTCGACGCCGGCATCGCCGCCTACTTCCGCTGGATGGCCGAGCACCCCGAGGTGGCGGTGACGACCGTCGTTGAGGTGCATTGCGCCGGCCGCCGCGCGCTGGCAGCGCGCAGCCGCGCGCTGGACGACTGGAAGCGCACCGTGCTGGGCGTCGCCTATCTCGCACGCCAGGCGGGCGTGGAGGTGCAGATCAGCGAGGCGGCGGCGTTCTCGATCATCCTCACGGCCGAGGCATACGTGCACGAGTACGCATGCGCGGGTCGCTTGGAGCAGGTCGTGGAGGAGACGGCCAGCGTTCAGGAGCTCGCGCGGGCGTTGTTCGCAGCCGAGCCGGCGTCCGACGCCCGGCCGACTTAGACGGCCAGCGCGACGTACTTCGTCTCGAGGTACTCGCCGATGCCCTCGAAACCACCCTCGCGACCGAAGCCGGACTGCTTGACGCCGCCGAACGGCGCCGCGGGGTTCGACACGACGCCCTGGTTCAGCCCGACCATGCCCGTCTCGATCGCCTCGCAGACGCGAAATGCGCGCTCGAGGTCGCGCGTGTAGACGTAGGCGACCAGGCCGTACTCCGTGCGGTTGGCCGCCGCGATCGCCTGCTCGTCTGAGGAGAAGGTCGCCACCGGCGCAACCGGCCCGAAGATCTCCTCGTCGAGCAGCCGCGCGTCGGCTGGCACTGCGGATAGCACCGTCGGCGCGTAGAAGTAGCCCCGCTCGCCGACACGCTCACCGCCGAGCAGCAGCTCGGCGCCGCGCTGGCGGGCGTCGTCGACCAGCTCGGCGACCTTCGTGCGCTGGTCGTCGTCGATCAAAGGTCCGACGTCCGTGTCCGGCTCTGATCCCGCGCCGACCTTCAGAGCGCCCATGCGCTCGGCCATACGTCGCGCGAACTCGTCGGCCAGCGACTCGTGCACGTGGAAGCGATTGGCCGCCGTGCAGGCCTCGCCGACGTTGCGCATCTTCGCGAGCATCGCGCCGTCAACGGCGGCGTCGAGATCTGCGTCCTCGAACACCAGAAACGGCGCGTTTCCGCCAAGCTCCATGGAGACGCGCAACACTTGGTCGGCGGACTGTTCGATCAGCTTGCGTCCGATCTCCGTCGAGCCGGTGAAAGACAGCTTGCGCGTGCGCGCGTCCTTCAGCAGCGGTTCGATCACCGCGCCCGAATGGGCGGCTGTGATCACGTTGAGCACGCCGTCGGGCAGGCCGGCCTGCTGAAGGATCTGCGCCAGCGCGAGCATCGAAAGCGGCGTCTGCTGCGCGGGCTTGACGACGACCGTGCAACCAGCGGCGATCGCCGGCGCGATCTTGCGGGTGCCCATCGCGGTCGGGAAGTTCCACGGCGTCACGAACACGCAGGGCCCGACCGGCTGGCGCATCGTGAGAATGCGGCCCTTGCCCGTCGTGTTGACCATGTAGCGACCGTGAATGCGCACGGCCTCCTCGGAGAACCAACGAAAGAACTCGGCGGCATAGGCGATCTCCGCGCGCGACTCGGCCAGCGCCTTGCCCATCTCCAGCGTCATCAGCAGCGCCAGCTCCTCGCTGCGCTCGGTGATCATCTCAAAGGCCCGCCGCAGGATCTCGCCGCGCTCGCGCGGCGGATGGGCGGCCCAATGGGCCTGCGCGTCAGCGGCGGCGGCGAGCGCCGCGTTGGCGTCCTCGGGCTGGGCGTCTGCGACCTCGACAAGCGACTCCCCCGTCGCCGGGTCCTCGACGGTCAACGTGCCGGCGGCGCCTGCGTCACGCCAGCTGCCGCCGATGAACAGCTGCTTGGGGACTCGCTCGAGGACGGCCGCGCGACTCGGTGCGACTGAGTCCGTGGCACTCATCACAAGACGTCGGTTTCCCGCGCGCGAGGCGCAGCAAACCTTGCACTATTTGGACGAATAGCCCTCCCCCACAGTCGATGCTCAGGCGGCCGCTGCGGTGCTCCGAATGAGAGAGGGTGCGTGGCGAGAAGCGCAGCCAATCGATCGGTCGACGAGACTGAGCCACGCGGAGCACGGATGCTCGACATCAGATCAACCTACCACCGCACCTGCCGCCATCTGGCGATCCTGCTCGCGACCTGTGCGACGTCGCTGCTGTGCGCCGGCGCAGCGCGCGCCGCCGACCTGCTGATCTCCGGCGGCGGCTACGGTCACGGCGTCGGGCTGAGCCAGGAGGGCGCGCTGGGCTATGCCGAACATGGCTTCAACTATCAGGCAATCCTCGCGCACTACTACACCGGCACGGCTTTGGGAGCCGCACCGCCAGGCACGCAGGTACGGGTGCTGATGGGTGGCAAGGTGCACAAGGTCGCGCTCGAGACATACGTGCGTGGGGTCGTCTCGGCAGAGGTCTCATCGAGCTGGCCGCTCGCAGCGCTGGAGGCTCAGGCCGTCGCCAGTCGCACCTATGCGCTGACCGCACATGCCGGCGGTGCGCGCTTTGACGTGTACGCCGACACGCGCTCGCAGGTCTATCGCGGCGTCGCCGCGCAGACCCCGCAGACCGACGCCGCCGTCGCCGCGACGGCCGGCCAGATCGTGACCTACAAAGGCAAGGCGGTGGCGACGTACTTCTTCGCGAGCTCGGGCGGGCGCACAGAGAACAACGAGAACTCGTTCACCGGCTCGACACCGCAGCCTTGGCTGCGCGGCGTGGTCGACCAGTACGAGCGCGGCGACCGGCACACCTGGAAAGTCGCGCTCAGCTTCGCCGCAGCCGCCGCAAAGCTGCATGGACTCGTACGCGGGCAGTTCGCCGGCATCGAAGTCGTCAAGCGCGGCTTCTCGCCACGCGTCGTGTCGGCATACGTGCTCGGCTCGGGCGGGCGCACGGCGATCAGCGGGCCCGAACTCGCGGGCCGGCTGGGCCTGTATAGCGCGTGGGCGTACTTCAGCACGCGCGAAGGCCCCAGCATCACGCCCGAGCCCGACCGCAGCGGGTGGTCGGCGCTCACCAGCCCGGCCCCTGCAGCCGCCCCCACTCCCGCTCCCTCCGCCGCGCCCAGTGGAACGACGCAAGGTGGCGTGCCCTCGGCGCCCCCAGCGGAAGCCGCGGCTTCCACGCCGGCCGCGGGAGACTCCTCCGGCGAACAGGTGCAGGCCGGCGGCGGCGGCACGCTCGCGCCCGGCTGAACCTCGCAACCTGCACAACGCCAGCGCATCCGCGCCCCTCCAGGCGCGACTTCTTCGGGCACAGAACCGGCGCGCTCGGTTTGAGAGCGGCGTCAGGCGGGCAATTCTGCGCACAGGTAATCGATGCTCGCCAAAGCTCACCACCGCTCAGGAGGTCGCGGGATCGTCCGCGCGCGTGGGCTGATCGGCGCCGCAGTCCTCTTCGCTCTGCCGCTCAGCATCGTCGGCTCGACCGAGGCGCGCGCGGCAGATCCGATCCGAACCGTTCTGGCGGCTGTCGTGCAGACGGCCTCCGCTCAGGTTCCGATCGTCGCCGGCTCGGTATCGAGCGTTCCGGCCACGACGGCCCCGGTCGGGCTGGCGCCGACAACAAACCAGTCGGCGGGCACCGGCGCCGGCACGAGGGCGGAACCGTCCGAAACCCCGCCCGCGTCCGACAAGCCGGCGGGCTCGACGCACCAGACCGGCGAGACTCAGCCTGCGGGCTTTTCGCGTGAGCCGGCGGCGCACGCCCCCGCCTCACAGAGCAATCCAGCGCCCGCCGGCCACGACTCCCAAGGCACCGCCCATGCGGTGTCGGGCGCTCTCGGCCGGCCGACGGGCCCAGCTTCGGTGGCGACCGGCATCGTTCGCCATGCGACGAGCTCCATGGCCGCCCGGCAGACGACACCGACTGTCATGCCGGCGCACCACGTTGCGACGGCCGTCTCACGAGCGGCGATTGCGATCGCCACCGGCAAACCGGGCATTCCGCTGGCGACGGCGCTCGCTGAAAGCAAGGCCCGTGTTGTCGCCGCGCTCAGCGCGGCGACGAGTGCGTCCGACGTCGTGCGTTCGCTCACCAGAGACACCCCTGCCGCGGCCGCCGTACTCAACGACCTCTCGACGACCGCCGACGCGATCGTTGCCGCAGCGCGCTCGATCGCCCAGCCGGCGATCGCCGAACTGCTCCCGCTTGACGTGCCGCCGGCGGCCGAACTCACCGGCGCCGCCACCGGCGCTCCGGCGACGGCAGAGGCGCGACCGATCGCCGGCCCGTCGTTGGGCGACGGCGCCAGCGCCCCGCCCGGGACTCCGGCAACCGTGGCGCGGGCCGACGAAGCCCGCTCAGCCGCTCCCGACGAGATGGCGAGCGCTGCTGGCGAGGCACCTACTGCACCCGGGACAATCGCCGTGCCCGGCAGCGCTCCGACGATCGCTTCGAGTCGAACCTCGACGTCCATTGTGGCTCCCCCCGCGGCGCCGTCCAACGGATACCCGGCGGGCCTCGCCGGCACACCGAACCGACCTTCACATGCGGCGCCGCGCGCGCCCACGGCGGCGCCTCCCGCCATTCGCCCGTCCGCGCCATCTCCCGACGGTGGCTCGACAGCCGCATCCGCCGGTGGCGCCGGAGGGCTTGCGCTCGCGCTCTCTCTCGCGGCCCTGCTGATGCTCGCGCTGCCGTCGATGCTGCGCCGGCTGCGACTCGTAATCGAGCCGTGGCGTCTTTCGCCGCTCATGTTGATCGCAGACCGCCCGGGCTAGCTCACCCGCGGCGAGCCACCCCCGATGCGGAGCGGAGATCCGCATCGCCCGATCAACACGAACGCTCTCGAAAGGAGCTGCAACTGATGCACACGCTGGTTTTGCTCGGCGAGTTGGATCGCGCGTCCGCGCCGACGCTGGAAGCGGCGATCGAGGAGCTGCACGACACGCAGGTCTCACCGATCACGCTCGACCTGAGCAGCTCACACACATAGACGCCACCGGCGTCGCCGTAGTCGCGTTTCGCTGCCGCTGGTGGGAGATGCACGGCAGCGAGATCGCGCTCGTACCCGGCGCGCGGCCGGTCCAGCGGGTCTTCGAGCTCGCCGGAATGACCGAGCGTCTGCCGTTTCTGCAGGGCCAAGAGGTCGCAGCGGCCACATCCGAGGCCGACGGCGCCTTGCTTGGAACGACCACGCATTCGTCGCTGGACGAGCAACTCGCTTGCCAGGCGCCATCCAAGCCGCGAGCGCGCTCGCTGACGCTGCTGCGCGTCTCCGGCCGGCACTCGCAAGCGCGCCGTGCCCGCCGTGCCGGGCTGGTCGGGGGGGTCTAGCTTCGATCGTCGTTCGCCTCCATGACGCCACTGCCAATATGCGGCGCGGGCCGTGACCTGCGCGCATGCCCGCGCCCCCGCCGCTGTTGCTTGCCGACGTGCCCTGGCTGCTCTACCGCTCTTACTTCGCGCTGCCCAGATCGATCGTCGGCGCCGAGGGCCAGCCGGTCAACGCGCTGCTCGGAACGGTCAACGCGCTGCTCGGTGTGGTCGGCCCGCGCGAGGCCCCAAGCGTGCGCGCGGTCGTTGCCTGCATCGGCGCCGAGGAGGCCGCGTACCGCGTCGAGCTGTTCGCCGCCTACCACGCCCATCGCGACCCGATGCCGGCCGAGCTCAGGTGGCAGTGGCAACGCGCCGCGGACCTGCTGGCGAGCCTCGGCTGGATCGTCAGCTCCAGCGACAGTCTCGAGGCCGACGACGTGATGTTCTCGCTGGCGCGCGCGGAGGAGCAGCGCGGCGGACGCGCGCTGCTGATGAGCGGCGACCGCGACATGTACGGAGCCGTCAGCGAGCGCGTGGCCGTGCTCGAGCTGCGCAAGGGCGGCAAGACCGGTGAGCTTGGTCCAGCCGAGGTGCGTGAGCGCTACGGCGTAGAGCCCGAGCTGGTGCCCGACTTCATCGCGCTGCGCGGCGATCCCTCAGACGGCCTGCCCGGCGCTCCGGGCATCGGCGCCAAGACCGCAGCCGAGCTGCTGCGCCGCTACGGCCCGCTGGAGGACGTGCTCGCCGCGGCCGAGGCGATGACCGACAAGGTCAGGCGCTCCGACGACGACATGCGCCCGCGCGCCGCCGCCGCCCTGCGCGACAACGACCAGCTGCTGCGCACGTTCAAGCAGATCGCCACGCTGCAGCTGATCGACGTCCAGACGCCGCCCGATGCGGTCACCGACTTCGCGGGCGGCGCGCGCCACGCCCGCGAGCTGGGCATGCGCCAGCTGGCCGAGCGGCTGGAGGGGTTGGGGGCTCCGGGTTTTTGAGCGCGGCGTTGCAGATCGCGAACCTGCTCAAGGGGTCAGGGCTACGATGTAGAATCTACGAAGCCCAAGGGTTTTATGGCCATTAAGATCAAGCTCAGCACCGGTGAAGAGATCGTGATTCGTGGCGCCGTGCTGTCTGAGGTCAATAAAGCATTCAGTCGTGCTTTGGCGGAGGATCAAGCACTCGAGATCCGCAACTCGAGCGGGCGAGTCCTTGCGCTCAATCCTCGTCAGATCCTTTCCCTTGAGCAGGTTCCTGATCCTGTGGCCGTCTAGCGCTCTCGATCAGTCTTCGTTCAAACTCGCCTTCGACGGTAGGAGGCGTTCCTACCACTCGCCAGCGCCCGACCATCCTCGGCAATGAGACGGCGAATGCCCCGAGTACCAAAGCCAGGGCCGCGAGGGGCTCCCACAATATACGCGGTAGCTTGTACATCAGGACGTGAACTTGACGGTGATCACGTCGCCGTCGGTCATCGTGTAGTCGCGCCCCTCCAGGCGCAGCGTGCCGCGATCGCGCGCGCCGGCGTAGCCGCCTGCGTCTACGAGCTCACGCCAGCCGATCACTTCCGCGCGCACGAAGCCCTTCTGGATGTCTGAGTGGATCTCGCCGGCCGCATGCCACGCGGTCAGACCGTCGCGCAGATGCCATGACTGCGCCGGCTTGGCCTCTCCGGCGGTGAAGAACGCGATCAGCCGCAGCAGTGCGAAGGCCTCGCGCACGACGCGCTGCAGTCCGGACTCGCTGACGCCCAGCTCCTCGCGCATCGCAGCCGCGTCCTCGTCGTCCAGCTCGGCCAGCTCGGCCTCGATGCGCGACGAGACGGCCACCGCGCCTGCGCCCTGCGATCGCGCGTGCGCGGCGATCGACTCGGGGATCTCATCTGAGCCCTCGTCGACGTTGGCGACGAACAGCACCGGCTTGGCGGTCAAAGAGCCGAGATCGCGCGCCGCGTGCGGCGCATCGTCGGAAAGCGGCAC
Organism: Solirubrobacteraceae bacterium; assembly: GCA_036264175.1. Lineage (GTDB taxonomy): Bacteria > Actinomycetota > Thermoleophilia > Solirubrobacterales > Solirubrobacteraceae > Palsa-744. The sequence goes on from DATARK010000083.1 coordinate 9,923, forward strand.
GCCGCGCGCCGGGCGGCCTGACTGCAGCTCGCCCACGACCTGCTTCAGCCACGCCTCCTCGGCGACCAGCGCACGCTCGCCGCTGCGCGCCTGGCGGGTGACCCGCTCGAGGCGCCGCTCGGCCGTCTCCAGGTCGGCCAGCACGAGCTCGGTCTCGATCGTTTCGATGTCACGCAGCGCGTCGACGCTGCCCTCCGGGTGAATCACGTTCTCGTCGCCGTGCGCGCGCACCACGTGCACGATCGCGTCGGTCTCGCGGATGTTCGCCAGAAAGCGGTTGCCCAGTCCCTCGCCCTCGTGCGCTCCGGCGACCAGGCCGGCGATGTCGTGGAAGTCGATCGTGTCCCACACGATCTCCGACGCGCCGACCGTCTCTGCGACCTGCTCCAGGCGCTGGTCGCGCACGGGCACGACGGCCACGTTCGGCTCGATCGTGGTGAACGGGTAGTTGGCGGCCTCCGCACCGGCCTTCGTCAACGCGTTGAACAGCGACGACTTGCCCGCGTTGGGCATGCCAACGATGCCGATGCGCGTGCTCACGCCGGCCCTCCGCTCGCCGGCGTCGCGAACGCCTGCGGCGCGTGTCCGTTCTGCGCGGCCTCGCTGGGCTGCGGCGCGTGCGGCGGCGGCGAGCTCGAGGCGGCTCCGTGCTCACGCACCGCCGCGACCGCCGTCCCCAGCAGCGCGCCCGCGAGCACGTCAGAGGGATAGTGCACTCCTAGATACAGCCGCGAGTAAGAGAGCTTTGCCGCGAGCGCGTACAGCGGCAGCGCCGGAAGCCCCAGGCGCGAGTAGGCAAACGCGCCCGCGAAGGCAGTCGAGGCGTGCGCACTGGGAAAGCTCAGCGTCGTCGGCGTGTCGATCAGCGGCTTGCACCCGCGCAGCTGCGGGCGCGAGCGGCGCACGACCAGCTTGATCGCCGTGTTC
>DATARK010000094.1:0-18943 GCA_036264175.1 Solirubrobacteraceae bacterium
GTTCTTCGTAGTCTCCGTAACCGGTGTAGAGCTGCTTGGCCAGCTCGTACAGCCGCGCGCGATCCTCACCCTCGACCTCACGCGCGACAAAGCGTGCGCTGTGGCCCTTGGCCGCGAGCATGACCTCGGGATGGGCCTTGATGTTGTGATACCAGGACGGATAGCGCGGACGCCCGAAGCTCGAGGCGATCAGCACCACATCGCCGGCATCTGTGAAGTAGACCAGCGGCACCGTGCGCTCGACACCCGACCGCGCACCGCGAACGGTCAGCAGCACGACCGGCAACAGCCCGGCGGCAAGGTTCACGCGCCCGGAGCTGCGGCGCATCAGCCAGGGGTCGATTCGCGCGGCGACCTCGGAGAACAGCCACGTGCCGGGCTTTGTCAGCGCAAAGCGCGTGACCAGGCCAAGCGCGCCGGTGCGCGGGCGCAATGGGTCGACCGACGGAATTGTCAGCTCGGCCAAGGTGGTCGCCCCCGCGACGCCTGTTCGGCCTGACTAGCTCAGCCGCTGCTCGAGCGCGTCGAGCTGCCGGTTGAGCTCGTCGGGCAGCCGATCGAACTGTGCGAGGTAGGCGCGGAACTGCGGCAGTTGTGCCTTCCACTCCTCGGCGTCGACGCGCAGCAGCTCGGTCATGTGCTCGTCGGACACGTCCACGCCCGAGACGTCGATGCCCTCGCCGCCGACCGGCGGGATCAGGCCGATGGGCGTCTCGGTGGCCGCGCCGTGACCGGCGCAGCGCGCGAACACCCATGCCAGCACGCGCGAGTTCTCGCCGAAGCCCGGCCACAGAAAGCGACCGTCCTCATCCTTGCGAAACCAGTTCACATAGAAGATCTTCGGCAGCTTGGCGCCCTCGTGGCGGCCCATCTCCAGCCAGTGGGCGAAGTAGTCAGCCATGTTGTAGCCGCAGAAGGGCAGCATCGCGAAGGGGTCAAAGCGCAGCTCGCCGACGGTGCCCGCTGCTGCGGCAGTCTTCTCCGAGCTCATCACCGAGCCCAGGAACACGCCGTGCTCCCAGTCCAGCGCTTCTGTCACCAGCGGCACGACCGTCGAGCGGCGCCCGCCGAACAGCATCGCGTCGATCGGCACGCCTTTGGGGTCCTCCCACTCCGGCGCAATCGCCGGGTCCTGCGAGGCGGGCGCCGTGAAGCGCGCGTTGGGGTGCGCGGCCGGCGCGTCGGAGTCAGGCGTCCAGTCGTTGCCGTGCCAGTCGATCAGGTGCGCAGGGACGTCCTTGGTCATGCCCTCCCACCAGACGTCGCCGCAGTCGGTCTTGGCGCAGTTGGTGAAGATCGAGTTGCCCTGCACCATGCGTATGGCGTTGGGATTGGTCTGCTCGCCCGTGCCCGGGGCGACGCCGAAGAAGCCGTACTCGGGGTTGATCGCGTACAGACGCCCGTCGTCGCCGAACTTCATCCAGGCGATGTCGTCGCCGATCGTCTCGACCTTCCAGCCCTCGAGCGTGGGAATCAGCATCGCCAGGTTGGTCTTGCCGCATGCGCTCGGGAAGGCGCCGGCGATGTACTTGACCTCACCCTCCGGCGAGGTCAGCTTGAGAATCAGCATGTGCTCGGCCATCCAACCCTCGTCGCGCGCCATCACCGAGGCGATGCGCAGCGCGAAGCACTTCTTGCCGAGTAGCGCGTTGCCGCCGTAGCCCGAGCCGAACGACCAGATCTCACGTGTGTCGGGGTAGTGCACGATGTACTTGTTTTCGGCGTTGCACGGCCACGGCACGTCCTCGACGCCGTCGCCCAACGGCATGCCGACGGAGTGCACGCAGGGCACGAACTCGCCTTCTGAGCCGAGCGCGTCGAGCGCGCCCTGGCCCATGCGAGTCATGATGCGCATGCTCACGGCCACGTACGGGGAGTCGGTCAACTCCACGCCGACGTGGCTCTTGTCCGAGCCCAGCGGACCCATCGAGAAGGGCACGACGTACATCGTTCGCCCGGTCATCGAGCCGGCGAACAGCTCGTTGAGCGTCTCGCGCATCTCAGCGGGCTCGCGCCAGTTGTTCGTAGGGCCGGCCTCGTCCTCGGTCGCCGAGCAGATGAACGTGCGGTCCTCGACGCGCGCCACGTCGCCCGGGTCAGACAGCCCGAGATAGGAGTTCGGCCGCTTGGCGTCCGACAGCCTCTCGAAGGTCCCCGAATCCACGAGCGTCTGGCAGAGCCTGTCGTACTCCTCGGCCGAGCCGTCGCACCAGTAGATGTCGTCCGGTTCGGTCAGCGATGCGACCTCTCCTACCCAGGACAGCAGGCGCTCGTTGGTGGTGGGGGCAGAAGCGGTCGTGTTCATCGGGTCAAGCACTCCTCGATCGCGGTCATGATCGGCACGCCGCGCCGATCGTCGATCGCGCGGCGAGATCCAGAGGTCCTCTAGACCTCGGGAAACGTAAAAACGCCCTTCGGGCGAGGTTTCTAAGGGTACCGTACGCGTACCCGCTGCAGCCTGCAACTACACCCCCCGCCGCAGCCCGCGGGCCGCCGCCCCGGGCGTTTTACTCGACGTTGCCCTCGGCCTCACCGGTGCCCGGGTTCTTGCGCGGCACCAGCACCAGACGCTTGAACTCGGCCACCAGCACGCCGTCCTGGTTGAGCACACGCGTGTGCACCTTGACGGTGCCGCGGTCGGGCTTTGACCTGGACTCCTTCTTCTCCAGCACCTCGGACTCGCAGTACAGCGTGTCGCCATGGAACACCGGCGCCGGGTGCTTGAGCTCTTCGGTGGCCAGGTTGGCGATCGCCTTGCCGCTGACGTCAGAGACCGACATGCCCAGCGCCAGCGAGTAGACCAGCGGCCCGACGACCACGTTGCGCCCCTGCTGGGATTTGGCCGCGTAGACGTCGTTGAGATGCAGCGGGTGGTGGTTCATCGTGATCAGGCAGAACAGGTGGTCGTCTGACTCGGTCACGGTCTTGGCCGGCCAGTGCTTGTAGACGGCGCCGACGTCGAATTCCTCCAGATAGCGGCCGTAGGGATGGGCGCCGCTGGCCTCGCGCGCGGCCTGCTCGGTCTCGACGGATTGCGTCTGGCTCATGGGGGTCCTAGCGTCTCCTCGGGTAGCTCGAAGGTCAGATCCTGCCAGTCGCGCATGCTAGCCGCCACGGCGCGTCTGGCCGCTGGCCGTTGCTTTCGAGCCACCGGCTGGGCGTGGCTGCCCGCGTTGTTCAGCCGCCGCCGTTGGACCGCTGAGGGCTTATCTCTCCCCGGGCATTACGAGCGCCCGCTGCGCGGCTTGGTGGAGCTCAGTGAGGCTCTTCTAGAGCGGTCGCGGCGGACGCGATTGCGCCCGCCCGACGCCGGCGAGTCAGTCGCGGTCGATCGCCAGCGCTTCCTCGTGTCCGCTATCGCTGGAGTCAGGGTCCACAGCGCGGGCGTTGTCGTGCTGCTCGCGCGCTCGGGCCGACTCGTGCTCGGCTTCCATGCCGCGACTCTCCGCGAGCGCCCGGTCCTTGCGAGCTTTGGCCGCGAGCTCTTCGGCTTCCGCTTCAGAACGACGGGCTTGCGCTGCCTGCTCCTCGGCCGAGGCTCGCGCCGTCTCGGCGTGGACCGATCTGGTGCGCGCCTCTTGGCGAAGCTCACGAGCCTCGCCTCTGCGCGCTTCCCGCCGCCTGCTCGCGGCCGCTCTGGACAGGACAACCAGCAGGGCCAGCACTATCAGTGCGGCGACGATGATGATGACAATGGTTCCGGTGCTCATCTCTCCTCCTCCTTTGTCCGCTGATCCGCGCTGCGATCAACCCGGCGTACCGACCCGCGGCGCGTGTGACGGCGCCTCGCATCTCGGCCTCAGGGATCACACAGGCGCGCTGGACAGTCTGCCGACGCGCCGCGCAGTCGCAAATTGTTCTGAACGAGAGCTACCCGGGTTGGCCGTAGCCAATCAGCCACCTACCGTGCCACCCACCCGCTAGCGTTGCAGGCGCAGCGACCCCGACCGCAGACCCAGGAGAGCCGACTTGCGAAATCCCCGCGACTTCTTCAAGCCCCTAGCGATCGATGCGCCCGAGCCGGCGCGCGAGATCCCCTTCAAGCCGTCTCGGATGATCCACTTCATGGACTTCTCCAACCCGAAAATGGTCGAGAAGACGCCCGATCTGGCACCGAAGGTCGACATCCTGCTGGGCAACCTCGAGGACGCGGTGCCGTTGGAAAAGAAGGAGGCGGCGCGAGCGGGCCTGATCAAGGTCGGCAAGGAGATGGATCTCGGCGACACGGCGCTGTGGACGCGCGTCAACGAGCTGGCATCCCCCTACGTGCTCGACGATCTGACCCAGCTCGTCGGCGAGATCGGCGACAAGCTCGAGGTGATCATGATCCCCAAGGTCGAGGGTCCTTGGGACATCCACTACGCCGACCGCCTGCTCGCCCAACTGGAGGCCAAGGCCGGAGTCGAGCGCCCGATCCTGATCCACTGCGTGCTGGAGACGGCACAGGGCGTGGCCAACCTGGAGGAGATCGCCAGCGCCAGCCCGCGCATCCAGGGCATGAGCTTCGGCCCCGCCGACCTGGCCGCCTCGCGGCGCATGAAGACCACGCGCGTCGGCGGCGGGCACCCCGGTTACCGCACGATCGCCGACCCCGATCCGGACAACCCGGACGCGCCCCGTGCCAGCTACCAGCAGGACCCCTGGCACTACTCGATCGCGCGCATGGTCGACGCCTGCACGTCGGTCGGCGCGCTGCCGTTCTACGGCCCTTACGGCGACATTTCCGATGCCGAGGGCTGTGAAACGCAGTTCCGCGCCTCCTTCCTGCTCGGCTGCGTCGGCGCCTGGTCGCTGCACCCGGGCCAGATCGCGATCGCCAAGCGCGTGTATTCGCCGGACCCCGAGGAGGTGGCGTTTGCCAAGAAGGTCATCGAGGCGATCCCCGACGGCCGTGGCGTGCACATGATCGACGGCCGGATGCAGGACGACGCGACCTGGAAGCAGTGCAAGGTGATGGTCAACCTCGCCGAAATGCTCGCCAAGAAGGACCCCGAGCTGGCCGAGGCCTACGGACTGCCCGGCGCCGGTGCCGGTGCGCCGGCGCCAGAACCCGCCGCGGCCTAGCGCCGCCGTATAGGCTTCCGCGCCGCATGAGATTCTTCGAGTTCGAGGCGCGCGAGATCGTCAAGCGCGCAGGCATCCCGGTCACCGACTACGGGTTCACGACCGACCCCGCCGAGGCGGCGCAGATCGCCAAGCGGATCGACGGGCCGACGGTGATCAAGTCCCAGGTGCTCTCGGGCGGGCGCATGAAGGCGGGCGGCGTCAAGTTCGCCGACACGCCGCAGGAAGCGGAGTCCTACACCACTGACATCCTGCAGCTGGAGATCGGTGGCCACATGCCCCGTGGCGTGCTCGTCGACCCCAAGGCCGAGGTCGCGCAGGAGTACTACGCGGGCGTCGTCTGGGACGGCACCGCCAAGAAGCCTCTGATGCTGTTCAGCGACATGGGCGGTATCGACATCGAGCAGGTCGCCCAGGAGCACCCCGACCACGTCGGCCGCGGTCACTTCTCGACGCTCGAGCCGTTCTCCGACTTCCAGGCCAAGCAGGTCATCGCCGCGGCCGGCGTCACCGGCAGGGCGCTGCAGCGCGCCACGCCGGTGCTGGCTCGCCTGGCGCGGCTGTTCCTCGACAACGACATGACGCTCGCCGAGATCAACCCGCTGGCGGAGCTGAAGGACGGCTCGTTCGTGGCGCTGGACGCGCACATGGAGATGGAGGACGAGGGCATGCCGCGCCAGAGGGCTCTGATCAAGGCGCTGGGCATCGGCGAGGACGAGGGAACCCGCGAGGGCCACACGCCGAGCCGGTTCGAAGAGGCCGTCAAGGCGATCGACGCCGCCGACCACCGTGGCGTGATCCAAGGCAAGGACACCGGCTTCAACGGCAACATCGGCCTGGTGATCGGAGCCGGCGGCGGCTCGCTGACGCTCACCGACGCGGTGCGCCAGCAGGGCGGCGATCCCGCCAACTACTCGGAGATAGGCGGCAACCCGTCCGTCGCCAAGGCCTGCGGCCTGGCCAAGCAGGTGCTGCAGAAAGACGGCGTGGAGAAGATCGCGGTGATGATGTCGATCGTCTCCAACACGCGCGTGGACATCGTCGCGCGCGGCGTGATCAAGGCCTGCCTGGAGCTCGACCGAGACCCTGGCGAGACGATCGCGATCTTCCGCATCCCAGGCGCCTGGGAGGAGGAGGGCTTCAAGATCCTCGACAAGTACGGCATCGAGTACTGCGACCGCTCGGTGTCGTTGTGGGAGGCCGCCGGTCGCGCGGTCGCCAAGATCCAGGGAGCTGCGGCCTAGCCATGTCGATCCTCATCGACCAGGACACGACCTTCATCATCCAGGGCATCACCGGGCGCGAGGCGGTCAACCTCACGCGCGAGTGCCTCGACTACGGCTCGAAGATCGTCGGCGGAGTGACGCCCGGGCGCAAGGGCCGTGAGGTTCACGGCGTTCCCGTCTTCGACACGGTCGAGCAGGTCGTCGAGCACAACGGCGGCGTCGCCCCCGACGGCTCGGTCGTGACGGTTCCGCCGGTGGGCACGCGCGACGCCGTGTTCGAGGCGCTGCACGCCGGCATCAAGACGATCGTGATCGTCACCGAGCGCATCCCGCGGCGCGACGTCGCGATGATGGTCGAGCTCGCCGACGCCAAGAGCGCACGGATCATCGGCCCCAACTGCCTTGGCGTGATCGTCCCGGGTGTGGCCAAGATGGGCGGCATCGGCGGTCCGGCGCGCAACGCCGCTGTGGCCTACCAGCCCGGCACGGTCGGTGTGATGAGCCGCTCCGGCGGCATGACCACGGAGATCTCCTCCACACTCACGGCCGCCGGACTGGGCGTTTCCACGGCGGTCTCGATCGGCGGCGACGCGATCATCGGCTCGACCTACGCCGAGCTGATGCCGTACTTCGAGGCCGATGAGCAGACACAGGCGATCGTGATCTACACCGAGCCCGGTGGCCGCATGGAGGCCCAGCTGGCGGAGTGGGTCAAACAGCACAACTCGCGTCTGCCGATCATCGCCTTCATGGCCGGCAAGTTCATGGACGACGAGGAGATGCAGGGCATGTCCTTCGGGCACGCGGGCACGATCGTGGAGGGCAAGGAGGACTCGGCGACCGAGAAGATCGCTCGCCTGGAGGCCGCCGGCATACCGGTCGTGCAGCGCATCGACGAGATCCCCGACCTCGTCAAGGCCAAGCTCGCCGAGAGGAGCAGCGCGTGAGAAAGGACGGCCTTTTCATTGCGGTCGAAGTCGACGACGACGCCGCCGCCGACGCCGAGCTGGCCAGAAAGCTGACCGAAGCCTGTCCCGTCGACATCTACGCGCAGTCCGCCGGCGACACGCTCGAGCTGGTCGAGAGGAACCTGGACGAGTGCGTGCTCTGCCGTCTGTGCCTCGACGCGGCGCCCGACGGCACCGTGAAGATCATCAAGCTCTACGACGGCGGCGCGACGCTCTGAGCGCACCCTCGCCGCGTCGGCGGCGAGACGATTCCGGGTCTAGCTCTGGCCGTCGGCGAGCGGACGATAGCCGGAGCAGACCACGCGCATCCAGGCGATCTTGCCGCTGTCGTCGCGCCCGTCCTGGCCGTCACCGGCCGACAGGTAGGCCTGCTGCTCGATCAGGAAGCGACCTTCGGGGTTGCTGACCACAAGTCGGTAGCCCACCCGCTGGCGGTCGGCGAAGCTGTCGCTCTCGATTTGCTCCAGCGAGTCGATCTCGTCGCTGTCTTCGAACCAGTTGTCGAACACGATCGCGAGCACGCCGTCGGGGTCCTGCGCCTCCCAGTTGCGGCGTGGCGTCAGCGCGCGAAAGTCGACCTCCGGCGCGAGCAGTGCCTGCAGGCCCGGCGCGTCCTTTCGCGCCAGAGCACGCGCAAAATCGGCTCCGAGGCTGGGCTGATCGGCCATCTGGACAATTATGCCCTGTGGGCGTCGTGACGGCCCGCCGCAAGCCCGACGCTGGCAGGGCGAGCAGCCGCGCTGTATGGTGGCGCAAGCGACATGAACGAAAACTTCTCACTCGTCGTTATGTGCATCTTTCTGCTGCTCTCGCTGGCTTTTCTGGCGCAGCAGCTGACGTCCTACCACTGAGCGCTAGGCGCTTTTGCGCGCCTTGCGCGTGCGCTCGCGCTCCTGCTGGCGCTCGACCACGTTGACGATCAGCTTGAGGAACTGGTCGGGGCCGGTGGCCTTGGCCTGACCGTAGGTGAAGGCCTCGATCCAGTCGGGCACCTTGCCTTCGCGGGCCATCACGTTGAAGAACTCGCGGCGCATTTCCGTGCGCACGCGCGCGTCTGCCGCAGGACCCTTGGTGACCTTTATCTCGGGCATCTCCAAGCGGAAGTGCTGCACGTCACCGCGACCGCGCAGCTCCACGCCCACGACCAGCTTCATCGGCGCCAGTGCCGGCACCTCCTCGAGAAACCTCCGTGTCGCTAGCTCGATCAGAGCCTTGGCATCCTCTGCCATCGGATCAGATCTTATGACGCTGCAGCAGCTTGCGGCCGATCACCATGCGCTGGATCTCAGACGTTCCCTCGCCGATCAACAGCAGCGGCGCGTCGCGGTAGAGGCGCTCGATCTCATACTCCTTGGAGTAGCCGTAGCCGCCGTGGATGCGCAGGCATTCTTCGACGCAGAAGCGTCCGGCCTCGGAGGCGAACAGCTTGGCCATGCCCGCCTCCAGGTCTGAGCGCTGGCCGGCGTCCTTCATGCGCGCCGCGCGCAGCGTGAGCAGGCGCGCGGCATCGACCTGCGTGGCCATGTCTGCAAGCTTGAACTGGATCGCCTGGTGCTCGGCGATCGGCTTGCCGAATGTCTTTCGCTCCTGCGAGTAGCGCAGGCCAAGCTCCAGCGCGCGCTGAGCGATGCCGACGCCGCGCGCTGCGACGTTCACGCGCCCGACCTCCAGCGCGTCCATCATCTGCGAGAAGCCGCGGTTCAGCCCGGCCTCCTCGCCGCCGAGCACGTTCTCGGCGGGACAGCGGTAGCCGTCGAACACCAGCTCCGTCGACTCGACGCCCTTGTAGCCGAGCTTCTTGATCTGCGGCGGCACGGTGAGGCCGGCGAAGTCGCCCGTGTTCTCGGACACGCCCGGCTCTTTTTCGGCGATGAAGCAGGTGAAGCCCTTGTGGCGCGGCTCGGCCTCGGGGTCGGTCTTGACGAGCACGAACACCAGCGTGCTGCGCAGACCGTTGGTCACCCACATCTTCTGGCCGTTGATCTCGTAGTCGCCGTCGGCGGTCTTCTTGGCCGAGCTCTTGATCGCCTGCACGTCTGAGCCGAGCTCGGGCTCGGACAGCGAGAAGGCAGCGCGGATCTCGCCGGTGGCCATCCGCGTCAGGTACTTCTGGCGCTGCTCCTCAGAGCCGAACTTCATCAGCAGGTAGCTGCCGATGAAGTGTGTGTTGATCACGCCGGAGATCGAGATCCAACCGCGCGAGAGCTCCTCCACGATCATCGCGTAGGTCGTCAGGTCCAAGCCCATGCCGCCGTACTCCTCGGGGATCGTCACACCGAACAGCCCCAGCTCCTTCATCTGCTCGACGATCGGCTCGGGGAAGGCGTCCTCGTGGTCATAGTGCTCGGCGTTGGGCAGGATCTGCTCGTCGGCGAACTGGTGCACCATCTCGGTGATCGCCTTCTGCTCGTCGGTCATCTCTGTTTGCGGCGAGGCGGCTACGGCCATGCGTTCTCAGGCTCCAGGTTAGTTTTGGGCTGGTCAGGGGAGAATACCGCCATGAACTTCGCCGGCGACGTGGTCGACCAGCTGCCGCGCTCGTCGATCGCCCTGGTGGAGCTCGCGCGCGACGGCGCGCGACGCGAGTGGAGCTTTGCCGACGTGACCGAGCGCAGCGCTCGGCTGGCCGGCGCGCTGCAGCGCATGGGCGTCGGTCGCGGCGATGTCGTGATGACGCTGATCGGCAACCGTCCCGATTGGGTGTTCGCGATGGTCGCGTGCTTTCGCATCGGCGCCGTGGTGCTGCCCTGCACCGAGCAACTGCGCGCCAAGGATCTGCGCCTGCGCATCGACACGGTGCGCCCAACGCTGATTCTCGCCGACGAGCGCAACCGCTCAGAGCTCGAGGCAGCGGGGCCAGACTGCCGCGTGGCGCTTGTGCCCGACGCGCAGCTGTATGAAGGAGAGCCGGCCTCAACGGTCGAGCTGGACGCCGGCGAGCCCTGCCTGATCGCGTTCACCAGCGGCACCGCTGGCGAGCCCAAGGCGGTCGTGCACGCCCAGCGCTACCTGGCCGGCCAGCGTCTGCAGGCCAACCACTGGCTGGCGCCGCGCGTCGGTGACCTGGTCTGGTGCACCGCCGCGAGTGGCTGGTCGAAGTCCGCGCGCAACGTCTTCGTCGCGCCTTGGCTGTGCGGTGCTCGCGCATTGCTGCACGACGAGCGCTTCGATCCGGCCGAGCGCCTGGAGCTGCTGGCGCGCGAGCGCGTCAACGTGCTGTGCATGGCGCCGACGGAGTACCGCGTGATGGCCAAGCGCACGACGCTGCGCGCATTGGCAGATCTGCGCGGCCTGGTCGCCGCCGGCGAGGCGCTCAACCCGGAGGTGCTGCGCGCCTGGAACGAGGCGACAGGGCTGGACATCCGCGACGGCTACGGCCAGACCGAGACCGGCCAGCTGACAGGCGCACCGCTGGCGCTGCCGGTCAGGCCCGGCTCGATGGGCAAGGCGCTCCCGGGCATCGGGCTGCTGATCAAACGGCGCGAGCTGACGGTCAACGCACGAACCGTGCCGACGTTCTTTCTCGGCTACCTCGGCGAGCACGTCAGCCGCGACGAGCAGGGCGTCTGGAAGGTAGACGACCGCCAGGCCGGCGGGCCCTGGCGAACCGGCGACGTGGTCGCAGAGGACGAGGACGGCTGGCTGCACTTCGAAGGGCGCGACGACGACGTGATCATCTCCTCCGGCTACCGCATCGGTCCGTTCGAGGTCGAGTCGGCGCTGGTCGCGCATCCCGCCGTGGCCGAAGCCGCCGCGGTGGCCGCGCCCGACGAGGAGCGCGGCTCGGTCGTGCGCGCGGTGGTCGTGCTGCGCGGCGACGGCTACGCGCCGTCGCCGGAGCTGGTGCGCGAGCTGCAGGAGCATGTCAAGCGCGAGACGGCCCCCTACAAGTACCCGCGCATCGTCGAGTTCGCCGCAGAGCTGCCCAAGACGTCCAGCGGCAAGGTCAAGCGAGCCGAGCTGCGGGCGCGCGACTAGCGACGCCGGGCCACGGGCGCAATTGCCCGCGGCCCGGTCGCAGGTCGCTCAGGCGAGCTGAGCCTCGGCGTCCGATGGAGCGAACTCACGCTCCAGCTCGCGCTCGAACTCCTCGACCTCCTGCTGCACGGTGCCCTTCGGCGGGCGCAGCACCAGCAGGGCGGCGAGGATCCCGACCGCGACGCACGAGGCCGCCACGACGTAGGCCAGGTGGTAGCCCCCGGTCAGGGCGCTCGCAATGTCGTGGCCGCTCGCGCTGAGCGCTTTGGTGTGGTCGGTCGCGACTGTCCCAAGCGCCGCCAGGCCGATCGCGCCGAACAGCTGCACGGAGACGTTGACGATGCCCGAGGCCAGGCCGGCGTCGCGCGGGGGTGCGTCGGCCATGCCGATCGTCAGCAACGGCAGGAACGAGGCGCCCGCGCCGAGGCCGAGCGCGAGGAACGCGAAGAACAACCCCGGGAAGTAGTCGGCGTGCAGGCCCTGGGTCGAGAGCAGCATGAGCCCGAGGATGATCCCGGCGAGTCCGCCGACGAGCGTGTTGACGGCGCCGACGCGTTCGACGATGCGGGCGGCGACGCCCATCGACATGACCGCGATCGCCACAGTCAGCGGCAGGAATGCGAGCCCGGTCTGGATTGCGTTGTAGCCGAGCACACGCTCCAGATACAGCGAGCCGAGGAAGAAGGCCGAGAACATGCCGGTGATCAAGAATCCGCGCACCAGGCTCGACCCCATCAGGCTGCGCAGTTTGAGGATGCGCAGCGGCATGATCGGGTTCTCCAGGCGGGACTCCAGCGCCAAAAAGCCCGCGAGCAGCGCGAGCGACGTCCCGCCGACGCCAAGCGTGCGCGCCGACGTGAGGCCATATTCGCTGGACTTCACGATCGCGAACGCGCCCGCCATCGTCGCCAGCGTAATCAGCACCGAGCCGAGCCAGTCCACGCCTCCGCCGAGCCCGATGCCCTCGTTCTCGACGATCAGCCGCGAGCCGAGCACGAAGGCGACGATGCCGATCGGCACGTTGACGAAGAAGATCCAGTGCCAGTCGAGCGACTGCGTCAGCACGCCACCCGCCAGCAGGCCGATCGAGCCGCCGCCGGCGGACACGAACGCGTACATGCCCATCGCCTTGGCCTGCTCCTTTTTCTCCGGGAACTCCGTGACGATGATCGCCAGGATCACGCTGGAGGCGACGGCGCCGCCAACGCCCTGCAACAGCCGTGCGCCGATCAACAGCGCCTGGCTGTCGGCGATGCCGCACAGCACCGAGGCGGCCGTGAACATGACCAGCCCGGTCAGAAAGACGCGCTTTCGCCCGACCAGGTCGCCGAGGCGGCCGGCCAGCAGCAGAAAGCCGCCGAACGTGATCAGGTAGCCGTCGAGCACCCACGTCAGGTTGCTCTGCGAGAAGTGCAGGTCGCCCTGAATCGATGGCAGCGCGACGTTCACGATCGTGGCGTCGAGCACCATCATCAGCTGACCGAGGCAGAGCACCGCCAGCGCGACCCAGCGCCGGCGGTCGCTGCGGCTGGCGAGCTCGGCCGCCGACGAGGTGATCTGCGCGTCGGCGTGACGCGCCTCCGTACCACCCGGCGCGCGCTGCTCGGGCGCGCGCGCCGGGTCCTGCGGAGTCGCCTGAGGCGACTGGCGCCGCCGGATGAGTCCCGCGGTCCTACGCTGACGTTGCTTGATGATCGTGCTCATTTGGCTCCCTTCGTTGCGATGAGGAACACCATAGCAACGATCATCCCTATAACAAGGAAGATCTCTAGAATATTTATTGTTGTTGCTATATTGATAACTCATGAACATTGATGTAAGATCACGCGCGATGGGTGCTGGCGAGAGGGCATGTGCTCCGGGTTCGATGGCGCTGCTTACGCGGCTGGCCAAGCAGGTCTACCGGCGCAGCAGCGAAGACCTTCTGGGCATGCACATGCGCCACCTGATGGCGCTCAGCTACGTGCGCGATCACGACGGCGGACCCCAGCAGGAGCTCGCCGAGGCGCTGTGCATGGACGCCAACAACGTCGTGCTACTGCTCAACGAGCTCGAGCAGCTCGGTTTCGTCAGCCGCCTGCGCGACCCCAGCGACCGCCGGCGCCACCTCGTCGGCCTGACCTCGACGGGCGCCAAGGCCTTGGACAAGGCCGAGCATCGTCAGGAGACGATCGAGGACGACGTGCTCGGCGCGCTCGACCCCGAAGAGCGCGCAACCCTGTGGCGGCTGCTCGGCCGCGCCCTGCGCGGCGCCGAGCCTGACCTGGCCGAGGCCTGCGAGGACGCGGCCGACGCCGGCAAGCCACTCGTATCAGCGACACGCTGAACTCACCCCGAGCGGGCAGTTGGCAACGCGCCCCCTCGACGATCGGTACACGAGCGACCGAGGACGCAGACCGATCGAAGATCGGCCAGCGCCGGCCAACGGCCCCCTAGAGAGCGACGATGGCGTCGATCTCGACCAACGCGCCCTTCGGCAGTGCCGCCACGCCCACGGCGGCTCGCGCGGGTGGCTCGGCGACGAAGAAGCTCGCGTAGACCTCGTTGATCTCGGCGAAGGCGCCGAGCTCGGTCGTGTAGATCGTCAGGCGAATCGCCTGCGACAAGGTCGTGCCGGCGGCGGCGCAGACCTGCTGCAGGTTCTCCAAACAACGCCGCGCCTGCTCGGCCGGTGTCTGACCCACGAGCTCACCCGACACGGGATCGAGCGGGATCTGCCCAGAACAGAACAGCAGCTCGCCGACGCGTACCGCATGGCTGTAGGGGCCGATCGCAGGTGGGGCGCCTGGCGCGTCGATCGTCTGGCGCTCGGACATCGAACGCAGCCTATCGTCGGCTTGGCTTCAAGAGGGCTCAGGCGGGTACATGACGGCGATGCACAACGCACCCGCAACCGCGTCGTCTCGACCACGCTTGGCGCTAACGTTTCGCCGCATGTCACGGCGCTTGCTGATCGCCACGCTCGCCGTGTCTCTGCTGCTGAGCGCACTTGCAGCGCTCGGCGCATCACCGGCCGGCGCCACGTTGGCGTTTACGCCCTGTGCGAACGTTCCCGGCTTTTCCTGCGCGCCGCTGGCCGTTCCGGTGGATCGCAGCGGCAAGACGCCGGGCACGATCGCGCTGACCGTCCAGCGCAAGTCCGCCAGCGTGGCGGGCGGCCAGAGCGCTGTGCTCGCCCTTGCCGGAGGGCCCGGCCAGGCCGCCGACCCGCTCGGCGAAGATCTCGCGCAGGCGATCGCGCCGGCGTTGAGCACGCGCGACCTGCTGGTCTTCGATCAGCGCGGCACCGGGCACTCCTCGCCGCTGAACTGCCCCGTGTTCAACAACATCGCAGCGCTGGAAAACGCCACCGAAAGCACGCTCGGGCCGCTGGTCGAACTGTGCGCGCTGCAGATCGGGCCCGCACGCGGCTCGTTCACGACGTCTGAATCGGTCGAAGACATCGAGTCGATCCGCCATGCCGCCGGCTACAAGAAGCTGGTGCTGTATGGGACGTCATACGGCACGAAGGTCGCGTTGGAGTACGCCGAACGCTATCCCCAGCACGTCGAATCGATGGTGCTCGACTCCGCCGTGCCCACCAACGGTCCCGAAGCCTTCGGCATCTCGCGCTTCTCGGCGATCAGCTCGGCGCTCAACGAACTGTGCCTGAACCGTGCCTGCAGCGGAATCACGGCCAACCCGGTGAGCGATCTGGCGCGGCTGATCGACCGCCTACGCACGCGTCGCCTCAGCGGCTCGGCCTACGACGGCTCCGGCAAGCGCCACTCGGTGACCATCGACGAGCTGGAACTACTGGACATCCTGCAGGCCGGCGACCTGAACCCGGCGCTGCGAGCGCTGTTGCCGGCCGCCGTGCACTCCGCGCTCAACGGCGACCCCGATCCGCTGCTGCGGCTCAACCTGATCGCCGAGGGCCTCGTGCCGAGCGTGCCGATCCGCCCGAGCCCAGAAGCCGAACGCACGGCCTCAGAAGAAGAAAACAACGCGCTGTTCTTGGCGACGTCGTGTGAGGAGACTCTGTTTCCCTGGCAGCGCAGCGCCCCGGCGGCGACACGCACGGCCGAAGCGCTCGGCGCGGTGCGTGCGCTGCCCGGCAGCGACTTCTATCCGTTCGACGCCACGACGGCGATGGCCAACAGCCTCGTGCCGATCTGCTCCTCGTGGCCCGACGCCTCCCCCGCGCCGGCTGCGCCCGGCGCGCTGCCGAACGTGCCCACGCTGATCCTCTCCGGCGGCCAGGACACGCGCACGCCGACCTCCAACGCCCGCGCGCTGGCCTCGTTGATTCCCGATGCGCAGGTGCTGATCGTGCCCTACACCGGCCACTCGGTGCTCGGCAGCGACTTCAGCGGCTGCGCGCAGGCGGTCGTCGGCGCGTTCTTCGCGGGCGCACCTGTGCAGCCATGCACGGCCGCGACGAACGTCTTTGCGCCGACGCCCGTGGCGCCGCGCAGGCTCGCCTACGTGCACCCGCCGTCGGGTCTGCGTGGGAAGGCCGGACGCTCGCTGACGGCCGTGCTCGACGCGATCGTCGACCTCGATCGCCAAGTCGTTGCGGCGACGCTGCAGGCCGAGTCCGAACTGCCCAGCGGCTCGAGCTTCGGCGGCCTGCGCGGCGGCTACGCGCGCCTGACCTCCTCGGCGGCGACGCTGAGAGGCTTCTCGTTCGTCAAGGGCGTCACGCTCACGGGCACGTTCCCGGTGCGCAACCACGAACTGCAACCGGCGACCATTCGCATCTCCGGATCGAGCGCCGCGCATGGCAGCGTGCGACTGTCCGCCGACAAACGCGTCAGCGGCACGCTCGGCGGCAAGCGCTTCGACGTCAGCCTGGCGAAGGTCAAGCTGTCACGCGCCGGCGGGGCGGGCGAATGGCCTTTGCGCCCCGTGCATCTCCCGCTGGCGGCGCTGGCCAACGAACGCCCGACGCCGCTGCGCTGACGCTCGCGCGCTCGGTAATAGGCTGACGCGGGCATGGCCAACGCCCTCGCATCCGAGACCTCGCCCTACCTTCGCCAGCACGCCGAGAACCCTGTCGACTGGCTGGCGTGGGGCGAGCAAGCGCTGAAGCGCGCGCTCGACGAGGACAAGCCGCTGCTCGTGTCGATCGGCTACTCCTCCTGCCACTGGTGCCACGTGATGGAGCGCGAGTCCTTCGAGGACGCGCGCACGGCCGAGCTGATGAACGCCGAGTTCGTCTGCGTGAAGGTCGATCGTGAGGAGCGCCCGGACGTGGACGCGCTGTACATGGAGGCGGTTCAGGGCATGACCGGCCAGGGCGGCTGGCCGCTGAACGTCTTTCTCACGCCCGAGCAGCTTCCGTTCTACGGCGGCACGTACTTCCCGCCCGAGCCGCGCCACGGTCTGCCCTCGTGGACGCAGGTGCTGCAGGCGATCGCCGAGTCCTGGAGCGAGCGCAGCGAGGAGATTCGCGCCGGCGGCGAGCGCCTGCGCGAGCAGCTCTCTGGCGGAGCGCAGTTGAGACCTTCGGCCGAGCCCATCCGCGAGCAGGCGCTTGACGCCGCAGTCGAGACGCTACGCGCCTCCTACGACGCCGAGCAGGGCGGCTTCGGCTCGGCGCCGAAGTTCCCGCAGGCTTCGCTGCTGGAGTTCCTGCTGCTGCGCGGCGAGCGCGAGATGAGCGCCGCGACGCTGCGCGCGATGGCCGGCGGCGGCATCCACGATCAGATCGGCGGCGGCTTCTCGCGCTACAGCGTCGACCGCCTCTGGGCCGTGCCGCATTTCGAGAAGATGCTCTATGACAACGCACTGCTGGCGCGCGCCTACCTGCACGGCTGGCGGACATTCGGTGAGCGCCGCCTGTTGGAGGTATGCCTGGACACGCTTGCATGGGCGATGCGCGAGATGCGCGGGCCCGAGGGCGGCTTCTACTCGGCGCTGGACGCCGACTCCGAGGGCGTCGAGGGCCGCTACTACGTGTGGACGCTGTGTCAGCTGCGCGAGGCGCTCGGCGACGACGCCGGCGCGGCGATCGACTGGTTCGGCGCAACCGAGCAGGGCAATTTCTCTGACCCCCATCACCCCGAGCCCGGGCTCAACGTCCTACAGGATCGCGAGCACGAGCGCGTGGCCGAGGAGCTTGATGTCTCCACGCGCGAGCGCATTCGCGCGCGCCTGCTCGCAAAGCGCGCGCAGCGACAGCGGCCCGGTCTCGACGACAAGCGTCTGACGTCTTGGAACGCCTTGATGATCTGCGCGCTTGCAGATACCGGCGCCGAGCTGCGCGACCGCCCCGCAGAGGGCATCGATCCAGCGCTTGCGCAGACGCTGCTCGATGCTGCGGTCGACTGCGCGCTGTTCCTGCTCAACGAGCTGCGCGACGAGCGAGGTCGGCTGCTGCGCAGCTACAACGAAGGCCGCGCAAAGATCGACGCTTACCTCGAGGACCATGCCTTCCTGCTGGAGGCGCTCTTGGTGCTGTTCGAAACGACCTGCGAGGAGCGCTGGTTCACACATGCGATCGCGCTCGCCGACGAGCTGATCGAGCGCTTTGCCGACGCAGAGAGCGGCGGCTTCTTCTCGACGGCCTCAGACGGCGAGGCGCTGATCGCGCGGCGCAAGGATCTCGAGGACTCGCCGATCCCCGCCGGAGCCTCGAGCGCCGGCGCAGGCCTGCTGCGGCTGGCACAGCTCACAGGCGACGAGCGCTACGAGCGCCATGCCGTGTCGGTGCTGGCGCTGCTCGCGGAGATTGCGCCACGTCATCCGGCTGCTTTCGGGCACGTGCTGCAGGTCATGCACTGGTATCTCTCGCCCGCCCGACCAATCGCCTGCGCCGTGCCCGCGCGCGCCTAGCCGGGAGCGCTAGAGGATCGACAGGTAGCGGTCGCGCTCCCACTGCGTGACCTGCACGCGGTAGTCGTCCCACTCCTGGCGCTTGATCTCGACGTAGCGGTTGAACATGTGCTCGCCGAGCGTGCGCAGCACGAGCTCTGATTGGGCGGTCAACTCGATCGCTTCGCCGAGGCTCTCCGGCAACTGCTCGACACCCAGACGCCGGCGCTCCTCGCCGGACAGGTGGTAGAGGTTCTTCTCCATCGGCTCGGGCAGCTCATAGCCCTTCTCGATGCCCTCCAGGCCCGCCTGCAGCAGCACGGCGAAGGTCAGGTAGGGGTTGCAGGCGGGGTCCGGGCAGCGAAGCTCCATGCGCGTCGCCTTCTCCGAGCCCGGGTGATAGAGCGGCACACGCACCAGCGCCGAGCGGTTGCGCCGCGACCAGGCGACGTACACAGGCGCCTCGAAGCCCGGCACCAGACGCTTGTAGGAGTTGACCCACTGGGCAAAGATCGAGCAGATCTCGCGCGCGTGCTTGAGCTGGCCGGCGATGAACGCCTTGCCCACGTCTGACAGGAAGTACTGGTCCTCGGCGTCGTAGAAGGCGTTGACACCGTTGCTGAACAGCGACTGGTGGGTGTGCATGCCCGAGCCGTTCTCGCCGTACAGCGGCTTGGGCATGAACGTCGCGTGCCAGCCGTACTTCATCGCGTACTCCTTGACCGTGATGCGGTAGGTCATGCAGTCGTCGGCCATCTTCATCGCGTCGGCGTAGCGCATGTCGATCTCGTGCTGAGACGGTCCGACCTCGTGGTGGGTGTACTCGACGTGAATGCCCAGCTGCTCCAGCGCGAGCACCGTCTCGCGGCGCACGTCGGAGCCGGCGTCGAGCGTCGTCAGGTCGAAGTA
>DATARK010000097.1:0-32236 GCA_036264175.1 Solirubrobacteraceae bacterium
TCCTCGAAGGTCTTGCCGGTCTCCGAGACGATCGTCTGGATGACCTGTTCGGAGTTGTCCATCAGCCACTTCTGCGCGCGCATCAGAATTCGCGCGCGCCCCTCGAAGCCATAGGCCTCCCAGCCGGGCTGCGCCGCGCGGGCGCGCTTGGCCATGGCTGCGATGGCATCGGCGCCGAGGTCGGGCACCGTGGCGACGATCTCACCCGTCGCGGGATTCTCGACCTGGATGTCCTCGTTCGCGGGCGCGACTCCGTTCTCGCTCGGCGCTGGCTGCTCGACGATCTGAGGGTGCTCGGCGGTGGCCATCGGTCTCTCCCTGTTCTGCTCGCTCTTAGTGCTGGCCCTGTAGCCAATAACACTACTCCGAGTTGGCATGGTTCGAGGTCGTACATGTACGACCTCGCGACAGGCCGCATGCGGCCTGTCGTTCCGACGGCGCATGCGCCGTCGGCGGAGGCGTGCATGCACGCCTCCGGCCAGGGCCGCATGCGGCCCTGGCGCTCTCGATCTAGTCGGACAGCTCGATCGAAGCGATGCCGACCGGCTCGACCGGGCGATCGCCGCCGTCGGTCTGCACGCCCTCGAGCTTGTCGACCACGTCCATGCCCTCGGTGACCTGGCCGAACACCGTGTGCTTGCCGTCGAGCCACGGTGCGGCGTCGGTGGTGACGATGAAGAACTGCGAGCCATTGGTGTTGGGGCCGGCGTTGGCCATCGCCAGCGCGCCGCGCACGACCTTGTGCGAGTTGAACTCGTCCTCGAAGGTGTAGCCGGGGCCGCCGGTGCCGGTGCCCTGCGGGCAGCCGCCCTGGATCATGAAGTCTTTGATGATGCGGTGGAAGGTCAGCCCGTCGTAGAAGCCATCTGTGGCGAGCTTGCGGAAGTTCTCGACGGTCTTCGGCGCGTCGGCGTCGAACAGCTCGAAGACGATCGGCCCTTCGGTGGTCTGCATGGTGGCTTTTGTTGACATCGGCCTACTGTACAGGGCACGCATCCGGCGGCCCTCGCCCGGTCAGGGCTGGCGAAACACCGAATGGGTCCCGATTCGACGCCAGATGATGTGCGCCTCGCCGGGCTGGATCTCGTCTCCATACTGGAAGGTTGCGCGGCCGTCCGCCGCCCAGGTCATCTCCCAGATGCCTGGATATCCCTGAACCCGCTTGACGCGCAGACTCGGATCGAACGCGCCCGAGCGTAGGCACGCGATGAAGAGATCAAGCGCTCGCTCCCATGCAGCGACCTGGGCTGCGGTCAGACCCTTGAAGTCACGCAGGAACCGAGGGAGAGCTTGATAAGTCGGCACCTACTGGCGAGCTGCGCGCAGGGCGGCCTTGAACGCCTCGGCGTCCTCGTAGACCACGCCGGGATCGGTGTCGGTCTCGCGCTCGGCTTCTAGCTCCCCAGCCAACCAGTCGGAGGTCCAGAACCACGCCTGCTCTGGGTCCATCGCGCCGCGCGCCAGGCTGCGCAGGAAGACGGCCGCGCCATCCACGGCGTTTTCCGGCAACTCGTCTACCAGCTCGTGCAGCTCCGTCTTGGTCATTTCCTGATTGTCGCACGCCCGCCAACGCTTTCTGCAACGAAACGGGCCGCGCACACACTTTGCCTCGCACCCCTGTCGTGCGGAATAGCTTGGAACCGGCGTGCATATGCTTGCTCATCGTGTGGCGTCGTCTGTCCGCCCTCATCGTGCTGTTCTCGTGCGGCGTAGCCGCGATCGTCTTTGCCGTGATTGCCAGTGACGTGACCTGGAAGGCCGTATGTATTGGTGTTGCCAGCACGGCGTTTGCTTCTGCGCTGGTTGATTTCAGCGCTCTGTGGGAGGTACGAGCGCGCGAACGGGTGCTACTCCGCGTAGTCGGGGATCGTGTTGGGCGAATACATCAGCGGATGCTGTGGATCGTCGGCACCGTGTTTGACGTCTCAATGGCGAGTGCGGGTGATGTCTGCTGCGAGCTGCGTGCTTGGAAGGGTTCGGCTATCAACCTGGCCGACGAAAAGGCCGCGGTCTTTCCACCGCGCAGCAAGCAAGCATGGCTCGCTCAATGCGTCGCTGACATCGACCAATCTCTCGAAGTCGCGCTAAGCATCGGGGCGCAGACCGAGGCGGCGCCACGCGTTGAACGCCTTGACACGGCTCTGCGAAGTAGCCCGTTCGCAAGCTGGGCTAGGGACGTGGCCCCTACAGCTGCGCTCGCCGGGGGCGGCGACATGCTGGCGGGTCAAGCTGCCGATGTCCTCGATGTCGTACAAAAGGAGTTTCGGTTCTTCGCAGACCGAGGCGGCGAGCAATGGAGGTTCGGCAAGCTCTGATTCATTCTCGGGAAGCAAGAAATCCCGCACAGGAACCGAGGGCGAGCCTGGTACGTCGGCGTCAGCAGCCGTATGGGAACGATTTGACCCGGTCTGCATGGTGGCGGTTGACATCTGCCTCCTCGGCGAGACGCTGTCTCGCGGTCATGGTTTGCGGCGGGCGCCGGGCGCCCGGAAGCTGTGCGCGGCGCTAGGACGCCTCGACCCGCTGCAGGCTGAGCGTGCGCCCGCGCAGCTCTTTGCCGTCGAGCGAGTCGACCACGCGGTCGGCCTCGTCGGCGGGCACGGACAAAAAGGAGAAGCGGTCGAGCACGAGCACGTCGCGAACCGCCTCGCCGTCGAGGCTGGTGGAGGAGGTGACCGCCGAGACGATGTCCGAGACGCGCAGACCCGCGGCCTTGCCGCCGCCGAGCACCAGCTTGACGTAGGGCTCTTTGTCGTCGCGCCGTGAGATGCGCGGCTTGGAATGCCGGCGCGGGCGCTCCTTGACCGGCGTCGGCGCGGCCTGCGCCCCCTGCTCCCATTTGGCGATGCTCGTGCCGATGTGCTTTTCGATCGCCTCCAGCTCGCGCTTCTGGCGGTCCTCCACGAAGGTGATCGCGCGACCCGAGCGCCCGACGCGCCCGGTGCGCCCGATGCGGTGCACGTAGGTGTCCGGCGAGGTGGGCACGTCGTAGTTGATCACGTGCGTGACCGTCGAGATGTCCAAGCCACGCGCGGCCACGTCGGTGGCCACGAGGATCGGCACGCGGCCGCCCTTGAAGGCCAGCATGACGCCGTCGCGCGAGCCTTGCGACATGTCGCCGTGCAGCGCTCTGACGTTCATGCCGCGGTCCTTGAGCGTGCGAAACAGCTGATCTGCGCGGATCTTCGTGCGCACGAACACGATCGCCTGCTCGGGCTTCTCGGCCTGCAGCACCTCCACGAGCTTGTCCGGCTTGGCGCGCGTCTCCACGGGGAGCTGGAACTGCGCGACGGTGTCGATCGTCAGCGTCTCGGCCTCCACCTGGATGACCACCGGGTCATACATGTAGCGGTCGGCCAGTTTGCGAATCGGCGGCGGCATGGTCGCGCTGAACAGCGCCGTCTGGCGGCTGGAAGGCGTCAGCGAGAGGATCTTCTCGACGTCCTCCAAAAAGCCCAGGTCGAGCATCTCGTCGGCCTCGTCGAGCACCAGAAAGCGGCACGAGTGAAGCACCAGCGAGTGGCGCGAGATCAGATCCAGCACGCGGCCGACGGTGCCGACGACGACGTGGCCGCCGGCGCGCAGCTGTGCCTGCTGCGTGCGAATCGGCGCGCCGCCGAACACCGCCACCACGTCGATGCCCGTGTGCGCGCCGTACGTGCGCAGAGCCTGTGTGACCTGAATGCACAGCTCGCGCGTGGGCGTGAGCACGAGCGCCTGAACCTCGGCGTCGGACGGGTCGATGTACTCCATGATCGGCAGCCCGAACGCGGCCGTCTTGCCGGTGCCGGTCTGCGCCTGGCCGATCACGTCGTTGCCTTCCAGCATCGGCGGAATCGCCTGCTCCTGGATGGGGCTTGGCGACTCGTAGCCGACGTCGGCGAGCGCTTGCAGTGTGGACTCGGACAGACCGAGATCGGCGAAGGACTTGGCCATTGCTAGGAAGAGTGCAGCTTACGCATCAGGCGGCAGGGTCGAGCAGCAGCTTGCCCGTCGTGCGCCGCTCGCGCAGGTCGATGTGCGCCTGCGCCGCCTGCTCCAGAGGATACGTGGCGCCGATCACCGTGCGCAGCTCGCCTCGCGCGGCGCGCGAGAACAGGTCGGCCAGCGCGTCGGCGACCATGCGCGGGCGCTCCAGGCAGTGAAACAGGTAGAAGCCGACGACGCTGCGCGAGTGGCGCAGCAGCGACCCCGTGCGGATCTCGTTCGGTTCCTGCGAGGCGATGCCGCAGACGATGATGCGCCCGAAATGCGCCAGCGCCGCGTAGGAGGCGTCGAAAACCTCGCCGCCGGCCATGTCGAAGACGACGTCAACCGGCCGGCCGCCGTTGGCCTCCAGCAGGCGCTCCTGCAGCCCCTCGGCGGCGGAGTCGATCGCCTCGTCGGCGCCGAGCTCCAGCGCCAGCGCTCGCTTGTCGGCGCTCGATGCCGTGGCGATCACCCGGCCGGCGCCGAGCGGATGGCCCAACTGCACCGCCAGCGAGCCGACGCCGCCTGCGGCCGAATGCACGACCACGCTTTCGCCGTCCTGCACGCGCGCGGCGGTTCGGTACAGATGCCAGGCGGTCAAGCCCTGTATGACGATCGCCAGCGCCGTGCCATCGTCCAGCTCGTCGGGGATCGCAAAGGCCAGCTCACGCGGAGCGACCGCGTACTCGGCATAGCCGCCGTCGCCGGTCAGCGCAACCACGCGCTCGCCGGTGTCCTCGCGCACGCCCGCCACCTCGCCGCCGGGCACCAGCGGCAGCGTGGCGTTCTTCACATAGGAGTTGGTGCGCGTGTGCGTGTCGGCGAAGTTCAGCCCGGCGCGCGAAACCTTGATCAGCACCTCCCCCTCGGCCGGCTGCGGCCGCGGCAGCTCGGTCAGCGCGAGCACCTCGGGGCCGCCGAACTCGGTCATCTGGATCGCGCGCATCGGCGCTGAGGCTAGCTCACGCCCAGCGCGCGACCGGCGCGAGCCTCGCGGCGCTCGCGTGCTCTAAGGTGCGCGCCCATGTCAATCACCGTGGTCGGCTCAATTGCCTACGACACCGTCAAGACGCCGTTCGGCGAGCGCGAGCGCATGCTCGGCGGCGCGGCCGTGCATTTCGCGCTGGCGGCTTGCTTCTTCGACGAGGTGCGCGTCGTCGGGCCGGTCGGCGACGACTTCGGCGAGCCGCAGCTGGACGTCATGCGCGAGCGCGGCGTCGACATCTCAGGCGTCGAGCGCGTGGCCGGCGGCAAGACGTTCTTCTGGCACGGCGAGTACGGCTGGGATCTGAACTCACGCGAGACGCTCGACACGCAGCTCGGCGTGTTCGAGGGCTTCGCGCCGAAGCTGTCCGAGGGCTCGCGCTCCTCAGACGTGCTGTTCTTGGCCAACATCCAGCCGGACCTGCAGCGCGAGGTGCGCGCGCAGCTGCCCGGCGCCGGCTTCGTCGCGCTGGACTCGATGAACCTGTGGATCGACATCGCGCGCGACTCGCTGGTCAGCGCGATCGAGAGCGTCGACTGCGTGATCCTCAACGACGCCGAGCTGCGCCAGCTGACCGGCAAGCCAAATCTCGTCACGGCCGCGCGCGAGATCCTCGCATGGAAGCCATCCGGCGAAGCCAACGGCTCCGCCGCCTCGCGCGGGCCGAGCGTGATCATCGCCAAGCAGGGCGAGTACGGCGCCGCGCTGATCACACGCGACAGCTTCTTCGCCCTGCCCGCCTACCCGCTGGAGACCGTCGTCGACCCGACCGGCGCCGGCGACACCTTCGCCGGCGGCTTCGTCGGCTATATCGCCGCCAACCTCGACAAGCCGCTGTCGGACGAGCTGCTGCGCCGCGCCATGGCGCACGCCACCGTGCTCGCCTCGTTCAACGTCGAGCAGTTCGGCACCGATCGCGTGCGCGAGCTCACGCGCGAGGAGATCGACGCGCGCCTGGGCGAGCTGCACGCGATGACGCAGTTCGCCTCCGCCTGAGGAGGTTGTGCCGGTCCCCCGCCGGGTATACGATCGTCGGGCGTGGATACGTGGACTTTCATCTGGCTGATGTTCCTGCTGAAGATCCCGATCGTGGCGCTGTTCTTGATCGTGCGCTGGGCCGTTCGCCTGACGCCTGAGCCGGCCACGGAAGACGACGGCGGCATCGGCCCGCGCGCGCGTCCGCGCCATCCGCATCACCCCCGCCCGCGCCGTCCGCGCCCGCCGCGCCGCGGCCCGCACGCGGAGCCCGCAACGCCGTCGCCGCCGCGCGTGCGCACGGTGATCTCGCGCAAGCGCCTGCCGCAGCGCTGAAGCCGTCGTCGGCGACCTCAGGTGGCCGCTTGTGAGCACCCTCGATGGCGCCGCGTGCCACGTCATCGGCGGGTCGAGCGTCGAGTTGACGCATAATCGGGGGCGTAGGGCTTGCCAACCCGTCGATAGGAGAAGCAGATGAGCAGCGAGACCGAGGCGGACGCGAAGAGCCAGGCCGCCGGGGCCACCACGACGGGCGACGGCGCGGCGACGCCCGCCGCAGCGCCTTCGGGCAACGGCGCGGCGCCCTCGGACACGCTGTCGATCACCGACAACCGCACCGGGCGCAGCTACGAGCTGCCGATCACCGACAACACCGTGCGCGCGACCGAACTGCGCCAGATCAAGGTCGACGAGGACGAATTCGGCATGCTCTCCTACGACCCGGCGTTCATGAACACGGCGTCGTGCCGCAGTGCCATCACCTACATCGACGGCGAGGCCGGCATCCTGCAGCATCGCGGCTACCCGATCGAGCAGCTGTGCGAGCACTCGACGTACCTGGAGGTCGCCTACCTGCTGATCAACGGCCGCCTGCCCAACAAGGTCGAGCTGGAGGGCTGGGTCGACGAGATCACCATCCACACGTTCGTGCACGAGAACGTCAAGGACTTCATGCAGGGCTTCCGCTACGACGCCAACCCGATGGGCATGCTCGTCGCCTCTGTCGGCGCGCTGTCGACGTTCTATCCCGACGCCAACAAGATCAAAGAGGAGCGCGTGCGCGCGATGCAGATCATTCGCCTGCTGGCGAAGATGCCGACGCTCGCCGCCTTCGCCTTCCGCCACAACATGGGCCAGCCGTATGTCTACCCCGACAACGACCTCGAGTACGCCGGCAACTTCCTCGGGATGATGTACAAAATGACCGAGCTCAAGTACCAGCCCGACCCGCGGCTGGCGCGAGCGCTCGACGTGCTGTTCATCCTGCACGCCGACCACGAACAGAACGCCTCGACCAGCGCCGTGCGCTCGGTCGGCTCCACCCAGGTCGACCCCTACTCGGCCGTCGCCGCCGGCGTTGCCGCGCTTTACGGCCCGCTGCACGGCGGCGCCAACGAGGCAGCGCTGCGCATGCTCACGCGCATCGAGACGGTCGACAACATCCCGGACTTCCTCGAGGGCGTCAAGAAGGGCGACGAGCGCCTGATGGGCTTCGGCCACCGCGTCTACAAGAACTACGACCCGCGGGCGCGCATCATCCGCAAATACCTCGACGACGTGTTCGAGGTGCGCGGCAAGAGCCCGCTGCTGGAGGTCGCCACCGAGCTGGAGAAGCGAGCGCTCGACGACGATTACTTCACCTCGCGCAAGCTCTACCCCAACGTCGACTTCTACTCCGGCCTGATCTACGAGGCGCTCGGCCTGCCCGTGGCGATGTTCCCCGTGATGTTCGCCATCGGCCGCACCAGCGGCTGGATCGCGCAGTGGAAGGAGCTCGTGGAGGACCCCGAGCAGAAGATCGCCCGTCCGCGCCAGATCTACACGGGCGACCGCGACCTCGATTACATCCCGATAGATCAGCGCAGCTGATCTATCGCGGGGCCAGGATGGCCTCGTATGTAGCTGCCCGTGCACGCGGAGCGGTCACAAGTTGTAACCAAAAGCGGAGCGTGTACGGGCTTGGAGGCAGGATGCCGTTTACGAGCGCGATGGCGCGCCCACGACCGAGGTCGTGCCGGCCTACAAGACCAGCGTCGCCCCGTTGACGCGCAGCCACTCACGGTCCTCGCGGTAGTCCGGCCACCAGCGCTCGAGCAGCTTCCAGTAGCGCGGCGAGTGGTCGAGCACCTGCAGGTGGCAGACCTCGTGCCAGACGACGTAGTCGAGCACGCGCGCGGGCGCCAGCAGCAGTCGCCAGTTGAAGCTCATGGCGCCGCTGGCCGAGCACGATGCCCAGCGCGTTCGCTGCGCGCGAATCGACAGCTCGCTGTAGGGCGTGCCGGCGAGCGCCGTCGCGCGGTCCAGGCGCGGCGCGATCTCCGCGCGCGCGGCGCGGCGGTAGAAGCGCTCGATCGCCGCCTCCGGCTGCGCCTCGGGCACCAGCAGCAGCTCGCCGTCGCGGTGCACGCGCGTGCGGCCCGGCTGGGGCACCAGCGTCAGCGAGTCGTCGAGCAGCGGCAGCGTGCCGGCGCGCGCGGCGACGCGTGCGAGCGCCTCGTGCGCCTCGCCCAGGCGCCGCTCGATCCACGGGCGCAGCTCGCGCACCGCCGCCGCCGCCGCGCGCTCGGGCGCGCGCGTGGGCAGCACCACCTCCACGCCGGCGTGCGCATGCACGTTCACGCGCACGCGTCGCGCGCGTGAGGAGCGGCGCACGGTGTAGGGAATCTCGCTCGTGCTGCGCAGTTGACTCACACCGCGCAGAGTACGCGTCGCGCCGGGTGCATAATCCGCTGGCCATGAGCAAATCGCTGGTCAAGCTGCCGCGCGACGTGCGCGAGCCCTATCAGGTGTATCTCAACGGAGTCGCCCAGCAGCTCGGCAGCGACTTCTCCATCCGCGAAGGCTCGCTCGTCTTCGAGCAGGAGCTGCGCAAGGACAAGATCAGCGGCTGGCGCTGGCTGCTCGGCGCCTGGGGCGTCGGCACCTATCGCCAGAACGACTCCGTCGACGTTCGCTACGAGGCCTCCGACGGCTCGCCGCGCGTCGCCGAGGCGCTGGAGATCGAGGCCGGGTAGATCGCGCGCTCCCACGGGCGCGCAAGCTTCAGCGCGCTGACGATCGCGCGCGTCGCCGGCGAGCGGTTGAGCGTGTAGAAGTGAACGCCCGGCGCGCCCGCCGCGAGCAGCTCTGAGCACTGCAGCGTCGCGTAGGCGACGCCGAAGTCCAGCACCGCCTCCGCGTCCTCTTCGCGCGCATGCAGCTCCGCGCGCAGCCCCGCCGGAATCTCCGAACCGCACATCGTCGCCATCCGCTCCACCTGGCCCACCCGCGTGATCGGCATGATGCCCGGAATGATCGGCACGTCGATGCCGGCAGCGCGCGCACGAGCGACGAAGTCGAAATAGAAATTGTTGTCGAAGAACATCTGCGTGATCAGAAAGTCCACGCCCGCGCGAACCTTCTCGCCGAGGTAGCGCAGGTCCGCCTCGGCGCTCTCGGCGTGAATGTGCGTCTCGGGAAAGCACGCCGCGCCGATCGCGAACGGGTAGTCCTCGCCGATCATCGCCACCAGCTCGCGCGAGTACTCCAGGCCGCCCTCGGTCTTCGTCCAGTCCTCCTGGCCCTCCGGCGGGTCGCCGCGCAGCGCCAGCACGTTGTCGATGCCCGCCTCGCGCATCTCATCCAGCGTTGCGCGCAGTTCCTGTGCGGTCGCGCCGACGCATGTGAAGTGCGCCATCGCCTCCAGGCCGAACTCATCCTTGATCCGCTTGACGATCTCGATCGTCTTGGAGCGACTGGACCCGCCTGCTCCGTAGGTCACCGACACGAACGAAGGCGCCAGCGGCTTGAGCTCGCTCAGCGCGCGGTACAGGTTCTGCTCGCCCTGCTCGGTTTTCGGCGGGAAGAACTCGAAGGAGAACACCGGCGTCTCGGCGTTGAGAATCTCGTTGATGCGCATCAGCCGATTATGCCGCCCAGCGCTCGGGCTCCCCGGCGATCCGCCGCACGCTCCCCACGCTCTCCAGATGCGTCAGAAAGCCGAGCGTCTGTGACAGCAGCCAGTGCGCGTTCTGCTGCGACAGGCTGTCGCCGTGCAATCGCGTGACCACCTCAAACGCCGTCGGCTCGCCCTTGCGCGCCGCGCCCAGCACGCTCTCCAAGTGTTCCTGCACGAGGCTGCGGTTGCCCGCGATGTGCGCGTGAACGTCTGTGAACGTGCGCCCGTGCCCGGCCAGGCACAGGCGCGCGCCAAGGCGCTCGACGACGTCCAGCGACGACAGGAACTCGCCCACCGGGTTGGGCGAGTAGCCGAACTCGAAGTACAGCGAGATGCGCCCCAGCAGATGGTCGCCGGAGATCAGCAGGCGCCGCTCCGGTTGGAACAGGCACACGTGCGACGGCGAATGCCCGGGCGTCTCATAGACCACCCACTCGCCCAGGTCGCTGCCGACGGTCACGCCTGAGACGAGATCGCGATCGGGCGCAATCGGGCCGGCGATGCCCGGCTCTGCTTTGCCTCGCTGTGCCTCATAGCGGCGCAGCGCCTCCTCGGGAACGCCGCTCTGGCGCGCGACCTCCAGGCGCCGCGCCAGCACCGCCTGCGGATCTTCGACCATGCGCGTCATCAGCTCGTGGCTCGGATGCATCCACAGCTCGCAGCCCACCCGCTCGACGATCGTCGCCGCCTGGCCGCAGTGGTCGGAGTGCGCGTGCGTGCACACCACCAGCTTGGTGTCCTGAAGACGCAGGCCGCACATCTCCAGCGCCCGCTCGAGATCGTCCATCGACCCCGGCTGGTTCATTCCCGTGTCGAACAGCACGAAGCCGTCGCCTGCGGCAACCGCCCAGGCGTTGCAGTGAGGAACGCCCGGCCACGGCAGCGGCAGACGCAGGCGATAGACGCCCCGTTGGATCCTTTCGCCTCTGCCCAGCTCGCGTTTGGCCGCCGAACGCGACGCCCCGCGCGCGCCAGCGCGATTTCTCGCCTCGGCCACGCGGCGGAGACTAGACTACGCGCCTTCACTCGCCTGCAGCGACACAGGGAGGAGCACAATGGCTGAGCAGAAGAGCGCCGACAGCAAGGCCGCCACGAAGGTCCAGGAGGCCGCTGCCAACGTCCAACAGGCCAGATCGCCGCGCAAACGCATCACCAAGAGCTCTGCCGCAGAGTCGGTCGCGCGCAGCTACTTCGACGCCATCGCAGCGCGCGATCTCGATGCCGCCGTCGCGCTGTGGGCCGACGGCGGGCGCGAGAACGTGCGCGGGCAGGTCGACGTGCTGGCCCCTGAGGGCGTGCGCGCGTTCCTCAGCGAGCTCATGAACGCCGTGCCCGACCTCAACTTCGAGGTCGTCACGATGACCTCACAGGACGAGCGCTGCGCCGTGCAGTGGCGCCTCACGGGCACCTTCGCCGGGCCCGGATCGCTCAGCGGCGTCGCTCCGACCGGCGATCGCGTGGTCATGGAGGGCATCGACCTGCTCACCGTCAAGGACGGCCTGATCCATGCCAACGACGCGTTCCCCGACTCCATCGCACTGCCGCGCCAGCTCGGCATGCTGCCGCCCGCCGGCTCGCTCGCCGACCAGCGGCTGACCGGCGCCTTCAACGCCAAGACGCGGCTGGCCTCGCGCATCTCCGGTTCGGACGCACAGGCCGTCGCCACCGGCGTATGGGTCGTACAGGGCCAACCTGCCCGCTGCAACGTGTACTTCATCGAGGACGAGCACGGCGTGACCATGTTCGACGCCGGCGCGCGCACGATGACGCGCGCGCTCGCGCGCGCCGGCGCCAGGCTCGGCGGCATCCGCCGCATCGTGCTCGGCCACGGCCACACCGACCACCGCGGCGCCGCGCCGGGCATCGGCGCGCCCGTCTTCTGCCACGCCGACGAGGTGCAGGACGCCGAAGGCAGCGGCGGCTTTCGCTACTGGCCCGAGGGCCTGTCGGGGCTGCCCTTCCCCCACCGCCAGGCGCAGCGGCTGATGCATCGCTACGCCTGGGACGGCGGCCCCGTCGACATCGCCGGCACCATCGCCGAGGGCGACGACATCGCCGGCTTCACCGTCGTGGAGATCCCCGGACACGCGCCCGGACAGATCGCGCTGTGGCGCGAGTCCGATCGGCTCGCGCTCAGCAGCGACTGCTTCTACACGCTCGACATCTGGGGCCGCGACTCCGAGGCGCACCTGCCCTTTCCCATCTACAACTTCGACACCGAGCAGGCGCGCGCGAGCATGCGCAAGCTCGCCGCGCTGGAGCCCGCAGCCGCCTGGCCCGGACACGCGAAGCCGCTCACCGGCGACGTGCGCTCGCAGCTCGAACGCGCCGCCGAAGCCTGAGAGTCGGCTGCGGCGAGCGTGGGCAAGCGCTCTCGCAACCGGCAGCGCCGAAGTTCGTCCGAGCGCGCGGGCGCGGGCGACGGCGCTGGCGCGGGCGACGCGCTGCGCGCGCCCAGCAGCGACTACTCAGACGCCCAGGGCAACCTGCTCGTGCTGCGCGGCTCGCTGACGCCGGCCGCGCGCGCGGAGTACGCACAGACGCTCGCCGGGCTCGCCGGTCCCGGCGCGCGCGCCGCCGCGACGCAGGAGGACGCCTGGCAGCGCGCCGTCGAGCTGCTGTTCGAGCGGCTGGCCATCAGCTGGACCATCGCCGGCGCGCCCATCGAACGCCAGAGCGAGCTGCTGGCGCGCTTTCGCGCGGCCTCGCCGCAGGAGCGCGCGTGGGTGCGCCAGACGCTGCGCGAGCACTGCGCCGAGCACTTCCCTGACGTGCACGCGCCGTAAGCGGGCGCGCTGCTCGCGCGAAACCGGTGCGGCGGCTGCGGCGCCGACGCGGCGCGGTGGCGCGTCGGCCTCAGCGTCCGTCTTCGAGCAGCTCCAGCCGCGGCCCCTGCCGGCTGGAGGCCGACGCGAAACGTGCCGTCGCCGGGCTGAGCACAAACTGCAGCACCTGGCCGTCCTGCGCGCGCACCTCGATCAGCCGGCCCTCGTCGCGCACCGCCACGACCGTGCCGTTCTCGCGCTCGCCGCCGAAGTGCGCGATGCGCGCCTTGGCGCCGACTCGCGGCATGGGTCGCGAGGGGCCGAGCACGCCTCGATGCTAGGCCGTCGGCACGCTGGCACGGCGAGCGGAGCCCGCTCTTGCAATACCCGCGCCGTGCCGCCGCGACCGCTACGGTGCTGCGCATGCGCCGCACCAAGATCGTCGCCACCATCGGACCGGCTTCGCGCGAGCCGCAGACGCTGCTGCGCATGGTGCAGGCCGGCATGGACGTCGCGCGGCTGAACTACTCGCACGGCACGCTCGACGAGCATGCCGAGACCGTGCGCCGCGTGCGCGACGCCGCCGGCCAGGCGGGGCGCCCGGTGGCGATCCTGCAGGATCTGCCGGGGCCCAAGCTGCGCATCGGCCCGCTGCGCGAGGACATCGTCGAGCTGACGCCCGGCCAGCGGCTGACGTTCACAGCCGGCGGCGACGAGTTCGAGGGCGACGCGCAGCGCATGTACGTGTCCTTCGCCGGCCTGGCCGGCGCGCTGGAGAAGGACTCCGTGCTGTACCTCGCCGATGGTTCGGTGCGCCTGCGCGTGCGCGAGGTGCGCGCTGGAGATCACGAGGTCGAGGCCGACGTCGAGGTCGGCGGCGCCGTCGCCTCGCGCCAGGGCCTGAACATCCCCGGCCCCGTCGAGTCGCTGCCGGCCGTCCCCGAGGAGGACTTCGAGCTGCTGCGCCACGGCGAGTCGATCGGCGTCGACATGGTCGCGCTGTCCTTCGTGCAACGACCCGAGGACGTCGAAGCGGTGCGCGAGCACACGCGCCTGCCGCTCGTCGCCAAGATGGAGAAGCCACAGGCCGTCGAGCGCGCCGCCGAGATCCTCAAAGCCGCCGACTGCGTGATGGTCGCGCGCGGCGATCTCGGCATCGAGCTGCCGATCGAGCGCGTGCCGATCGTGCAGAAGCAGCTGCTCGAGCTAGCCGGCTGGATGGCCCGGCCATCGATCACCGCCACGCAGATGCTCGACTCCATGGTCGTCTCCTCGCGCCCCACGCGCGCCGAGGTGGCCGACGTCGCCAACGCGATCCTCGACGGCACCGACGCCGTCATGCTCTCCCAGGAGACCGCCGTCGGCGCCTACCCGGTCGAGGCCATCGAGATGATGGCCGCCGTCGCCGTGCAGGCCGAGGCGATCGCACCGTATGAGCGTTGGAACGACACGCGCGTGCGCCGCACCGAGTCAGACCCCGCCTACACCATCGCGCACAACCTCAGCCTTGCCGCGCGCGAGCTGCGCCTGGACGCGCTGATCGTGCCCACGCTGTCTGGCCGCTCTGCGCGACTGGTCTCCGCGCACCGTCCCACCGTGCCGATCTACGCGCTGTCGCCCGGCAAAGAGACCGTGCGACGCTGCGCGCTCATGTGGGGCGTGCAGGCGGCCTCCATGCGTCGCCACGAGACCACCGAGGCGCTGATCGCCGACGCGGCGCGGCGCGTCGTCGAGCTCGGCTGGTGCAAATCCGGCGCGCGCGTGGGCATCACCGCAGGCCTGCCTTCGGGCAAGCCCGGAACGACCAGCCTGGTGCAGATCCAGGTGCTCTAGCCGCGCGCGGCGCGCGGTGTGGCCGCCGCGGGCGAGCTCAGCCGCCGCGCGGCAGCTCGAACCAGACTTTGGTGTCACCCTGGGAGTCCACGCCCCAGCTCGTGGCGACTTTCTCCAGCAGGTACAGGCCGTAGCCGTCGCGCGTGCTGCCCGGATCGCGCGGGCGCGGCACGAAGCCCGCGCCGGCGTCCGTCACGGTCACGCGAATGCGCTCGGCGCCGAACTCGGCGACCAGCTCGATCGGCGAGTCGGCATCGCCGCTGGAATGACGCACGGCGTTGCTGACGACCTCGGAGACCAGCAGGATCAACGATTGCGCCAGCGAGCCGTCGAGCTCCAGCTGGTCACAGCGGCCCATCACCGCGGCGCGCGCCTCGCCCGGCGCGTGCACGGTGCGCTTGAGCTCCAGCGTCGTTCTGGCGGTGGCCAGGCTCGCGCGCGTGCGCGCGTCTTCTGAGTACTGCGGCATCACGCGACTCCGCTGCTTTCGGCGAACGGCAGGTTGTCCTCCAGGCCGCTGATCACGAACACCGTCATCGCCTGCTGCTGCGGGCGCGTCAGCGTCAGCTTCCAGCCCTCCGCGCCGGCGCGCTGGTCGAGCACGATGAACAGGCGCAGACCCGAGGAGTCGACGAAGCTGACGCCGGCGAGGTCGAGCACCAGCGCGCGAGCTCCATCGGCCAGCATCTTGTCGACCGCCTGCTCGACGCGCGCGATCGATGCCAGGTCGAGCTCGCCCTTCAGCTTCAGGCGTCCCCGCTCGGACTCGCTCACGCTCTCGATCTCAAAAGTCGTCTGCGCCACAGTTCCCCTGCTACCCGTTTCCCGGCGCGCCCACGCGCGCCGCATCGCGAACATCCCGGCTGTTCGGCTGCTGCCCCGCAAAACGCATTATCACCACAGCAGTATCGTCAGCCTGCGCTCCTACCTGAAACTCGTCCAGCGCCTGCACCAGCCGCGTGCGCAGCGAGGCCGGCGTCTCGTCGTCGGCAGCGGCCGCCAGCGTCGCCGCCAGACGCTCGGTGCCCCAGCGCTCGCCGTCGGCGCCGACCGTGTCGGTCACCCCGTCGGTGAATGCCACCAGCGTCTGCCCGGCGGCGAGCTCGATCGGCGATTCCGGCCAGCTGGTGTACTCCAGCGCCCCCAGCAGCGTGCCGTGCCGGCCCACTTCGACCCCCTCGGCGTCACCGCCGACCAGCAATGGCAGAGGATGGCCGCCGACGGCCAGCGTGGCGCCGTGCGGCGACAGGCGCAGGCACAGCGCCGTGCACAGCGAGACCGTCGGACGCCGCCGCAATGCCGCGTCGACGCGCGCGAGGATCTTGCTCGGGCTGGCGTCGTATTCGGAGGCCGCGCGAGCCGTGTAGCGGACCAGCGACGTCAACGCTGCCGCGCCAACGCCCTTGCCGGTGACGTCGCCGATCATCATCAGCCAGTCCTCGCCGACCTCCCAGAAGTCGTAGAAGTCGCCGCCGACCTCGCTCTCGTGACCCGCCGGGCGATACAGCGCCGCGACGTCCCAGCCGTCGATCTGCGGGATCGCCTCGGGCAGCAGGCTGTTCTGCAGCGTGCGTGCGACTGCTGAGCGCTCGCTGTACAGGCGCGCGCTCTCCACTGCCACCGCCGCGCGCGCGGCGATCTGCTCGGCGAAGTCGACGTCGTCAGTACTGAAGCTGCGTCCCGAATCGGAGTTGACCATCGTCAGCGCGCCGATCGTGCGACCGCCGATCTTCAGCGGCACGACCATCGCCGCGCGCATGCCCACCGCGCGCAGCAGGCGCAGGTGCTCCTCGTCGACCGCTGCACCGACCAGCAGCTCGTCGGGAATGTCCGTGTAGACAATCGATTCGCCCGTGCGAAAGACCCGCCCGAGCCCCTGATCGGGGTCCAGCTGCTCGGGCTCGTAGGCTCGCAAGCGCTCGGCCAACTCCAGTTTGGCCGGCTGCGAATGCGCGACCGCCACCGGTTCGCGACCGCCGTCGGCGTCGAGAAGGTCCACGGCGCACCAATCGGCGATCTGCGGCACCGCCAGCCCCGCGACGTTGCGCAGCGTCTGCTGGTAGTCCAGCGAGGAGGCCAGCTGCTGACCGATGCGCCAGAGGAACGCCACGCGCTGGGACGAGCGCGTGGCCTCGGTCACGTCGGCGATGATCGTCACCGCCGATTCGATCTCGCCCGCGTCGTCGCGCACCGCCGTCGCCTTCAACAGCACCCACGACTCCTCGCCAGTGTCGCGGTTGACCGAGCGCATCAGCAGCGGCTCGGGCTCCTCACCACGCAGCAGTCGCACGGACGGCAGATCGTCCATCGCCAGCTCCTTGCCGAACTCGTCGGTCGTCTCATACGGGCCCATCAGCTCCCGCGGATCGGCTTCGCGCAGCGCCGCAGCCGACTCGAAGCCCAACCGGTCAAGCGCCGCCTGATTGGCGTAGATCAGGTGGTTGTTGCGCCCGCGGATCGTCACCGCCTCGGCCAGCGAGTCGAGAATCACCGACAGGCGCTGATCGCGTATCGCGCGTTCTGTCTTGCCGTCCATGTCAGCGATTATCCCTGCAAAGCGCCGCGGCGGGCAAGGCGCCTACCCTCAGCGCGTGCCGACGCCGCTGCGGCCATAGAACTCGGCCTCCTGCGTGCCAAGCTCGGTCACCGGCGCGTCGCCGTACATCCACTCGCGCGCGATGCGGTGCCAGTTGGCGCTCGCGCGCAGCTGTGACAGCACCGCCAGCGTCAGCATCTCCATGCGCCTGCCGAACAGGTGCTCGGGGCGCATGTCCTGGTGGCGCATCTCGCGAAAGTGGCTGGAGCGCGGATCTGAGCTCTCGATCATCACCTGCGTGGCGATCTCCGGCGACAGCTCCACGATCTCGTCGGTCGTGTACCACCAGATCGCCGCGTCGATGAACGCCAGCAGGTGCTCGGGATCGACGCGCTCGGGTTCAGGCAGAAAGCCCGACTCGGCGAGCAGCCGGTGAAGCGAGCGCGCGTCGCGCTCGGCCACCGAGCGCTGCGCCGCCAGCTCGAGATCCACCGGGCCGGCGTCCAAGCGCTTGAACAGCCCGAAGTCCAGAAACGCCACGCGGCCGTCGTCGAGCAGCAGGAAGTTGCCAGGGTGCGGATCGCCGGAGAACTGCCGGTGGCGATACAGGCAGCCGAGAAAGAAGCGAAAGACGATCTCGCCGAGACGGTCGCGCTCCGCCTGCGAGCGCCCCTTGAGCTCCTCGAAGCCGACGCCGTGCACGAACTCGCTGACCAGCACGCGCTCGCGCGACAGCGAGCTGACGACGTCCGGCACGACGATGAACGGATGCCCCGCATAGATGCGCGCCAGCGAGCGCTGGTTCTGCGCCTCCAGCTCGTAGTCGAGCTCCTCGACGATCCGCTCGCGGATCTCCTCGGCGATCGCCTTGACGTCAAGCCCCGGCGTCATGCGCTTGAGCAGGCGCATGATCATGTCCAGGTTCTGCATGTCCGCGCGCACGGCGCCGGCGACGCCCGGATACTGCACCTTGACCGCCACCTCGCGCCCGTCCTGCAGCGTCGCGCGATAGACCTGACCGATCGAAGCCGCCGCGATCGGCTCCTGGTCGAAGGACGCGAACACCTCGTCGACCGGCTCTTCCAGGTCGTCCTCGATCACCTTGCGCATCTGCTTGAACGACACCGTCGGCGCCGCGTCGCGCAGCTTGGCCAGCTCGCGCTGGAACTCCTCGCGGTGCTGCTCGGGCACCAGGCCCATGTCCAGGAACGACATCACCTGGCCAAGCTTCATCGCCGCGCCCTTCATCGTGCCCAACGCCGCCACGATCTGCTTGGCCGTGTCCAGCTGGCGCCTGGCCATCGCTTCCTCGGAGGCCTCCTGGCCACGCGTCACGTTCGCCGCGCGCGTGCCGAACTGCTTCACGGCCTCTCCCGCCGCCAGCGATGCGACCGTCGCCGTGCGGCGCACCCGCGAGGTCGGAATCTTCTCGTTCTCGCGGGCCATAGACATGCATCCTAGGGTTCGCGCGGCTGCGCGAGAGGCGGCTGGACGCATGCGTGTGTCGCGGCGCGTGCAGCGTGCGCCATCGTATCTACATTGTATATACCATGGCTACCGATACGCGCGAGAAGTAGTACTGATACCACGCGCAGCTGCAGGCATTCGTGTGTTGCCACGCACGTACCGTGCGCCATGGTATCTACCGCTGTATATGTGGCGTGGCATGGCGATCGCTGCGCCCACGCGCCGCGGCGGTCGGGCTGGGCGAGTCGCTGTAGCTGGGCGACGCTGTATCTAGGCGAGTCGCTGCAGCTGCGCGCGACTAGCCCTGGCGCTCGACGCGCGAGCCGGGCACGATGTCGTCGGAGCCGTCGGGCCAGCGCACCCAGGCCTTGGTGCCGCCGTCGTAGTCTTGCCCGAGCAGCACCAGCGTGGCGGGCTCGCCGAGCGCGACGCAGGGCTCGGCGCCCTCGGCGTCGAGGCCGCGCCAGACGCGGATGAAGCTGTTGGCGTCCCACTCCTGCGCGACCGACGTCGGCTCGGAGTGTCCGGGGTAGATGACGGTCTCCGGCGGAAGCTCCATGAGCGTGCCCATGATGGAGTCGCGCAGGTCGGTGTAGGTCGTGTGCCCCGGAGCTTTGACGCCGCCGACGGAGTTCTTGAACAGCGTGTCGCCGGTGAACACGACGGCCTGCCCACCGCTGAAGCCGCCGGGCGCAGACGTCGAGCGCTTGCCGGCGCTGGCGCCCGTCTCGGCATCGCTGCGGTCGCCGACGAGAAACGAGAGCATTCCGGCGGTGTGCCCGGGCGTGCTCAGCGGGCACACCTCGAGCGTGCCGAAGCGCAGCGTCTCGCCGGCCTGGATCGCGTCCATGCCCGCGGCGCCGGAGCCGTCGCCGGAGTCCGACGCGCCGGCCTTCATCAGCTCGCTCTCGACGGGGTTGATGACGACCTTCAGCTGCGGCCAGCGCTCGCGCAGCTTGTCGACGTCGCAGACGTGGTCGTAGTGGTGATGGGTCAGCAGCACGTGCGTGGGCTCGAGCCCCAGCCGCTCGGCGGCGGCGATCAACGGCTTGACCGGGCCGCCGGCGTCGATGAAGAATGCGGGGCCGCCCTCGCCGTCTGCGACGAGGTAGGTGTTGGAGATGAACTGCGGATTGCTGGAGGTCTCGACGATCATTCGCGCCAATCCTTGCACGATGGCGCGTGCGCCGGCCGATCGATCGCCGCTAGGCCGTGCGCACGAGTGAGCGCAGGCCTTCGAGGTAATGCTCGTCGCCCACCTCGCTGCGCCACTGCAGCACGCCGACCGAGCCCGCGCAGCGCGCGAGGCGCTCGTGCGCCTCGTGCAACGTCGGCGCCGTAGTGACCAGCGCGACGGCGCGCGAGGTGCCGACGGTGCGGTAAGTGTTGGCGGCGACGTGCGCGGCGGAGGAGAAGAACACCTCGCAGCCGGCGCTGTGCATGGCTTCGACGTCGAGCTCGAACTCGTAGGCCGTGGGGGCAGCGCCGCCGCTGGGCAGCGCGTAGTCGGGCGAGACCAGATACAGCACCAGCGAAGCCTCGTCGCGCAGACGCACGTCCTCGCGCGCGAGCTGGCCGTCACAGATGCGCTGCATGACGCGCGTCCAGTCACCGTCGAATAGCGCCATGATGTTCATGCACTCGGGGTCGCCGAAGCGCGCGTTGAACTCGATCACCTGCACGCCGGAGGCGGTCGCGAAGAAGCCGCTGTTCATCACGCCGGTGAAGCGCCGCCCAAGCTCTGAGAGGCGCACGATGACGCGCTCGATGATCGAGCAGGCCTGCTCGTAGTGCTCTTGGGTCATGAACGGCAGCAGCGGACCGGCGCACGACAGCGAGCCCATACCGCCGGTGCCCGGGCCGGTGTCGCCGTCGAAGCGATACGGGTAGTCATAGGTCGAGTTCGGGAACACGACCGTGCGTCCGTCGCTGATCGCCTGGATCGTGAACTCGGCGCCGACGATCTTCTCCTCGATCAGCACGCAGTCGCCGTGCTTGCCGTCCTGCAGCAGTGTGCGCGCGTAGTCGGCGGCCTCGTCGTGGCTGGCGAGGTGCGGGCCCATCACCTTGACGCCCTTGCCGCCAGTAAGGCCGGCCGGCTTGACGACGACCGGCGCGCCGTCGAATGAGTCGATCGCCTCTGCGACCTCGTCGACGCTATGTGCGATGCGCAGACGCGGCGTGGCCTCCGGAGCGACGTCGGCGAGCAGCGCGCGCGCGAACTCCTTGTTCCACTCGATCTCCGAGCCGGCGCGCGTCGGGCCGACCGCGCGCGTGCCCTGCGCGATCAGCGCGTCGACGACGCCCGCCTGCAGCGGTTCGTCGGCGCTGACCATGGCGATGTCGATGTCGTTGACACGCGCGAACTCGGCGACGGCGCGCGCGTCGCAGACGTCGCCGATCTGCACCTCGCCGCCCGAGGCCTTCGCGTAGCGCAGGAGCGACGGGTTGGCATGGCCGGCGAACGCGAACAGCCGGCTGTGCTCCGCCATGCGGGAGGCGAGGGCGCTCTCTCGCCCGCCGTGACCGACGATCATGGTTCGCACGCGCGCCGAGTATAGGTTCAGGACGGCGCGTCGCCGTTGTCGCCGTCGCCGTCGGCGAAAGGCAGCAGTTCGTGCAGGCGCGTGAGCTCGAAGACGCTGTGCACGGACTGCGAGCCACGAACGACCGAAAGGCGACACTGGTGCTGCTCGCACTGCCTGCTCGTGTAGACCATGGCCGCCAGCCCGCTGGAGTCGATGAAGGTGAGCTGACGCAGGTCGACGGTCAGCTCGCGCGCGCCGTGCTCGACCAGCAGCTCGCCGATGGCCTGCTTCAGCCGATCAGCCGTGGAGATGTCAAGCTCGCCGGCGAGATCGAGCGTCGCCGAGAACCCGCCTGGGGGCTGCTCAACACGCAGATCGAGCGCCTGCTCTTCACTCATTCGCCGGCGATGCTACCGGACGCGAGCGGGCGCGCGACAGCAGCGGACGGCCGGCAGGGCGAGCCTGCCGGGCAGCGCCGGCGCGCGGGCCATAGACTTGCGCCATGGCGCTGATACACACCTGTTACCGCATCACCGACGTGGACCGCTCGGTGGCCTTCTACAAAGCGCTCGGCTTCGAGGAGATCGGCCGGCTGCCGATCAAAGACGAGGCGATCAACGTGTTCATGAACCAGCCCGGCGACGGCGACATGCCGCGCCTGGAGCTGACGTTCAACTTCGGCGTAGACGCCTATGAGATCGGCACCGGCTACGGGCACATCGCGATCACCTCGCCCGACATCGACGAGACGCTGGCCAAACTCGCCGAGCAGGGAATCGAGCCGGAGAAGCCTCCGTACTCGGTGCGTGAGGGCGACCGATCGGAGATCGGCCAGCGGCTGTGCTTCGTGCGCGATCCGGACGGGTATCGCATTGAGATACTCGAGATGCCGTAGTCGCTAGCAGGCGCTTGTGCGCCCCGTGTAGGGTGGCCTGAAGGTGCCTCTGTTCATGGACCGCCACGACTTGCCTGGCGCGACTGCCGCTGACGTCGCTGCAGCTCACGTGCGCGATCTCGAGGTGCAGGACAGCTTCGGCGTGTGCTTCATCACCTACTGGTGCGAAGAGGGCGTCGGCGCGTTCTGCCTCGTCGAGGGACCCGACGAGGAGTCCGTCGTTGCAGCGCATCGCGAGTCTCACGGACTGCTGCCCTCGCACGTGGTAGAGGTCGATCAGGCCGCTATCCGCGGCTTCTTTGGCCGGCTCAACACACACCCCGTCGGCGAGCCATATGTGGAGAGCGCTTTCCGCGCGATTGTCTTCACGGACATAGTCGACTCCACGCGCATCACCCAAGAACTGGGCGACCGTGCGGCCATGCATTTGCTTCGGGAGCACGACTCGGTCGTGCGCGCGGCGGTCGCGGAGTACGGCGGCAGCGAGATCAAGCACACTGGCGACGGGATCATGGCTGCGTTTGACTCGGCCTATCAGGCGGTCGGCGCGGCATGTCAAATCCAGCGCGCGCTGGCCGAGCGCGAAGGAGATGAGCAGACACAGCTGCGCGTGCGAATCGGCGTGGCGGCCGGCGAGCCAGTAACCGAGCAAGACGACCTGTTTGGCGCAGCAGTACAGCAGGCGGCGCGGCTCTGTGCTAGCGCGCAGCCCGATTGCATCGTGGTTTCCACAGGCGTGCATGACCTCTGCCGCGGGACGGACGTCCGTTTCTCTGACCGCGGCAGCGTCTCGATGAAGGGCTTTGATGAGCCGATCGAGCACTTCGAGGTCGAATGGCGCGGTTGAGGACTGCAGCGCCGGTCGAGGAGCGCTAGACGCTCCGTGCAAGTGTCGCGAACGCCTCATCGGCGTCGTAGTAGGCCTCGAAGCGCACCAGCTTTCCGCCTGTGATTCGTCCTGTATAGCCCCACCTGTGATCGTTGGGGACGTCCGCGCGAGGTGAGCGGCCAGTACTGCGTATGACCCAGGCAACCTCCTCACCGCGGTGGATCACGCGCTCCACCACAGCCTCGCGAAGTCCCAGAACCTCGACCACCTCTTCAAACCTGGCGATCACGGCCGCACGACCGCGGTGAGCGCCACCGCCAGGCCAGGCGGCGTCGTCGTTGTACTGGACCTGAGCGTCGAGGAAGGCATCGGCGAGCGAGCGAATGCCGTGCGCATTCCACTGGGCATACATCCGACGGATGAACTGCTCGGGGCTGTCCGTCGACGCGGCTTGCACCAGCCGTGCAGTATTCCATCCGCAGCGATCCGCCCGAGTCGACTCGGCGAACATGCTCGATAGGCAGTAGCGTCATGCGCCAACCCATTCCGACTAACGGAGGTCTCATGGCTCAGCAGAGCGCCGGAGTGATCAAGGGCTTGTACGACGCGTTTGCACAGGGCGACGTGCCGGCCGTTCTGGGCGCGTTTTCGCCGGACATCGAGTGGTATGAGGCAGAGGGCATGCCCTACGGCGGCCTGCATCGCGGGCCGGATGCGGTGGCGCAGAAGGTGTTCGGGCCGCTCGCCGAAGACGTCGAGGGATTCGCTGTCACGCCCGAGGAGCTGATCGCCTCCGGCGACACGGTGGCCGCTGTTGTCCGCTACACGGGCACCGGCAAGGAGACGGGCAAGACTTTGGACCTTCCGGTTGTGCACGTCTGGGACGTGCAGGACGGAAAGATCGCTCGCTTTCGCCAATTCGTTGACACGCTGAAATTCGCCGAGGTCGTGCCGGCCGAGGTTTCGGTCGTCGCGTAGGGCGCGCTAGGACGCGCGCCACACGAACACGCCCCCGCGCTCGCTGCCCTGCAGCCCCAGCTCCGCCACGGCCTCGCGCACTCCGGGATAGCGCGGATGCCCGTAGTCGTGAAACACGACGACGGCGCCCGGAGCGAGCGCGCCGCGCCACGCAGCGAAGGCGTCGAGCACGGGCTGGCGCTCGTGCTCGGAGTCGATGAACAGCAGCTCGACGGCGGCATCGCCGACATGCGGGCCACGGCTGTCGGCCTCGGCGCGCAGCTCGATGCGCTCGCGCGCGCAGGCGCCGGCGAGCTTGAGGTAGGCGACGCGCTCGCTTCGCACGCTGGGGTCGTAGCTGACGATGCGGCGCGTGCCGTTGTCGAGCGCCAGCGCGATGGCACTCCAGCCGGTGCCGGTGCCCAACTCCACGACGCTCTGACGACCGGCCGCCAGCGCCAACAGCTCGGCCAGCTCGCTCGGACGAGCTGCCGAGTCGAGGCTGAAGCGGTCACCGTTGCGACGCGCGTAACGGTGCGCGCGCCAGTAGAAGCGCGCGACGCGCCAGCGCAGCACGCGCAGCGACAGCAGCAGACGAAGGCGACCGCGCATGGCTCGCTAGCGGCGCGAAGCCGGCAGGACGTCGAGTGCGTACAGGCCGGCCACGGCCAGTATCTATACCGCCCGCACAGGCGCGCATCGGACGCTCGCGCAGGCACGCGCCGGACGCTAGGCTGACGAGGCGATGTCGAGCACGGGCAAGATCGCCAAGAACCTCGAGCGCTTCGCGCAGGCGGTGGCCGCGCACGACCGCGAGAACCCTACGCACACCGCGCACGGCATCGGCTTGGCGCACTTCGACATGGAGCGGCTGGGCTTCGACGAGGGCGAGGAGATCCTGCCGGGCATCACCATGCATGCCGACAGCGGCGTGACGGGCAACTTTCGCGTGCTGTGCGACGGCGAGCACGACGAGCAGGCCGAGCAGGTCGAGCAGGAGGTCGTCGAGGCGGTCTCCAGCGAGCAGGTGCCGAG
Source organism: Solirubrobacteraceae bacterium (assembly GCA_036264175.1). Taxonomy (GTDB): domain Bacteria; phylum Actinomycetota; class Thermoleophilia; order Solirubrobacterales; family Solirubrobacteraceae; genus Palsa-744. Next base: position 24,712 of record DATARK010000097.1, read on the forward strand.
CGTGGCGCCGGCAGCCGCGCCATTCCCCTTCGAGCAGTAGCTCAGCTCGCGGCGCCCTGCAGGCGTGCGCGGATCATGCCGACCAGCCGCTCGATGATCGGGCACTCCACGCCGTGGCGCTCGCCCGCGCGCAGCACCGAGCCGGGAATCGCGTCCAGCTCGGGCGCGCGACCGGCGGCGATGTCGCGCTGCATGGAGCTGCCCAGCGAGTCGTGCGCGCGCTCGAGCTCCTCGATGGCCTTCTCCGCGCTGACTTCTTCGGCGCCCTCCAGCTGTGCCACCGTGCTGGCCTCGACGATCGCGCCCTGCAGGTCGGCGCGCAGTGCCGGCGTGTCGCGTATCTCGCCGAGCAGCTTGTCGTAGGCGCTGGTCGTGCAGGCCAGCGCGTTCAAGCGCACCAGCTTGGACCACATGACGGTCGCTTCGGAGTGCGGCGAGATCGGCCAGTCGCCGCGCGCGCGCACGCCGGCATCGGCCAGCGTCTGCGCCAGCAGCGCCATGCCCTCGCGCGCGTGCTCGAAGCGGCTGGCCATTTCCACGAGCAGAAAGCGGCTGGCGTGCACGACCACGCCCGGCTGCGGGTTGTCGGCCTCGACGCGAATCGTGCCGGCGACGACGCTCGCCGGGTCGAAGCGCTCGCGCAGCGACGTCAGGTGGTCGAGCCCGTTGAGCAGCGGCAGCACCAGCGGCGGGTCGACGCGCACGCGCTCGAGCGCGTCGCCCAGGCCACCGGCCTTGGTGGCGACGATCAACGCGTCGACGGGCTCAGCCAGCTCCGTCACAGCGGGCACCGGCGCGACGAACTCGCCCAGCGTGACGCTCTGCACGGACACGCCGCGCTCGGCGATCGCCGCCGCGGTCGGCTCGCGCGCGATCGCCGTCACGTCTACGCCGCTTCGGTGCAGCGCCGCCGCGAGCAGCCCGCCGACGCCGCCCGGGCCGAGCACCGCGAGCTTCATCGCGCCACAACCGCCAGCTTCATCGCGCATCAACCGCCAGCTTCATCGCGCGACGGCCGCCGGCGCGCCCGCGTCGATCAGCACGCCCGGGTTCATCACGCCCTGCGGATCGACCGCCGCCTTGGCGCCGGCCAGCGCCGCCGCGAACGGCTCCGGGCGCTGGCGGTCATACCACGGGCGATGGTCGCGCCCGACTGCGTGGTGGTGGGTGATCGTGCCGCCCTCGGCGAGAATCGCCTCAGACGCCGCCGACTTGATCTGCGCCCATTGCTCGACCTCCTCGCCGCGCCGCGCCGGCGCGATCACCGTGAAGTACACCGCCGGGCCGTCGGCGTAGACGTGCGTGAAGCGCGCCGTCACGCGACCGCCCTCGCCGCACACCTCGCGCACCGCCTCTTCGGCGCTCTCTTTCACGCGCGCGTGAAACCGCTCGAAGCGCTCCCACGTGATCGCCGTCTCGAACGTCTCCGCCAGCACGCCGATCGCCACCAGCGCGTCGCGCACGTATGGCGCGCCGAGAAACGCCTCGCGCCAGGAGCCCACCGCGTCCTGCCCGTCGCCCGCGCCGTCGCTGCCTGAGCGCGCGGAGTCGCCGGGCAGCTCGCCGCCGTGCTCGGCGCAGATCGCAAGCGCGCGCGCCAGCGGCCCGTCGACAGGGTGATCGCTTGACTCGAAGCCGAGCACCAGCAGCGCGTGCTGGCCGTCGGCGGCCATCGTCATCGCCGCCTCGTGCGCGTCGATCAGACGGCAGTTGGCCGGAGCAAGCCCTGACTGACCCAGCGCACGCACGCTTTCCGCGCCAGCGGTAAATCTTGAGAACAGGACGCCCGCCGAGCGGCGGTGCTCGGGACGCGGCTGCACGCGCACCCACGCCTCGGTGATCAGGCCCAGCGTGCCCTCCGAGCCGGCCAGCATGCGATCGGGGCTGACGCCGGCGCCGGAGCCCGGCAGCCTGCGCGACTGCCACACGCCGACCGGCGTGATCGCGCGCGCGCACTCGAGGAAGTCCTCGATGTGCGTCGTCACCGTCGCGAAGTGGCCGGCCGCGCGCGTGGCGATCCAGCCGCCCAGCGTCGAGTACTCGAATGACTGCGGAAAGTGGCGCAGCGTCAGGCCCTGCTCGCCCAACTGCGCCTCCAGGCGCGGACCGGTCGCGCCACCCTGGATGCGCGCCGAGCGCGACACCGCGTCGACCTCCAGCACGCGGTCCAGCGCGCGCAGATCGATCGCGATTGCGCCGTTGTAGGAGTCCGGCACGTCCGCCGTCACGCCGCCCACGACCGACGTGCCGCCGCCGAACGCGATCGCCGCCACACGCTCGCACTCGCACCACTCCAAAAGCGCTTCCACGTCGCGCTCGTCGCGCGGCGAGGCCACGAAGTCCGGCGGGTGCTCGAAGCGCCCGCGAAAGCCGGTGACGATGTCCGTGTAGGACTTGCCCATCGCATGCGACGCGCGCGCGTGCTCGTCGTCGGCGCAGATCTCCGCCAGCGCGGCCGGCGCCTGCACACGCGCGCGCGCCAACGCGACCTGCTCGAGCACCACCGGCGCCTCGATCTTCCTGACCTGAAGGCCCAGATGCTCGGCGGCCAGCGCCGCCGTCTGGCGCAGCTGCTCGGGCTCGGGCTGCTGGTCCTCATAGCCCCAACCCCAGTGCTTGTAGCGACGAATGTTCACGCGCGCGAGTCTATGCTCACTAGCGTTCATCACGCGCGCGCGACGCGCCCAGCGCATGTCCACACGACCCGAGACCACATCCACCGAGCAGCCGCAGATCCTCGCGCGCGGGCCATGGGAGCTCGACCGCGTGACCGCGCATTGGCACGAGGAGCAGTTCGAGGCCTCGCCGGCGCACGTCGAGGCTGCCGACGAGGCCATTGCAGAGCTGCGCGACCGCGGCTCGCCCAGCCACGACGGCGTGGCCGCGCGGCTGGTCGACTTTCGCGCCGACGCCGACGGCATCGCCATCGAGCTGCAGCCGCTGCGCTGGGCGCTGCGTCTGGTCGCCGGCGACGCCTCGCGCAGCATCGCCGCGCTGTGCGTCACACGCTCGGCCGACGGTCGCTGGCTGGCCGGGCGCCGCGCGCCGTGGGTCGCCTCCTGGGCCGGTCGCTGGGCACTCGGAGCCGGCGGCGCCGTGGACTTCGGCGAGAGCCCCGCCGACACACTCGTGCGCGAGCTCGACGAGGAGTGGTCGGTGTCGCCTGAGCGCGTACGCGGCGAGGCGCTCATCTCGCTGCCGCAGAAGATGGTCATGTTCGTCGGCCAGGCCTGGATCGCCGCCGGCGAGGAGCAGTCGGTGACGCCCGACCACGAGCACGACGCCTACGACTGGTGGCCCGCCGACATCGATCAGTGGCCGGCCGAGGCCGGCGACGCGCTGCCGCGCATGGCGCGCTGGCTGGAGAGCTGAGCATGGCCGTGCGCGACGGCCTTGCGGCCGGCGCAGCCACGCCCGCGCCGGCCGTGCCGGCGGCGTCGGCGGAGCCCGTGGCGGGCTCGACCCGGCCGCGAGAGGCCGCCGGGCCGCTGACGTTCACGCGCCTGAAGTGGACCTCCTTCGTGCACTCCTGCGTCTACATCGCGCTGCTGATCTGCGCCTTCGCCGCCGGCAGCCCGCAGCCGCTGACGTTCGTGCTCGGGCTCGCCCACGGGCTGCTGTGGATTTTCATGTCGCTGGCCTGCCTGGCGGCCACGCGATTGCGCATCGTCTCTCTGCGACTGGCCGTCGCGGTGGCCGTGCTGGGAGGCATCGGGCCGTTCTTCGGCAGCTTGGAGTTCATCCGTGAGCAACGCCAGCGCGCCGCGATAGAGTAGACAGTCAATGGCCACAGGCACCACGGCTGAGCAGATAATCGACGTCGTGACCCCTGCCGCGGGCGAGTCGGTCACCGAGGGAACAATCCTCGAATGGCATGTCAAGGTCGGCGAGTCGATCAAGGTCGACGCGACCATCGTCGAGATCTCCACCGACAAGGTCGACGTCGAGCTGCCGTCGCCGGCCAGCGGCACCGTCACCGAGCTGCTTGTCGAGGAGGGCGACACGGTCACGGTCGGCCAGGTGATCGCGCGCATCGCCGTCGGCGCCACCGCCGCCGCCAACGGCGCCGACACCAGCAACGGTTCGGGCGCGAGCAACGGCTCGGCCGCCGCAGACGATGCACCGGCGGAGAGCGGAGAGCTCGTGGACGTCGTCACGCCCGCCGCCGGCGAGTCGGTCACCGAGGGCACGATCCTCGAATGGCGCGTCAAGCAGGGCGAGTTCATCAAGGCCGACGCCACGATCGTGGAGATCTCCACCGACAAGGTCGACGTCGAGCTGCCGGCGCCCGTCGCCGGCACCGTCGCAGAGCTGCTCGTGCAGGAGGGCGACACCGTGACGGTCGGCCAGGTGATCGCGCGAATTGCAGCGGGCGCGGCGGCCGACGGCGCGGCGGCCTCGCCCGCGGCCGACGACGCGCAGGGCGACGACGCGCAAGCGCCGAGCGCCGCGCCCGCCGCGGGCGCATTGCCCGACGGCGCCAAGATCTCGCCGGTCGCAGCCCGCGCCGCCGCAGCCGAGGGCGTCGACCTGGCCGGCGTGTCCGGCAGCGGCCCGGCCGGACGCATCGTCAAGTCCGACGTGCTCTCGGCGGCCTCCGGCAACGGCGCCGCGACGGCCCCCCCTGCGGCCGCTCCGGACAACGGCTCCGCGGCAAGCGCGCCCGCCGAGCCCGAGACGAAGCCGATGCGCGGCAGCGCCGCGGCGCTCGCGCGCTACATGGAGCAGTCGCGCTCGATTCCCACGGCGACGAGCTTCCGCACGCTGGCCGTCACGATGCTCGACGCGCGGCGCAAGCAGCTCAAGGCCGCCGGGCGCAAGGTCTCCTTCACGCACCTGATCGCCTACGCCATCGCCCGCGCCGCCGACGACATGCCGGTGATGGCCGACCACTTCGCCGAGATCGACGGCAAGCCCAACCGCGTGCACGACGGCCAGGTCAACCTCGGCCTCGCCGTCGACGTGGAGAAGAAGGACGGCTCGCGCACCTTGATGGTGCCAGTCATCCGCGACGCCGGGCGCATGCCCTTCGAGCGCTTCGTCGCCGCCTATGACGCGCTCGTCGACAAGGCGCGCACGAACACGCTGACCGCCGACGACCTGCAGGGCGCCAACGTCACGCTGACGAACCCCGGCGGAATCGGCACGATCGCCTCGGTGCCGCGCCTGATGACCGGCCAGGGCACGATCGTCGCCACCGGCTCGATCGCCTATCCCCCCGGCCTGGCCAACATCGGCGCGATGATCGGCGCCGAGAAGGTCATGACCATGACCTCCACCTATGACCACCGCATCATCCAGGGGGCGGAGTCCGGGCGCTTCCTGCAGCGCATCGAGGAATACATCCTCGGCGAGCGCGGCTTTTACGAGGGCGTGTTCGCCTCGCTGGGCGTGGAGCTCGGACCGGCGCCGCAGCCGCCGGCGCCCGCCGCGGCGGCCTCCGCTGCCGCCGCCGCAGCGCCCTCCTCAGCGCCGGCGCCGGCCGTCAACGAGGAACTGCTGCGCGCGGTGCAGGCCGCGACGACCTTGGTCAGCCGCTTTCGCAGCCACGGTCACCTCGCCGCGCGCCTGGACCCGCTGGACTCAGAGCCCGAGGGCGACCCCGGCCTGGACCCGGAGCCGCTCGGCCTGACGCCGGAGCTGCAGGCACGCATTCCGGCCAAGGTGCTGAACATGTACGTGCCCGGCGCGACAATGGCCGACGCGCTGCCGCACCTGCGCGAGACCTACTGCGGCACGATCGCCTACGAGATCGAGCACATCGCCTCGCACCGCCAGCGCGTGTGGCTGCGCGAGCACATCGAGTCGGGCGCCTTTCGCGACTCGCTGACCAACGACGAGAACCGCTGGCTGCTGCGGCGCCTGGTCAAGGTCGATGCGCTGGAGCGTTTCATGCACAAGGCCTACCTCGGCCAGCACCAGTTCTCGATCGAGGGTCTGGACATGACCGTGCCGATGGTCGACGAACTGATCAAGCTGTCGGCCGCGCACGGCGGCAAGGAGGTCGTCATCGGCATGGCCCACCGCGGGCGGCTGAACGTGCTCGCGCACAACCTCGGCCGCCCCTACGACACGATCTTCGCCGAGTTCGAGGGCGCCTCCACGCTGGAGGCCGTCACCACGATCCCCCAGGGCGGCACCGGCGACGTCAAGTACCACCACGGCACGCAGGGCTCCTACGATCTCGAAAACGGCGAGACGATCCGCGTCAACCTGGAGTCAAACCCCAGCCACCTGGAGTACGTCTATCCGGTCGTCGAGGGCGCCACGCGCGCCGCGCAGACCACGCGCCAGGGTCCTCACGCCCACCAGAACACCGACGCCGCCGTGCCGATCGTGATCCACGGCGACGCGTCCTTTCCGGCGCAGGGCGTGGTGTCCGAGACGCTCAACCTGCAAGCGCTCGATGGCTACAAGGTCGGCGGCACCGTGCACATCATCACCAACAACCAGGTGGGCTTCACGACCGACCCCGACGACGCGCGCTCCACGCGCTGGGCCTCGGACCTGGCCAAGGGCTTCGATGTGCCGATCGTGCACGTCAACGGCGACGACGTGCAGGCCTGCATGAGCGCCGTGCGCCTGGCCTTCGCCTTCCGCCAGGAGTTCGGCCACGACGTGCTGATCGACCTGATCGGCTACCGCCGCTTCGGCCACAACGAGTCCGACGAGCCCGCCTACACGCAGCCGGAGATGTACGCCAAGATCAAGGGCAAGAAGCGCGTCGCCGAGCTGTGGGCCGACCGCCTCGTGGCAGAAGGCGTCGTCTCCCAGGAGGAGGTCGACAGCCAGGCCCAAGAGGTGTGGGACAAAATGACGCTGCTGCACCAGCGCCTGAAGGCCAAGATCGCCGCCGCGGCCGAGCACGGCGACCACGCCACCGGCGAGTACGAGCTCGACCGCTCGCCCAGCCCTGAAGTCGAGACCGCCGTGCCGGCGGCGCGCCTGCACGACATCGGCGAGGCGCTGCTGAGCGTGCCCGACGGCTTCACCGTGCACCCCAAGCTCGTCAAACAGCTCGAGCGCCGACGCGCGGCGCTGGAGGAGCAGGCGCACACGATCGACTGGGCGCACGCCGAGGCGCTGGCGTTCGCCTCGCTGTTGACCGAAGGCACGCCGATCCGCCTGACCGGCCAGGACACCGAGCGCGGCACATTCAGCCAGCGCCACATGGTGCTGCACGACGCAAAGACCGGCCAGACCGTCTGCCCGATCCAGAGCCTGCCCGACGCGCTGGCGCCGCTGGAGCTGCACAACAGCCCGCTGTCAGAGCTCGCGTGCATGGGCTTCGAGTACGGCTACAGCCAGGAGGCGCCCGAGACGTTCGTGCTGTGGGAGGCGCAGTTCGGCGACTTCGTCAACTCCGCGCAGGTGATCGTCGACCAGTTCATCGTCTCCGGACTGGCCAAGTGGGGACAGACCTCACGCCTGACGCTGCTCTTGCCGCACGGCTACGAGGGATCGGGCCCTGAGCACTCCTCTGCGCGTCTGGAGCGGTTCCTGCGCGGCGCGGCGGAGGGGAACA
>DATARK010000099.1:0-5237 GCA_036264175.1 Solirubrobacteraceae bacterium
AGTTCTTCATCGTCACCGCGCAGGAGTGCGCGTGGCTCGACGGCAAGCACACCGTCTTCGGCGCCGTCACCGACGGCCTCGACGTCGTCGATCGGCTCGAGGGCGCGAGGACCGACGCGACCGATCGGCCCGTCGAGCCGCTCACAGACGAGATCCAGGTCGAGAACCCGGCGACCGGCCAGATCGTCGCCACCGTGCCGGACCTCGGCGCCGATGCGGTCGCTGCGATGGCCCAGCGCGCACGCGCCGCTCAGCCCGGCTGGGAGGCCTACGGCTTCGATGGCCGCGCGCGCATCCTGCTGCGTGCGCAGAAGTGGCTGATGGACAACGCCGACCAGGTGATCGCGACGATCGTCTCGGAGACCGGCAAGACCTTCGAGGACGCCTCGCTGGCGGAGATCTCCTACGCCGGCAACGCATTCGGCTTCTGGGCCAAGAACGGCCCCGAGTACCTCGCCGACGAGCGCGTCAAGTCCGGCCAGCTGCTGGTCAAGGGCAAGAAGCTGATCCTGCGCCACCGTCCGCTCGGCCTGATCGGCGTGATCGGTCCCTGGAACTACCCGCTGACCAACTCCTTCGGCGACTGCATTCCGGCGTTGATGGCCGGCAACAGCGTGATCCTCAAGCCGTCCGAGGTCACGCCGCTGACGTCCATGCTGATGGCCGAAGGTCTGCGCGAGTGCGGCCTGCCCGACGACGTCTTCCAGGTGGCCACCGGCCGCGGCGGCACCGGCGCGGCGCTGATCGAGGAGGTGGACATGATCATGTTCACCGGCTCCACGCGCACCGGGCGCAAGGTCGCCGAGGCGGCCGCACGGCGATTGATTCCCGTGTCGCTGGAGCTCGGCGGCAAGGACCCGATGATCGTGCTGTCCGACGCCGACCTCGAGCGCGCGGCCAACTTCGCCACCTACTACTCCATGCAGAACGCCGGCCAGACCTGCATCTCGATCGAGCGCGCCTACGTCGAGGAGCCCGTCTATGACGAGTTCGTCGCCAAAGTCTCTGAGAAAGTGCGCGCGCTTCGCGTGGGCAAGCCCAGCGGGCCCGGCTCGGTTGAGGTCGGCGCGATCACCTTCCCGCCGCAGCTGGCCACCATCGAAGACCATGTGTCAGACGCCGTCGACAAGGGCGCGCGTGTGCTCGCGGGCGGCCAGGCGTCCTCGCAGGGCGGCGGGCGCTTCTACGAGCCGACCGTGCTCGTCGACGTCGATCACAGCATGAAGTGCATGACCGAGGAGACCTTCGGGCCGACGCTGCCGATCATGAAGGTGTCCGACTCCGACGAGGCCGTGCGTCTGGCCAACGACTCGCCCTACGGTCTCGGCGCCTCGGTCTTCTCGCGCGACACAGAGCGCGGCGAGCAGGTCGCCAGGCGTCTGGAAACCGGCGCCGCCAATGTCAACGACGCGATGATCAACTACACCGCGCTGGAGCTGCCCATGGGCGGCGCCAAGGCATCCGGCCTGGGCTCGCGCCACGGCGCCGGCGGCATCCGCAAGTACACCTCCCAGCAGGCCATCGTCGTCACGCCCAAGCTGGCGCTCAAGCGCGAACCGCACATGTACCCGTACAAGGCGCGCAACTCCAAGATGCTCGCCGGCATGTTCAAGTTCCTCTACGGCCGCGGCAAGCGCGACTGAGAAGGTCGTGGGCGCGGCGCGGCTGGCTAGGCGTGCTCGAGCGCGACGACTGCGCGCTCGGTCTCGCGCTCGAGCAGTGACACCAGCGCGCTGACGACGCGCGGATCGAACTGCGTGCCGGCGCAGCGCTCGAGCTCGCGCTGTGCCGTGGCGTGGTCCAGTGAGGAGCGGTAGGAGCGGTCGCTGGTCATCGCCTCGTAGGCGTCGGCGACCGCAATGATGCGCGCCTCCAGCGGCAGCGCGTCGCCGCTGAGGCCCCGCGGGTAGCCGCGGCCGTCGGGCTGCTCATGATGCGCGCCCACCCACTCGCGCACGTCGGCCAGGCTGGCGTGGTCGAGCATCTGCGCGCCCAGTTCGGGGTGGCGGCGGATCACCGCGAGCTCCTCGTCGCTGAGCCTTCCGGGCTTCTGCAGGATGCTGTCGGGCACGCCGACCTTGCCGATGTCGTGCAGCAGGCCTGCGAGACGCACGCGTCCGGTGCGCGCTTCTGAGAGTCCCAGCTCGCGCGCCATCATCTCCGCGTAGCGTCCGACCGTCTCGGAGTGACGCGCCGTGCCGCTGAAGCGCAGGTCGACGGTCTCGGCGAGATCGAGCATCACCGCCAGCAGGCGTTCGGCGGCGATGTCGCCGCCCTCGCCGTCCAGCTGCGGCGCGCCGCGCATCGTCGGGCTGTGCAGCATCGTGCGGTCACAGCCGTTCCATCTGGCCGTCTGCAGCGCCTCGTCGGTCGCGCGCAGCAGCGCCGCCGCAGTCTCGCCGGCGCGCGGGTAGCCCGCGATGCCGACGCTCAGCGTGACCGGCACGCTGGCGTTGCGAAACTCGTCGCGCACCTCGCAGCGCATGCGCTCGGCGGTGAGGAACGCTCCCTGCTCGTCGGTGTCGGGCAGCACCAGCGCAAATTCGCCGCCGCCCACGCGCGCCAGCGAGTCGGTCTCGCGCTTGGCGCGCGTGAGAATCGCCGCCACTCGCTGCAGCGCACTGTCGCCCAGTCGATGGCCACCGCGGTCGCTGACCTCCTTGAAGCGGTCGAGGTCGCCGACGATCACCGCCACCTGGCCGCCGCGGCGCCGCGCGCGCGCCAGCTCCAGGTCGAGCGTCTCGCGAAAACCGCGGCGATTGGAAAGCTTCGTCAGCGGGTCGCTGCGCACGGAGTCATACAGCCGCGCGATCAGCACGTCGACGCGCTCGCGCATCACGCGGATGACCACCGCGGCGACCGCCAGCGTGCCCATCGCGACGAGCCACCACGCTGCCACGCCGTCCATTGGTGAACGCGCCGCGAGCAGGATCGCGTAGGTGGCGGCGACGTAGGCGATCTGCGCGAGCATCATGCGCGTGCTGAAGAAGTAGGCCGAGTACAGGTACACCCACAGGTACAGGAAGATCAGCGGGCTGGGGTCCTCTCCGGAGAAGTAGGCCACGCCCGTGATCAGCGTCGAGCCGCCGCCCAGCGCCAGCTCCAGCATGCCCGAGCCGACGTGGTCGGCGCGCCAGAACAGCAGCGCTGCGACGACATAGGCGATGCCGGCGATCGCCCAGATTGCCGCTGCTTCCACGCGCGGCGAGTGCGGCAGCGCGAGCGTCAGCAGCGCGAGCGTCGCGCCGGCCGCGAACAGCGCGGCCAGGATGTGCGCCTTCAGGCCGCCGCCGAAGTTGGCGTCGGCCTGCGACGACCGCGCACGTGCACTCGCTGCGTCGGCGGCGCCCTCGTCCCGAAACATGTTGTCCTTCTCGACTCAGCCGTTCGTCCACATGAGCGCCGAGCGCGCTTGCCAACGTGTGTTCTGCGCCCGCGCGGGGCGCTTTCAGCCCTCCTTCAGTGCCAGACCGAGCAGGCGTTCCAGCTCGGGAATTGTCTGCTCGGCGCTGGTGTGGTGGATCGTGGCCATGCCGAGCTCCTCGGCGGGCTTGAGGTTGAACGGCAGATCGTCGACGTAGACCGCCTGCTCGGGCGCCACGCCCGCGCGCTCGGCGCCGAGCTCGTACATCCGCCGCGACGGCTTGCGCGTGCCCTCTTCGGCCGAGATCACGACGCCGTCGAACAGCTCGTCGAACATATCGTGCGGGTAGCGGTGAACGCCCCACGAGTTCGACACCAGCGCCGTGCGAATGCCGCCCTGGCGCGCCCTACGCACCGCGTCGACCATCGCCACGTCCGGATGCACGCCCGCGAACAGGCCGTCGATCAGGCCGTCTGACTCCAGGCCGAGCAGCGCTGCCAGCTGGCGCTCGAAGGCCTCCTCCTGCAGCTCGCCCTTCTCCAGTGCGATCAACAGCTCGCGAAACGCCGGATCGGAGCTGAAGCGCCCGCGCAGCGTCTGCGGGTCGATGTTCGAGCGCAAGCAGTAGTCGCGAAAGCTGTCGAACAGGTTGCTCGTCAGCACGCCGCCCCAGTCGATCAGCAGCGCCGAGCGCAGCTCGCCGTTCTTCTGTGCGGCGGCGTTGTCGCTTGCGACTGTTGGCTCAGTCGCCATATGCGACCGTCTCGGCCTGGCGCGCGAGCTCGAGCACGCCCTCGCCGAATGTCTTCAGATAAGGGTCGTCGGTCGTGCCCGACACCGCGCGCTTGTAGTTGCCCTCCATGAACACGACCGACTTCCACAGCGCCAACGACGTGTACCAGCGCAGGTCGCGCATCGAGCGCCCGGTGCGCTGCTCATAGCCGGCAATCAGCTCTTCACGTGTGGGAAAGCCCTCGCGGCGCGTCACTCCGCCGAGCGCCTCGCGCATGCCGCCGACGGGGTCGGCGGCCTCGGTCCACATCATGCACAGGTAGCCGATGTCCGCCAGCGGATCGCCGATCGTCGCCATCTCCCAGTCGAGCACCGCCTCCAAACGTGCCGGCGCGTCGGCGGCGTAGATCGTGTTGCCGAGGCGAAAGTCGCCGTGCACGATCGTCGCCGGGCCCGACGCCGGCATGTTCTCGGCCAGCCAGCCGCCGACGCGCTCGACGGCCGGTATCTCGCGCGTCTTGTTCAGCTCCCACAGTCCCGTGAAGCGGCGCAGCTGGCGCTCGAGATAGCCCGTCGGCTTGCCGAAGTCCTCCAGGCCGGCGGCCTGCCAGTCGACCGCGTGGATCTCAGCCAGTGCGTCGATCAGCTCGTCTGCCACGCGCCGCCGCTCGGCCGGCGTGTCCAGCGCGTCGGGAATGCTCGTGACGATCACCTCGCCGGCGATGCGCTCCATCACGTAGAAGGGGCAGCCGATCACCTCGACGTCGTCGCACACGGCCAGCACCGGCGGCACGCGCGCCGGCGTGTCGGCCAGCGCGCGCAGCAGGCGCGCCTCGCGCAGCACGTCGTGCGCGCTCGGCGGCAGCGGCGGGCGCGGCGGGCGGCGCAGCACCATCTCGGCGCCTTCGCGCGTGATCAGGTAGGTGACGTTCGAGTGCCCCTCGCCGACCGGCGCCGCCTCGATCTCCCCGGCGCCGATCTCGTGCTGATCGAGAAAGCTCTCCAGCGGCTCGAGCACGAGTAGCGGGGCGCGGCTGTTGCGCTCGCCGTCCGCCGCGGTCTGGACTATGTCGTCCGGTGCGATCGTCGCGGTCATCGGCCGCAACGGTACACGCCGACGATCCCCGAGACCGCAACCTTC
>DATARK010000001.1:0-7758 GCA_036264175.1 Solirubrobacteraceae bacterium
GACCTGCAGCTTGTAGCGAGCCTGCTGCGCGTTCACGCGGCCGAGCGTCATCTCCCGCGGCTACGCCGCCGCGCTAGCTGACTTCGGCGGGTTCATCCTTGCCCTGGAGCCGCTCGCGTCCGCGTTGCACCGCGGCGATGAACTTCGACAGGTTGACCTCGAGCGTGTTGAGGATCTCGTCGGCGTAGTCCTCGGCGCCGAGCCTGATCTCGCGCTCGCGGGCTCGCGCGTCCTCGACGATGTCCTCGGCGGCGCGCTCGGCCTGCTTGGTGACCTCCTCCTCGCCGACCAGGCGCTCCTGGCGCTCGCGGGCGTCCTTGATGATGCGCTCGGCCTCTTTCTTGGCCTCGGCGAGCATCTCCTGGCGCTCCTTGACGATCCAGCGAGCCTGCTTGATCTCCTCGGGGATGGTCGCGCGCATCTGGTCGAGGATGTCGTAGATCTCCTCCTTGTCGACGCGCACCTGATCGGTCAGGGGCACGGGCTTGGCGTTGTGCACCAAGTCGTCGAGCTTGTCGATGAGTACGAGGACGTCCATGTTGGTCAGCTTTTCAGAAGCTGCGGCCCAATCGGGCCTTCAATCGAGTTGCAGATCACGAGTCGAGTCCCATTTCGTCAGCGCTTGAGCTCTTCCTGCAAGCGTCGGGCCACCTCATCGGGCACGAGATCGTCGATCTTGCCTCCAAATGTAGCGAGCTCCTTGACGCCGCTGGATGACAGAAAACTGTACTGCGGGCTGGCCATCAGGTACACGGACTCTATCTCGGGGTCCTGCCGGCGGTTGAGCTGGTTCATCTCAAGCTCGTACTCGAAGTCCGAGATCGCGCGCAGTCCCTTGACGATCGCGCGGGCGCCGACGTGTCTGGCGAAGTCGACGACGAGCGTCGAGAAGGGCTCGGCGCGGACGCCGTCCAGGTCGGTGATCGCGCGTTCGATGAAGCCCATGCGCTCGTCGATCGCGAACAGCGGCTGGTTCTTGCGCACGCTGCGGTTGACGACCGCGACGACCACCTCGTCATACAGCCGCGAAGCGCGCCGGATCACATCCAGGTGCCCGTTGGTGATCGGGTCATAGGAGCCCGGACACACGGCGATGGTCGTCTCAGATGCGTTCATTGATGCCTGTTGATCGTGATCGTGGTGTCGCCGTAACGCCGCTCGCGCTCGATCTGCATGTCCAGCCGCAGCGGCGCACGGCGGTCGCTCTCCACGATCACACGCGCTGCCGGTGCGAGCAGCGGCACGAGCGCCGTCGAGAGCTCGGGCGCCCAGCGATCGGAGGTCGGTTGCCGCGCCCGAGCGTACGGGGGGTCGATGAAGACGAGATCGTATGTCTCTTTACGTCGCCGTGCGCTCCGGAGCGCCGCCAGCGCATCTGAGCGGCGCGCGCTCGCACGCGACGGCGACAGGCCCAGCGCCTGCAGGTTTGCTCGCAATACGAGCAGCGCCTGCGCGTCTCGCTCGACGAACACGGCACTGGCGGCGCCTCGGCTCAGCGCCTCGATGCCCAGCGCTCCGCTGCCCGCGAACAGGTCCAGCGCGGCCGCTCCGCCAACCTCTCCGAGCATCGCGAACAGGGCCTCGCGCACGCGATCGCTGGTCGGCCGCGTGACGCGCCCGCCGGGCGCCTGGATTCGCCTGCCGCCCAGCTCGCCGGCGATCACGCGCATGGGCCAACCGTAACGCCGCCGGCGCCTCTAGGCGGGAATCGGCTCGAGCGCCTGTGCGCCGAAGCCGTCGCGCAAAGCGTCGCCGAGCAGCGCGTTCTCGGGCTCGTCGAGCTCGGGGTCCTGCGTGAAGATCGACTCGGCGCACGCGCGCGCACGCTCCAGCAGCTCGGCGTCCTCGGGCAGCTGCGCGACCTTGAACTGGCGCAGCCCCGACTGACGCATGCCGACGAGCTCGCCCTCGCTGCGCAGCTCGAGGTCGATCTCGGCCAGGCGAAAGCCGTCGGAGTGCTCGGCCAGCGCGCGCAGCCGCGGCGCGCCGGGCGGCCCCATCAAAAGGCAGCTTGCGCGGTGCTCGCCACGGCCGATGCGCCCGCGCAGCTGGTGCAGCTGGGAGATGCCAAAGCGCTCGGCGTTCTCGACGAGCATGACGGTCGCGTTGGGCACGTCGATGCCCACCTCGATGACGGTCGTGGCGACGAGCACGTCCGCCTCGCCGGCGGCGAACGCGGCCATCGCCTGCTGCTTCTCGCGCGAGCGCATGCCGCCATGCAGGAGCACCAGGCGATGCCCCTTCAGCTCCCCCTTGCGCAGGCGCTCGAGCTCTGCGGTGGCCGCGCGCAGGTCGCCGATGCCGCCGGGCGCGCTCGGCGGCGCGCCCTGAGCCTCGTCGGCGGGCTGCTCGTCGATCAGCGGGCACACGACGAAGGCCTGGCGCCCGGCGGCGAGCTGCTCGCGCAGCTCGTCATAGGCGCGGGCGCGCGAGCGCTCGCCGGCGACGATTCGCGTGTCGATCGGCTGGCGCCCGCGCGGCAGCTCGCGCAGCGTGCTCGTGTCGAGGTCGCCGTAGCCGGCCAGCGCGAGCGTGCGCGGGATCGGCGTCGCGGTCATGTGCAGCGTGTGCGGCTGGCCCTTGGCGTGCAGCGCGGCTCGCTGGCGCACGCCGAAGCGGTGCTGCTCGTCGACCACGGCTACGGCCAGTGAGGCGAAGGCCACGTCGGGCTCGATCAGCGCGTGCGTGCCGACGATCAGCGACAGCTCGCCGCTGGCCAGCTTGCCCAGCGAGTCCGAGCGCCGGCGTGCGGCGGTCGAGCCGGTGAGCAGCGCGCAGCTGACGGACTCGCCGCCGAGCAGCTGCTGGATGGTCGCGAAGTGCTGTTCGGCGAGCGTCTCGGTCGGCGCCATCAACGCGGCCTGATGGCCGTGCTCGACGGCACGCAGCATCGCGTACAGCGCGACGACGGTCTTGCCGCTGCCGACCTCGCCCATCAGCAGGCGCTGCATCGCGCGCGTCTGGCCCAGATCGTCGTCGATCTCGGCGAACGTGCGCTGCTGATCGCCGGTCGGCGTGAAGGGCAGTCCGGCGGCGAGCCAGCGTGCACTCAGCTGCGGCGGCTGCGTGAGCGCGTGCGCGGTCTGCTCGGCGCCGCGTCTTGCGCGGCGATGCAGGAACAGCAGCTGCGTCAGCAGCAGCTCCTCGAAGGCCAGTCGCTCGCGCCCGCGCTCGCTGTCGCTCTGCTCGCGGGCGAAGTGCATGGCCGCCAGCGCGCTGGCGCGATCGGGCAGGCTTTCGGCGACGCGCGTGCTCGACGGAAGCGGCTCGGGCACGTCGGCCAGGCGCGCGCGCAGTGCCTGCACGAGCGCGAGAATCTGCGTCGAGCTGACGCCCTCGCTGGCGGCGTAGTGGGCGACAGCCCCGCCCGGCGCGGGGGCGTCGGTGCTGCCGCCAGCTTCGACCTGCTCGCGATTCGAACTCCTGGCGCCGGGTGCCTCTGCGAGCGCGAGCTGCGCGCCGATCGCATGATGGGACACGCGAAAGCCGCCACGCTCGTCTGCCTTGCCGTGAAGCACCAACTGCGTGCCCGGCGGGTAGCGCTCGACCAGCCACGGCTGGTTGAAGAAGGTGGCCCGCATGCTGCCAGTGGCATCGTGGACGGTCGCCTGGACCAACGGACGCATGCCGCGCCGGCGCACCGGCCGAGCGGAGATCGCGCGCACCTGCACGGCCACGGTCGCCTGCTCGCCTGGCGCAAGCGTTGCGACGGTGCGTGCCTCGCGACGGTCGCGCGGCAGGTGCTCGAGCAGGTCACCGACGGTGCTAAGCCCGAGCGTGCTCATCGCGTCGGCGAGCTTGCCTTTGGGCAGCTGCAACGGCTCGAGCAGGCGATGCGGGCGGGGCCATCGCACGCTCGCCTCGAACATCTCCTCGTGCGTCAGCGCGCGCCCGTCGCCAAAGGCGCGCATCTCGCCGTCGGCTGCGCTGGACGCCGGCTCGGCAGCGGACCGCTCGGTCGTCATGCTCGTCGCGGGCATCGCGCGCGCATGATGATCGTGGCGGCGGTCGTAACGACGCTACTCGGCGGCGAGCAGCCACCAGTAGGCGGGCTGGCCGCCCTGGCGCAGCTCGAGCTCGACGCCGCCGTTGACCATGCGCTCGATGTCGCCGAGCCCGACCGGTGCGTGCTCGCCGGCGAGCACGCTGATCAGCTCCGGCTCGCCCAGCTCGCCATCGCCCGCGGCGAGCGCGTGCAGGATCGTGCGCAACGTCTCGCCGGGGTCGCCCCAGGCGAGCACCTCGTCCTGCACGAAGCCGACGGCGTCGCCACGGCTGAAGCGTCCCTGCGCGTCGTCGCGCGCGGCCGGCGCGACCGCGCCGGTGCGCACGCGCGTCAGCGCCTCGCGCAGGGCAACGGCGTTCTCCTCGACCGAGCGGTCCGGCGCGAGCGCGACGGCAGCGGCCAGTCCGGCCTGCTGGCTGGTCGTCGGAGCGACCGAGACCTCCTTGTCGGAGAGCTGTGCGGCGTGCTCGGCGGCCATGATCACGTTGGCGCTGTTGGGCAGCACGATGACCTCCTCGGCGGGCACCTCGTGGATCGCGGCGAGCAGGTCATAGGTCGATGGGTTGAGCGTCGGCCCGCCGTCGAGCGTCTGCACGCCGAGCTCGGCGAACAGCTCGGCCAGGCCGGCGCCGCTGACGACGGCCAGCGCCCCGCAGCGCGCGACGGGCACGTCGGGAGTGTCGCCGTGGCCGGCGTGGACGGGCGCGGAGCCGTTCTGGCCGAGCGATGGCGCGGCGCCGTTGGTCGCCTGCGCGTGCGCACCATCGTTGTGGTCGTGCTCGGAGGCGCCGCCGGCCAGCCGCGCGTCGCGCTCCTGCACCTGCAGGCGCATGTCGGCGACGTCCAGGCGCGAGACCTCGCCGACGCTCTCGAACACCTCCGTGGCCAGCTGGGGCTCGTCGGTGTGCAGATGGACCTTCAGAGTGCGCGAGTCGCCGACGACGAGCACCGAATCGCCGAGCGCCTCAAGCGGCTCGATGAAACGCGCCGGCGTGAGATCGCGGCCGGTGACGGCGAAGTTGGTGCAGAAGCGATAGGTGCTGGAGTTGTGCTCGGGGTGACTGATGCGCGCAGGAGCGTGATGGTCGAGCTCGGGTGGCTCGTCGCCGCGCAGCGCGGCCACGACGCCGGCGAACATGATCGTCAGCCCGTATCCGCCGGCGTCGACGACGCCGGCGTCACGCAGCGCCGCGAGCAGCTCGGGGCCGCGCTTGACCGAGTCCTGGCCGGCGATCACAGCCCGCTCCAGCGCAACGGCGATCGCCTGGTCCTGCTCGCTTCGCTCGGTGGACGGCCCAAGGCGGGCGTTGTCGGGGCTGTGCGCGACGTCGGTGACGATCTTGTGGGCCATCTCGCGCGCCACGGTCAGCATCGTGCCCTCGGCGGGATCGCGCACGGAGGAGTAGGCGCGGTCGGCGGCTTTGGCCAGCGCGGCGCCGATCAGCGTGGCGTCGATCAGCTGGCCCGGGCGCGACACGAGCTCCTCGGCGGCGCCGCGGATCAGCTGGGAGAGGATCACGCCGGAGTTGCCGCGCGCGCCGAGCAGCGCCGCGCGGGCAACCGACTGCACTATCTCCTCGCGGCCGATCTCGTCGATCGTGCGTGAGTCGTCGGTGCCCACGAGCCGGTCGAGCTCGTCGAGCACGGCGCGCAGCGTCAGCGTCATGTTGTCGCCGGTGTCGCCGTCTGCCACCGGGAACACGTTGAGGTCGTTGACCTCCTGGCGGCGCGATTCCAAGTGCGCAAGCGCGCCTGCAACGGCGACGCGGAAGCGCACCAGATTCGTATCGGTCACTCAGAAACCTCTATCACCTTCACCGGGAGACTGGCCCCCACGAGATCGCCCTTGGACGATCTACTGACTAGACGGCCTTCAGGACCTTGCCGGCTTTTAGACAGCGCGTGCAGACGTAGACGCGCCGCGGGGCCTTGCCGACGAGGATTCGGACCTTCTGCAGGTTCGGATCGAAGCGCCGCTTGGTGGCGACCATGGAGTGGCTTCGGCTCTGGCCGAACGCCGGACCCTTGCCGCAGCTGTGACACACCTTTGCCATCGCGCGGAGTCTAGCGATCTGCGTTGACCGCGCCGGCCAGCTGGCGGCGCAGCGCCGCCATGCGCAGCACGGCCTCGGCGGCGTGGCGGCCCTGATCGCGCTTGTCGCCGCCGCTGCGCGCAAGCGCCTGCTGCATGTTCTCGCAGGTCAGCACGCCGAAGGCGCAGGGCACGCCGCTGTCGAGCTGCACGCGCATGACGCCACGCGCGGCCTCGGCGCAGACGAAGTCGTAGTGGTCGGTCTCGCCGCGGATGACGGCGCCAAGGCAGGCCACGCCGGCGAAGCGCCCGCTGTCGGCGGCATAGCGAGCGGCAAGCGGCAGCTCGAAGGCGCCGGGCACATCGAACACCTCGACGGCATGATCGCCGTGCTCTGCGAAGGCCGCTTCGGCGCCGGCGACGAGCCGCTCGGCGAGCTCTGCGTAGAAGCGGCCGACGACGACCGCGTAGGCGTCGCTCACTCGCCAGGCCGATCCTGTTCGGGCGCGCGCTCCTCGGCGACGGCGCGGTCGTGCTCGCGCTCGGCGTGCAGCAGCTCCTCGTCGAGGTTCAGTCCCTGATGGTGCAGCGTGTGGCCCATGCGCTGGGCCTTGGTGCGCAGGTATGCCTCGTTGTGCGCGTTGGGCGCATGCTCGATCGGGATCTGGGCGCTGACGGACAGGCCATAGCCCTCCAGGCCGCGGATCTTCTTGGGGTTGTTGGTGAGAATGCGGATCGAGGAGAGCCCGAGGTCGGCGAGAATCTGCGCGCCGATGCCGTAGTCGCGCAGATCGGCGGGCAGGCCCAGGCGCTCGTTGGCCTCGACGGTGTCCAGGCCATCCTCTTGAAGGCGGTAGGCGCGCAGCTTGTTGAGCAGGCCGATGCCGCGACCCTCCTGCGCGAGATACAGCAGCACGCCCTGACCCTCGCGCTCGATCATCGACAGCGCTGCCTCCAGCTGCTCGCCACAGTCGCAGCGCAACGAATGGAAGACGTCGCCGGTGAGGCACTCCGAATGCACGCGAACGAGCACATCGGCCTCGCCCGCGACATCGCCCTTGACCAGCGCGACGTGGTGCTTGTCGTCGACCAGCGAGCGGTAGCCGATGGCCTCGAAGTCGCCGAACGTGGTCGGCAGCCGCGTCGCGACGACGCGCTCGATCAGCCGGTCGTTGCGGCGGCGGTAGGCGATCAGGTCGGCGATCGTGACCATCTTCAGCTGGTGACGCTCGCAGTAGGTGGCGAGGTCGGGCACGCGCGCCATCGAGCCGTCCTCGTTCATCACCTCGCAGATCACCCCAGAGGGGCTCAGCCCGGCCAAGCGCGCAAGATCGACGCTGGCCTCGGTGTGGCCGGTGCGCTCGAGCACGCCGCCGGGCTTGGCCTTCAAGGGGTTGACGTGCCCGGGCTGAGTGAGGTCCTGCGGGCGCGTCTGCGGATCGATGGCGACCTGCATGGTGTGCGCGCGGTCGTGCGCGGAGACGCCGGTGGTGACGCCATGGCGCGCCTCGATGGTGATCGTGAACGGTGTCTGCAGCGCGGACTCGTTCTTGGCGGTCATCAGCTCGAGGCCGAGTTCGTCGCAGCGGTCGGGCGTCAGCGCGAGACAGATCCAGCCGCGCGCCTCCTTGGCCATGAAGTTGATCGCCTCGGGCGTGACGAACTGCGCGGCCATCACCAGGTCGCCCTCGTTCTCGCGGTCTTCGTCGTCGCAGACGAC
>DATARK010000014.1:0-13457 GCA_036264175.1 Solirubrobacteraceae bacterium
AGCGCGCCCGGGCCACGAGCGGCCACCCCACCCTGTGCTCTGGCCGCGCCCGCCACCGGCGCCTCGGCGTGCGGAGCCTCCAGCGCCGCGCGCCCGTCGCGGCTTTCCGCGTAGCGGCGCAGTGCCTTCATCGCCGGCTCGCCCACCGGCACGAAGCGCGTCTTTCGACCCTTTCCCTCCACGCGCAGCTGCTCGCCGTCGTAGTCGACGTCGTCGATGCGCAGCGTCACCAGCTCCTCGGCGCGCAGGCCGCAGGCGTAGGCCAGCTCGAACATCGCGCGGTCGCGCAACTGCAGCGGCCCGTCGGCGGGAATGCTGTCGAGCAATGTCGCCACCTCGCGCGCGCTGAGCACGCGCGGCAGATTCGACGGGCGTCGCGGCGTGGAGACGAGGTCGGCCGGGTTGGAGTCGATCGCGCCGTGCTCGCGCTGGCTGGAGAACAGCGCGCGCAGGGCGGCCAGCTTGCGCGCGCTGGTGCTCGCAGCAGCGCCGCGCTCGCTGAGGTGGGCGATATAGCGACGCACCGCCTTGGGACCGACGCCTGTCGGTGTCAGCTCCTGCGCTGCCGCCCACTGGGCGAACTGCTCGAGATCCACGCCGTAGGCGCGGCGCGTGCGCTCTGCCGCGTCGCGGCGCACGAGGTCGTCCATCAGCAGGCCGATCGCCGATCGCCAGGCCTCCTGCTTGCGCGCCTGAGCGCCCGAGCGTACGCCGACGCCGGCCGAACGGCCGCTCTCATCCCTGTCGCCGCTCATCTACGGTCTCTCTTTCGCCGCGAACGCTGCTCCGCCCTGCCTGGCGCCCCCAGCCTGCGCTGCTCGCCACGCTACATTGCGGGCGTGAGCGCCACGCCGACCGCCGCAGATACGCCGCCGCAGAGGCGCGGCGCGCGCGCAGCTTGGCAGGCGGTCGACTGGCGCGAGCATCAACGCTGGATCGACGTCGAGGGCACGCCGGTCAACACGATCGAGCTCGGCCCCGAGCGCGCCGACGCCGGCAAGCCGCTGGTGTTCGTGCACGGCCTGTCGGGCTCCTGGCCGAACTGGCTTGAGCAGCTGCCGGTGTTCGCACGCGAGCATCGCGTGGTCGCGCTGGACCTGCCCGGTTTCGGGCATTCGCCGATGCCCACCCGTACGCTCTCGATCGCCGGCTACGCGCGCATGCTCGACGGGCTGCTCGATCGCTTGGAGATCGATGCGGCGGCCGTCGTCGGCAACTCGATGGGCGGCTTCATCGCCGCCGAGCTTGCGATCTCCTTCCCGCAGCGCGTCGAGCGCCTCGTGCTCGTCTCAGCGGCGGGCATCTCCACCCACCAGCACCGCGGCTCGGTCCGCGCGGTGCCGGCCCTGCGCGTGGCCGAGCGACTGCTCATGGCCGGCGGCGCCTGGACCGCAGCCAAGTCCGACACGGTCGCCCGGCGCGCGCGCCTGCGTGATCTGACGCTCAGCGTCGTCGCGCGCCACCCGAGCCGTCTGCCCGCGCCGCTGGCGGCCGAGCAACTGCGCGGCGCCGGCAAGGCGGGCTTCATGCAAGGGCTGGAAGCCGTGCTCGACTACGAAATCCGCGAGCGACTTGGCGAGATCGCCTGCCCGACGCTGATCGTCTGGGGTGACTCGGACCGGCTGATCAACGTGCGCGATGCCGACGTGTTCGCCGAGCTGATTCCCAACTCGCGCAAGGTCGTCTTCGCCGACACCGGGCACGTGTCGATGCTCGAGCGCCCCGACGAGTTCAACGCGCTGCTCGAGCAGTTCCTCGACGAGTAGCGCTCGCGCGCGCCGCGCCGGCGGCGTCCGGACTAGAGCGCTACCGCGCCCTCGGAAGCACTGCCGACCAGCTTCGCGTACTTGCGAATCGCCACGTCGACGTGCGTGTCGGCGCGCGGCGGCTGCTCGTAGGCGCCGATGCGATCGGCGATCACGTCGTCTGACAGGGCGACCTCCAGACGGCCGGCGTCGGCGTCGATCGTCAGCTCGTCGCCGTCGCTGAGCGCCGCGATCGCCCCGCCGCGGACGGCCTCGGGCGCGACGTGGGCGACCATGAAGCCATGCGTTGCGCCGGAGAAGCGCCCGTCGGTGATCAGCGCGACCTGTTCGCCCAGACCCTCGCCGACGATCGCCGCGGTGACCGCGAGCATCTCGCGCATGCCCGGGCCGCCCGCCGGGCCCTCGCCGCGGATCACGACCACGTCGCCGGCGTGGATCTCGTGCGCCAGCACGGCCGCCATCGCGGCCTCCTCACCGTCGAACACGCGAGCGGGGCCGGTGTGTTTGCGCCGCTCGTGCCCTGAGAGCTTCACCACACAGCCATCCGGCGCGACGTTGCCGCGCAGGATCGCAAAGCCGCCCGTCGGTTTGATCGGATCGGTCAGGGGACGAACGACCGGCTGGCCGTCGGTCTCCTGCGCCTCGGCGGCGTGCTCGCCGATCGTTCGTCCGGTGACCGTCTGCGCATCGGAGTACAGGATTCCCGCCTCCTGCAGGCGCGCCAGCACCAGCGGTACGCCGCCGGCTTCGTAGAGCTCGGTGGCCACGTACTGTCCGCCCGGCTGCAGGTCGCACAACAGCGGCGTGCGCTCGGAGATCGCCTCGAACTCGTCGAGCTCCAGCGGCACACCCATTTCGCGCGCGACGGCGAGCAGGTGCAGTACGCCGTTGGTCGAGCCGCCGCTCGTCGCCACCGCCGCGATCGCGTTTTCAAGCGCCGGCTTTGTGATCACGTCGCTCGGACGCTGGCCGCGGCGCAGCACGTCGATGACCAGTTCGCCGCACTGCTTGGCGACTTCCAGCTTGCGGCCGTCCTCGGCCGGAACCATCGCCGTGCCGGCCGGGGAGATGCCCAGCGCCTCGAAGGCCATCGCCATCGTGTTGGCCGTGAACTGCCCGCCGCACGCTCCGGCGCCCGGCGATGCGGCCTGCTCGAGTTCGTGCAGCTCCTCTTCGGAGATCTTGCCGGAGGCGAACTCGCCGACGGCCTCGAAGACCTGCTGGATCGTCACCTCGGCGCCCTTGAAATGCCCCGGCTTGATCGAGCCGCCATAGAGCATCAGCCCCGGGATGTTCAGGCGCGCGAGCGCCATCACGGTGCCGGGAATCGTCTTGTCGCAGCCGCTGATCGTCACCAGTGCGTCGAACGCGTGCGCGCTGGCCACCAGCTCGATCGAGTCGGCGATGATCTCGCGTGAGACCAGCGATGCGCGCATGCCCGCCGTGCCCATCGTGATGCCGTCGGAGATGGCGATCGTGTTGAGCTCCATCGGCGTGCCGCCGGCCGCGCGGATGCCCTCCTTGACCTTCGCCGCGAGCACGCGGTTGTTGAAGTTGCAGGGCATCGTCTCGATCCACGAATGCGCCACGCCGACGATCGGCTTGGCGAGGTCCTCGGCGGAGTAGCCGATGCCGTGCAGGTAGGCCCGCGCGGCAGCGCGCTCGGGCCCCTCGGTGAGGGCGCGACTGCGGTGCTTTAGGTCAAAGGCGGTCTGAGTGCTCACGCGGCGCGCACGATATCCGTTGCATCGCCGTCGCCGGTCTCGCGCTCCCAGCTGGCCAGGCGCACCAGATCGCGGCGCACTCGCTCGGGATCGACCTGGCGCCCGGGCAGGTGCATGTTGGCCTCCTCGATCAGCCTGCGCTCGTCGGCGGTCAGCGCCATCCACTTGGCCAGCACGTCGTCGGAATCAGGCAGCCGCGCGCTGCCAAAAGGACGCGTGTGATCAGGAAAGGCCACGCAGTACTCGTTGAGCAGCGCGCCCGTCTGGGGCACGTAGGCGACGATCGGGCGGTGCGGATAGATCAGGTAGGCGTAGGAGGCGGGCACGCCCTCGCCGAGTCGGCCCCACACGCGCAGAAAGCCGAGGTCGCGGTACATCTGCCAATCGCGCGCGTCCACGCACGAGCGCAGCAGCTCTCGCGCGCGCTGCTCGGCACGGCGTTCGCGCCCGGGGTCGTAGGCGACCTCACCGGAGGCGCGCGAGAGCGCGCGCAGATGCTCGGCGTAGGAGCGCAGCCGCTTCAGCGCGCTGAGCGTGCGCGGACGCGCGAGCTCCCACAGCAGCACCACGAGCACGACCGCCGCGGTGCCGAGCGCGAGCGCCACGTCGCTCAGGCGGTCGTCGGCGACGCCCCGCCGGCGGCGCGCGGAAAGAAGATCACGCGCTCGGCGTCGCGAGGCACGTCGTCAAAGCTCTTGACCAGCTCCGCTTGGCGGCGGCCGTCGCTGGACTGCAGCGGAACAGCAGCCCACATGCCCGCATCGAGCTCGCGGCGAAACGCCTCGATCAGCTCGCGCTCCTGCTCGGGCGCCTCGACGTCGCCCTCGGCGAGCACGATCTCACCATGACCGGGCTTCAGACGCAGGAGCTTCATCGTCAGCGGATTATGGCAAACAGCGCTGTCTGCGGCGAAGGGCGCCGCGGGCGTTCGCCGTAGCGCAGTCCGTCAGCTCGGGGTAGCCGGACGCATCCGGGCGATGCCCAGCGCGTCGACCGGCCCGGCGCCCGCGCCGACCTCGCTCAAGCCGTCTCTGACGGCCTCACCAGCCAGCGCTCGCGCCGCACGCGCCGCCTGCAGCGTGGTGCATCCGAGCGCGAGATGGGCGGCCAGCAACGAGGAATGCGTGCACCCGGAGCCGTGTGAGGCGCCGCCCGCGTGACGCTCGCCGGCAATCTGCGTGACCGCGCCACCGTCGGCCTCCACCAGCACGTCAGACGCGTGCCGGCGATGGCCACCCGTGATCACGACCGCACGCGGGCCCAGTGCGAGCAGCGCGCGGGCCAGCTCCTCGACCTCCTGGTCCTGTTCGTCGCGCTCACCCACCGGCTCGCGCCGCCCCGTCGCCCTCTCCGGCTCGGCTCCCGCGACCAGCGCGCGAGCCTCTGGCAGGTTCGGGGTGATCACGTCCGCACGCGGCAGGATCTGCTCGATCAGCGCCCGCTGCGCGTCTGCGTCGAGCAGTCGTGCACCCGACTCGGCGACCAGCACGGGATCGACGACCACAGGAGTCGCCGCCGGCAGCTCGTCGAGCGCCTGCGCGACCGCCGAGACCGTCTCACTGGTGCCGAGCATGCCCACCTTGACGGTGTCGATGCGAATGTCGCGAGCGACCGCGCGCACCTGCGCGAGGATCGTCTCGGGCGGCACGGCAAAGATCGCCTCGACGCCGACTGTGTTCTGCGCGGTGATCGCCGTGATCGCCGTGGTTCCGTGCACGCCGCAGCGCGCAAACGCCTTCAGGTCCGCCTGGATGCCAGCGCCGCCGCCAGAATCCGAGCCGGCGATCGCCAGCGCCGAATGCAACATGGCTCAGGAGGCGGGGCCGCGCGGTCCGGTCGCGCCCTTGCGCCGCGGAAAGATCGTGTAGCTGCCGATCGCCGTGACCAGCAAGCGGCCGTCCTCGTGGCAGACCTCGCTGCGCATCACCGCCGTGCGGCGGTTGCGCCGGTCCAGCGTGGTGCGGCAGACGACGTCGCCCTCGGTCGCCGTCTGGATGTAGTTGACCGAGATGCTGATCGTGGCGATCGCCTCCTCGGCGCTGGTCTGCGCCCATAGCGTCGAGCCCATGCAGTAGTCGATCAGCGCATAGGTGACGACGCCCGAGAGCAGGCCGCCGGCGTTGATCAGCTCGGGGCGGATAGTCAGGCGAACGGTCTGCGCGTCCTCCCAGTGCAGCCCCATGAACTTGGTGACGCCATCGATGCCACCGAGGCGGCGCTGGCGGCGCGACTCGTCGCCGGCGGCTGCGTCAGACGCCGTCGCACCGGGCCGTTCGTCTGCTGTCGCTTGATCTGCGCCTGGCTCCTGCACGGCATGCAGGCTAGCGAGCGCGCCGCGGCGGCCCTGAGATCGCAGCCAGGCATCCCAAGGCGCGCCTAGCCTGGGCAGATGACCGTCGGCAAGCAATCCGCGACCGACGAGCCCGCCGTCGCGCGCCCCGCTCGCGACGGCGCACGGCGCGCGCTCGGTCGCCGTGGCGAGCAACTCGCGGCCGAGCACCTTCAGCGCCGGGGCTGCATCGTGCTGGCGCGAAACGTGCGCGTGGGTCGCGGCGAGATCGATCTGATCGTGCGCGACGGCGACGCGCTGGCATTCGTCGAGGTCAAGACGCGGCGCATCGCAGCACGAGCGCAGGCGGTGCGCGACGAGCAGCATCCGCTGCTCGGTCTGGGCGCCGCCCAGCGAGCGCGGCTGCGACGCCTCGCAGGTGCGTGGCTGTTCGAGCACGGAAGCTCGCGTCCGCACGCACCGACGATCCGCCTGGATGCCGTGGGCGTCGTGATCGACTCGCGCGGGCATCTGCGCCACATCGAGCATCTCGAGGGAGCGTTCTGAGCGTCGCGGCTCACGGCCGGGCCAAACCGGCCGGCGTCGATCTACAGAGCCAGCTGCTGGTAGGCCAGCGACTGGAACGACATGCGGTGAAGCGGCGAGACGCCCTGGCGCAGGATCGCTTCGCGATGGACCGGCGTGGAGTAGCCGACGTGCTCGGCAAAGCTCCACCCGGGATGCTCGCCGTCGGCGTGGTGCATGTAGCGATCGCGCGTGACCTTGGCGACGATCGACGCGGCGGCGATCGCCGCGCTGGTGGCATCGCCGTCGACGATCGCGCGCTGCGGTCGGCCGAAGTCGGGAACGGAGAAGCCGTCGGACAGGCACAGCACGTCGCCGCGAACGTCGCGCGTGACGCCGATCAGCGCATCGCGCAGTGCGGCCAGGTTGGTCTTATGCAGCCCGCGCGCGTCGATGCCGCGCACGCAGCGCGAGATCACGATCACGCGCGCGGCGGTGCGCAGCACCAGCGGGAACAGCTGCTCGCGCGCTTCGGGCGTGTGCTGCTTGGAGTCGTTGAGCGCGCCGAGCGCGCGCAGCTCGCGCGTCGTCAGCGTGTCGTAGTCGAACAGCACGCCCGCGGCCACCAGCGGGCCTGCCAGGCAAC
This sequence comes from Solirubrobacteraceae bacterium, assembly GCA_036264175.1. GTDB lineage: Bacteria > Actinomycetota > Thermoleophilia > Solirubrobacterales > Solirubrobacteraceae > Palsa-744. Next base: position 6,931 of record DATARK010000014.1, read on the forward strand.
CGCGTCCGGCCTCGTCGGCGCCGGCGACAAGCGGCATGCCGAGACGCCGGTCAAACGCGAACAGTCGCCTGCCGCTGGAGGAGCGTCGAGCCCGGCGCCGCGAGCGCGCACTGCCGTCGCTGCGAGGCGACTTGCCCGGCGCGGAGCGCCGCTGCGAGACGACCCCGCTCACGAGTCCATCCCCGCGGGCGCCCGTGTCGGCGCTAGAGGATGCCGATGCGGTCGGGAGGCCAGTAGGTGGCGAATGCTCCTCCGATGATCCATCCGGTGGGGACTGGGCCCCAGAAGCGGCTGTCGTCGGATTCGCCACGATTGTCGCCCATCATGAACCAGTGCCCGGCGGGAACCTTGATGGCGATCGGGAAGTTGCACTCCGACACGCCCGGGCACGGGCGGATGTAGGAGTCGGCCTCGCGTTTGCCGTTGCGGATCACGTGGCCTTCTACGACCTTGATCGTGTCGCCCGGTCCGGCGACTACACGCTTGATGAAGTTGACGCTGTCCTCTTCCTTGACCGGCTCCGAGCACGGGGCGCCGCCGGGCGTGATGCGCGTGCCCGAGCCGCATTCCTCCTGCTGTGCGCCCTTGGGCGGGTGAAACACGGCGATCTCGCCGACGTGCGGTTCGGCGAAGTGCGTGCCGATGCGGTCGACAAGCACGCGCTGTCCGACCGCCAGCGTCGGCTCCATCGAGCCGCTGGGAATGCGATAGGGCTTGACTACCCAGGCCTGTATGGCGAAGGCCAGGCCGACGGCCACGAGAATGATCAGCACCAGCTCGACGGCCGAGTTGACAGTCGATTTCGGGCGCTTGGCGCGACGTTTCACGCCGGCTCGTCGCCGACCACGTCCCCCTGGTCGCCATCGGCTTCGCTGGAGGGCTCGGCGTCGGCCGGCTCGGCGTCGGCCTCGGGAGCCTCGGTTGCCGCATCCTGGGCGAGCGCCTCGGGCTCGGTGTCGTCGGCCGCCTCGCCGTCTGGCTGTGCGGCCACGGCGGCCTCCTCGACGGACGACTCGGCCGCTGCGTCCGGCTGCGCCGACTGCTCGCCCGCCTCCTGCGGAGCCTCTACGGCTGCGTCCTGCTCGAGCACGGTCTCCTCTGCGGTCATGCCGTCGGCGTCGGTCGCCTCTTCGGGAGCGTGCAGCAGACCCGGTTCGATGGCCTCTTCGGGGCCGGAGTAGCGACGCTCGCGCACGCGGGCGCGCTTGCCGACGCGGTCGCGCAGGTAGTACAGCTTGGCGCGGCGCACGTCGCCTCGCGCGGCGACCTCGATGCGCTCGATCTTCGGCGAGTGCACCGGGAACATGCGCTCGACGCCGACGCCGAAGGACTGCTTGCGCACGGTGAAGGTCTCGCGCGTTCCGTGACCCTGGCGCTTGATCACGACACCCTCGAAGACCTGCACGCGGCGGCGCGTGCCCTCGATGACCTGGAAGTGCACCTTCACGCGGTCGCCCGGCGAGAAGTTGGGAACGCGGCGCAGCTGCGCGCGCTCGATGGTTTCGATGACGCTGCTCATGAGTGAAAGAGGTCGGCGCCTTGGTGACCGGTGCGAACCTCAGGGGGGTGGCCGGCCGGCGCGGCTAGGAATGGTAGCGGACGACCTGCGAGCGCCGCGTCACTGGCGGTCGTCCCCGCCCGCCCGCTCTTGCTCGCGCTCGCGCTGCCCAAGCTCGCGGCTGCGCTGCAGTCGCCACTGCTCGATTCGCGCGTGATGGCCGCAGAGCAGGATCTCCGGGACCTTCCAGCCGCGATGCTCGGCGGGCCGCGTGTAGTGGGGGTACTCGGGATTGCCCTCGAGGGCCGCGCTGAAGGACTCCTCGACGGCCGAGCGATCGTCTCCGAGTGCGCCCGGCAGCTTGCGCACGACCGCGTCGCAGACGACCATCGCCGCCAGCTCGCCGCCGGACAGCACGTAGCGCCCGATCGACACCACGTCGCTGCAGAAGTGCTCGAGGATGCGCTGATCGAAGCCCTCGTAGCGCCCACACAGCAGGGTCAGCGCGGGCTCGGCGGCCAGCTCGTCGACCAGCGCATCGTCCAGCACGCGTCCGCCGGGCGCAAGCGCGATCACGCGTCGGCGGCTCGCGAGCTCGACCGGGTCGACGGCGTAGCGCGCGCGCAGCGCGTTCTCCACGACGTCGACGCGCAGCACCATGCCCGCGCCGCCGCCGAAGGGCATGTCGTCGACCTGCCCGCCGCTCAGCGTCGTGTGATCGCGGTAGTTCACGCACTCCAGCCGCGACCCGGCCGCGAGCGCATTGGCGACGTGGCGCTGGCCCGAGAACCACGCAAACCACTCGGGAAACAGCGTGAACACGTCAATCTCCATCGCCACTCCCCTCGCGGGCCGCGTCGCGATCGCCGTCGGTGCGTCGTGGCGGCCGGCGCTCCGCTTCGCTCTCGCGGGCGGCAAGATCGAGGAACTCGCCGTCGACGTCGATGCGCCCGGCGCGCACGTCGACTTCGCGTATCGCGTCTCTGACCATCGGCACCAGAAGCGGGTCGTCGACGCCGGGGCGCTGCACCTCGATCGCCTCGCATGACGGCAGCTCGAGCAGCCTGCTGACGACGCCGAGGCGGCGCTCGCCGTCGAACACCTCGCAGCGCTCGAGTTCGTGTGCCCACCACTCGCCCTCGCCGAGCTGCGGCGCGCCGCTCGCGGTGACCGTCAGCTCGATGCCGCGCAGCGCCTCGGCGCCGTCGCGGCTATCCACGCCCGCGAGGCGCAGAATCGGCCGCGCGTCGGTGCCGGAGCGGCGCACGATCTCCGCGCGCCGGCCGGCCAAGCCGACGCTCGCCCCGAGCGTCAGCAGACGCGGCACGGCTCCGGTCACGTAGAAGCTGCCGTCCAGGCCGTGCGGTCGCCCGACGCGCCCTGCCGGCAGCTCAGCGGGCGCGTCGCTCACCTCAGCCGTGCCCCGAGACCCGCCCGGGCGGGGCGCCGCGGACGGTCAATCGACGATGTCGACGAGCACATGGCAGCCCTCGCCGGTCGCTGCGGCTTTGACCACCGTGCGCAGCGCGTGCGCGGTGCGCCCGCCGCGACCGATCACCCTGCCGTAGTCGTCGGCGCCGACGCACAGCTCGAGCACGATCGTTCCCCGATCGCCGTCGAACTGCTCGACCGAGACCTCTTCGGGCTCGTCCACGAGGCCTTCGGCGAGGTACTCCAGCAGCCGCCTGGGAACTTCGCTCTGCGCCGGATCGCTTGTTGTCGTGCGGTCGCTCATGCTCGAGGCGCAGGCCGGTCCTCCAGGCCGCGGCGGTCCTAGCTGCTCTGTGCCTCGATGCCCTGGATCTTCAGCAGCTTGCGAACCGTGTCAGTCGGCTGTGCGCCGCGGGCCAGCCAGCTGCGGGCACGATCCTCGTCGAGCACGATCGTCGAGGGGTCGGTTTGCGCGTTGTAGTGGCCGATCGTCTCGATCACGCGACCGTCGCGCGGAGAGCGCTGATCGGCGACGACGACTCGCCAGATCGGGTCCTTCTTGCCGCCCACTCGCGTGAGCCTGAGCCTAACCGACACGTTTACCTCACTGATCGATTCCGTTTGACTGCGCAGAGAGCTTAGACGGTGCGTAGCGCGGAGGCCGGGCTCAGCGTGCTCCGCGCATAAGGGCACCGATGTCTGGCATCTTGCCGCGCCCGACCTGACGCATGATCTTGCGCGTCTGGCCGAACTGCTTGATCAGGCGGCTGACCGCCTGCACGTTGGTGCCCGAGCCGCGCGCGATGCGCAGGCGTCGCGAGCCTTTGATCAGCTCGGGGCGGCGGCGCTCCTCGGGCGTCATCGAGAGGATGATCGCCTGGATGCGGTCGAGCTCGCGCTCGTCGACCTTCATGTTTTTCAGCTGCGCGCCGGCCAGGCCGGGGATCATTCCGAGCACGTTCGTCAGCGGCCCCATTTTCCTGACGGTGCGCATCTGATCGAGGAAGTCGTCGAGGTCGAACTCGTTGCGGCGCAGCTTGCGCTCGAGCTCGCGCGCATCGTCCTCGTCGAACTGGCGCTCGGCCGTCTCGATCAGGCTCATCACGTCGCCCATGCCGAGAATGCGCTGGGCCATGCGGTCGGGGTGAAAGCGCTCGAACTGATCGAGCTTCTCGCCGGTCGAGGCAAACAGGATCGGCTTTCCCGTGACGGCCTTGACCGACAGCGCCGCGCCGCCGCGCGCGTCGCCGTCGAGCTTGCTCATGACCACACCGTCGAACTGCACCGACTCGGCGAACTGCTCGGCCACGTTGACGGCGTCCTGGCCGGTCATCGCATCCACCACCAGCAGCACGCTGTGCGGTTTGACCGCATCGCGAATGCGCACCAGCTCGTCCATCAGCTCCCTGTCGACGTGCAGGCGACCGCTGGTGTCGACGATCAGCACGTCCTTGCCCTCCTCGCGCGCACGCTCGAGCGCCCACCTGGCGATCTCCACCGGGTCACGATCGGCGCCCTGCTCGTAGGCGTCGGCGCCCGCCTGGGCGGCGACCTTGACGAGCTGCTCGATCGCCGCCGGGCGGTAGACGTCGCAGGCGGCCACGGCGACCGTCGAGCTGTGCTCCTCGCGCAGGTGGCGCGCGAGCTTGGCCGTCGCGGTCGTCTTGCCCGAGCCCTGCAGGCCGGCCATCAGGATCACGGTCGGCGGTTTCGGCGAGAAGCTCAGCCCGGCCGACGCGCCGCCCATCAGCTCTGTGAGCTGCTCGCCGACGATCTTGATCACCTGCTGGCCGGGATTCAGGCCGCCGACCACGTCGGCGCCCATGCAGCGCTCCTTGAGCTCTGCCGTGAACTGGCGCACGACCTTGAAGTTGACGTCCGCCTCCAGCAGCGCCAGGCGGATCTCGCGCATCGCCGCGTCGATGTCCGACTCGGTCAGCGTGCCGCGGTTGCGGACGTCGGTCAGCGTCTCCTGCAGCTTCTCGGCGAGCGAGTCGAACATCTGCGGGTCAGCTCGGCGGCGGCTCTGGCGGCGCCGGAGGCACGCGACGCGTGTCCCCCTTGTCCGGCGCGGCGCCGCGCCCGGACAACGCCTCGCCGATGCCCGCGAAAGCCTGCGCGAACTCCGACGGCACGACGAACACCTTGTTGGAGTCGCCTTCGGCCAGCGCCGGCAGCATCTGCAGATATTCGTAGCTGAGCAGCTCGCGATTGGGCTTGCCCTCGTGGATCGCCGTGAAAACGGTGTCGATCGCCTTGGCTTCGCCCTCGGCGCGCAGGATCGCCGCCTGGCGCTCGCCCTCGGCGTCGAGCACGGCGGCCTGCTGGGCTCCTTCGGCGGTCAGCACGGCCGCCTGCTTGGCGCCCTCCGCGGTGAGGATCTGCGACTGCTTCTCACCTTCTGCCGTGAGGATCGCCGCGCGGCGATCGCGCTCGGCGCGCATCTGCTTCTCCATCGCGCTGCGGATGTCCGGTGGCGGGTCGACCGACTTGATCTCCACGCGGTTGATCCTGATGCCCCACTTGCCCGTCGCCTCGTCGAGCACCACACGCAGCTCGGTGTTGACGCTCTCACGCGCCGTCAGCGTCTTCTCCAGCGTCAGACCACCGATCACGTTGCGCAGCGTCGTCACCGTCAGCTGCTCGATCGCCTGCAGCGGGTTGGCGATTTCATAGGAGGCCGAGCGGGGATCGGTGATCGTGAAATAGAGCACCGTCTCGATGCCGACGACCACGTTGTCTTCGGTGATCACCGACTGCGGCGAGAAGTTGACGACCTGCTCGCGCAGGTCCACCAGCGGCTTCACGCGATCGATGAACGGCGTGATGATCGTCAGCCCCGGCTCGAGCGTGCGGCTGTAGCGGCCGAGCCGCTCGACCACGCCGGCGCGCGCCTGCGGAATCACGCGAATCGTGCGCGCCGCGAGTATCAGCACGAACACGACCACGACTATGACGACGATGAGAGCGACCACGATCCGCGTCCTTTCTAGTGCATCACGAGCGCGGTGGCGCCCCTTATCTCTACGACCTCTACCCGCTCACCCGCTGGGATCACCTCGTGTTCGTCATAGCTGCGCGCCGTCCACACCTCGCCGCCGTCGATCTTCACGCAGCCGACGCCCTCCTGGTTGGCGATGCGCTCGAGCACGAGCGCCGGGCGCCCGACGAGCGCCTCCGCGCCGGTGCGGATCGACGGAGGGATTCGCCGATGGCGCTGCGCGATCGGGCGCAGCGTCGCAAACACGAGTGCCGAGACGGCGAGGAAGACGATCGCCGAAGCCAGCGCGCCGAGACCGACGAGTCCGGCGACCGCCGCCAGCCCGGCACCGACGGCGAACGGCGCCAGGTAGAAGCCGCCCTGGTGCATCTCGCCCACGCCGAGGACGCAGGCCGAGATCAGCCAGATGACCCAAACGTCCATGTCTTCAGGTTATCCCTCTGGATCGATCCGGATCATTCCTGGGCGATCAGCGCGCGTGCGAACTCCTCGGGCTCGAACGGCCGCAGGTCCTCGACGGACTCGCCGACGCCGATCAGCTTGACCGGCATGTCGAGCTCGCGCGCGATCGCGAGCGCGATGCCTCCGCGCGCGGTG
>DATARK010000021.1:0-33542 GCA_036264175.1 Solirubrobacteraceae bacterium
CATCAACTACCCGGTCGTCTATTCGGTCGCCTTCCCGACAGCGCTCGGTAGCCTCGCGCTCGTGGTTGCTGCTGCGCTCGCGGTCTTGAGCATTCCCGGCTATCTCGCCGCACGCGTGCCCGCGGCGCTCGCGCTTCAGGATTGAGCCTACGGGCATACGCCCCTAAGCCCCGAGCCTCACGCTCCCGTCCGCCGCGAGCGTCCAGTGGGGGTTGTGCGCGACCTCCCACGGGTGCCCGTCAGGATCGACGAACACACCCGAGTAGCCACCCCAGAACGTCTCATCGGGCGCCCGAGCGATCGTGCCACCGGCCGACTCGGCCTGCGCGATGATCTGATCGACCTCCGCCGACGAGCCGACGTTGTGCGCGAGCGTGACGCCGCCGTAGCCGCTGCCGAGCGTGACGCCACTGTCCTCGGCCAGCCGCTGCCGGTCCCACAGCGAGAGCACGCTGCCGCCGATCTGAAAGAAGACGACATCGTCGTCCGGGGCCGCGCCGCTGCGCCAGCCGAGTGCTTCGTAGAAAGCCCGCGCGCGTGCAAGATCGGTGATGCCGAGGGTGATGACGCTCAGTCGCTGGTCCATTGCTCGCCTCCGGGCGGTGTCGCCGGCCACAGTCTGGGCCGGACGTTGGCATGGTCTCGTGCTGCTGTTGCTGGCTGCTGCGGTGCCGTCAGTTTGCCGGTCGGGCGTGCGCCTTGCGCGCACGGCTACGCCACACACGGGGCTTTGGCGCAGGCCGTCCGACGGGGCATAGGCAGCGGTGGTCTGCCGGTGAGGGCTGGCCTTGGCGGCGGGACGCCGGCGACGCCAGTGAGCGACTCCCGGGCCCGCGCAGCGGTGCTCGGTGCGGGTGCTTCTGCGTCAGTGACTCGTCCAGGTCGACCTCCCAGTCGACGTCATAGTCGTCCTCGAGCAATAGGAACGAGCGCATGAGACGCAGGGCACCGAGCGCGCGCTGCGAGAGCTTGGAAGTCTTTGCTTGTGCGAACATCTGTTCGTACGGTAGGAACGCGTTCGGACGGAGCGTCATGCGAACATACGTACGCGTGTGGGGTCGTGCCGGAAACCCGCATTGCAGAGCCATCTGTGGCGCCGAGAAGCTGCAACGAGAATTGCAGATCGGCGATTGCCGGCGAGCTCGAGGAGCCTGCAAAGTCCGAGACTCGGCCACGTGGGCAGGTGTGCGGCGGCGCGCCGCGAACTTGACCCGATAGATGGCTGTTACGCTTGCCAGACGCGATGCGAGCGCCCCGCCGTTGGGCCGGCGTCGGCGCCGTGCACAGCTAATGGAGAAGTTCGTCATCGAAGGTGGCGTACCGCTTTCCGGCACGATGGTTCCCGCCGGCAACAAGAACGGTGCGCTGCCGATCCTCGCGTCGTCCCTCCTCACCGAGGACGAGGTGATCGTGCGCAACGTTCCGCGCATTCGCGACGTCGAGGCGATGCTCAACATCCTGCGCGCGCTCGGTGTGGCGGTCAGCTGGCGCGGCGCCAACGAAGTCGAGCTGTGCGCGGCCACGGCGCGCGAGATCGAGGTCGAGCAGGAGCTCGCCGAGCTGATTCGCGCCTCGTTTTTGCTCGCGGGCCCGCTGCTCGCTCGCTTCGGCCACGCAGCAATGGCGCCTCCCGGTGGCGACGTGATCGGTCGTCGGCGCCTTGACCCGCACCTCGACGCCTTCCGCGCGATGGGCGCCAAAGTCGACAGCAACGGCGGCATCGTGCTCGATGCGCCGAACGGCCTGCGTTCGACCGACGTGTTCATGGACGAGCCATCGGTGATGGCCACCGAGAACGTGCTGCTGGCCGCGGCGCTGACACCCGGCACGACGGTGATCGGCAACGCCGCCTCAGAGCCGCACGTGCAGGACCTCGCGCGCATGCTCGTGAAGATGGGCGCCGACATCCAGGGCATCGGCTCCAACCTGATCACCGTCAACGGCGCGGAAAAGCTGCGCGGCTGCGAGCACGACGTCGCGCCCGATCACATCGAGATCGGCAGCTTCATGGCGCTGGCGGGCGTGACCGGCGGCGAGTTGCGCATCAAGCACACCGTGCCCGGCGATCTGCGCATGATCCGCCTGGTGTTCGAGCGCCTGGGCCTGCGCTCGCAGCTCGACGGCAACGATGTGCTCGTGCCCGGCGGCCAGAAGCTCGTAGCGCAGGCCGACGTCGGCGAATACAAGAGCAAGATCCAGGACGGGCCGTGGCCGGCCTTTCCCGCCGACCTCACGTCGATTGCCGTCGCCATGGCCACGCAGGCCGAGGGGTCGATTCTCGTGCACGAGTGGATGTTCGAGAACCGCCTGATCTTCACCGACAAGCTGATCCTGATGGGCGCCGACATCGTCATGTGCGACCCGCACCGTGCGATCGTCACCGGCCCGCGCCGTCTGCGCGGCGAGCGCGTCGAGTCGCCGGACATCCGTGCCGGCATGGCCATGCTGCTGGCCGCGTTGTGCGCCGAGGGCCGCTCGGAGATCGGCAACATCCGCCAGATCGACCGCGGCTACGAGCGCATCGACGAGCGCCTGCGCGAGCTCGGCGCGCGCATCGAGCGCGTCGCCACCGAGCCCGTTCACGCATAAGGCCGGCCCGACCCAGCTCTGCGAGCTGTGTGCCCGCTGGCCACCGTAACGTGTCGTGGCGGGCGGAGCGTTTCCCCGCAAACGTGGAGCGGAGCCCGACACGACCTAGAAGGCTGGATGCCGTTTACTACGCGTAGAAGATCATGATCCACCCAATCCCCAGCGGCACGCGCGACGTGCTTCCACAGGAGACCGGCGAGGTGCGCGCGATCACAGACACGCTGCGCGCGGCCTTCGACCGCTCCGGCTACGGAGAGATCTACACGCCCGCGCTGGAGTACGAGTCGGTGCTCGCGCGCGCGGACATGGCCGAAGCGCAGCCGGCCTACCGCGTGTTCGACGAGTCCGGCGCCGTGCTGGCGCTGCGCTCGGACATGACCGCGCCGATCGCGCGCGTCGTGGCCACGCGCTACGCCAACAGCGAGCCGCCGCTGCGTTTCTGTTACTTCGCGCACTGCTACCGCGGCGTGCGCCCCCAGCGTGGTCAGCTGCGTGAGCTTCTGCAGGCGGGCATCGAGCTGATCGGCGCGCCCGCTCCACAGGGCACGGCCGAGGCGCTGACCGTGCTGTGCCGCGCGCTGGATGCCGTCGGGCTGAAGGACTATCGCGTCGGCATGGGCGACGCCTCGCTGTACCCGGCGCTGATGGCCAGCCTGCAGGTCCACGAGCCGGTGCGCGAGGGCTTGCTGGAAGCGCTCGTGCGTCGCGACTTCGTCGAGCTCGGCCGGCGCCTGCATGACGCCGGGCTCGACGGCGAAGCGGCCGAGCTGCTGCTCGAGGTGCCCCAGCGCCGCGGCGGCGCGGAGCTCCTGACTGACTCACCCGCGCCGGTCGTCGACGCCGTCACGGGCATGCGGCGCGTGTATGAGCTGCTCGAGCCCGACGTGGCCGAGCGCGTGATCTTCGACCTGGGCCTGCTGCGCAACATCGGCTACTACACGGGCGCCGTGTTCGAGGTCTATGACCCGGCGCTCGGCGCGCCGATCGGCGGCGGCGGTCGCTATGACGAGCTGCTCGGACGCTTCGGGCGCCAGCTGCCGGCCGTCGGCTTCGCGCTCGACGTCGATCAGCTGCACCAGGCGCTTGCCGGCGAGGAACGCGGCACGGGGCTGCTGCTGGCCGGCTCGGCCGACGGCGCGAGCGGGGAGCAGCGGTGAGCGCCACGCAGGGACTGACGATCGCGGTTCCGCGCGGCGCGCTGTTCGCCGGCACCGTCGACCTGCTGCAGGCGCTGGGTGTGGACACCGAGGAGCTGCGCGCCAACGACCGCAAGCTGCTGTTCGAGGACATCGGCGTGATCACCATGCGACCGTCAGACGTGCCGACATATGTGGAGGCCGGCGCCGCCGACCTGGGTGTGACCGGCAAGGACGTGCTGCTGGAGCAGCTCGGCGACGCTCCCGGCGAGCACGGGCGCGAGGTGTATGAGCTGATGGATCTGGGCTTCGGGCGCTGCACGATGGTCATGGCCAGCGAGGCCGGCCCCGACCCGGCGGTGGAGTCGTTGCGCCGCCTGGGCGTGATGCGGGTGGCGACCAAGTACCCGCGCATCGCCGCGCGCCACCTCGAGGAGACCGGCCGCCAGGGCGAGATCGTCGAGGTCAAGGGCTCGGTCGAGCTCGCGCCGCTGACCGGCATGGTCGACGCGATCGTCGATCTCACGGCGACCGGAACGACGCTGCGCGAGAACAACCTGGTCGTGCGCGAGGAGATCGTCGTCTGCACGGCACGGCTGATCGCCAACCCGGTGGCGCACAAGCTCAAGGCGGCGCAGATCGACGCGCTGCTGGCCGCGCTGCGCGACCTGTCCGTCGCGAGCTCCTCCTGAGATGCGACTGCACCGCGTCGCGATTGCGGAGCTGGAAGGGCTCGGCGGCCCGGCCGGCGTGGCCGCGCACCTGCGCGGGCTGATCGCCGACGCCAGCTCAGTTGAGCAGGACGTGCGCGAGATCGTGCAGCGCGTGCGCGCCGAGGGCGACGCGGCGGTACTCGACTACACGCGCCGCTTCGACGCAACCGCCGCTGCGCCGCCCGCCGCACAGGAGCTCTCGCTGCTGGTGTCGGCCGAGCAGCTCGACGAGGCGATCAAGCGGCTACCGCTCGACGTCGTCGCCGGTCTGCAGGTGACGATCGCCAACGTCGCGCAGGTCGCCGACGCGGCGGTCGAGCAGGGCCGCACGGTCGCACTGGCGCAGGGTCAGCAGATCGCGCTGCGTGAGATTCCGGTCGCTTCGGCGGCGATCTACGTGCCGGGCGGGCGCGCGCCCTACCCGAGCACGGTGGCGATGGGCGTCGTGACGGCGCGCGCGGCCGGCGTGCTCGACGTGGTCGTATGCGCGCCGCCGGGTGCCGACGGCGAGATCCACCCGGCGATTCTCGGCGCATGCCGTCTGTGCGGCGTGGAACGCGTCTACCGCATGGGCGGCGCGCAGGCGATCGCCGCGCTTGCCTACGGCACCGACACGGTCGCACGCGTGGACGTGGTTGTCGGGCCGGGCAACCTCTACGTGCAGGAGGCCAAGCGCCAGCTCTCGGCGACGGTCGGCATCGACGGCTTCGCCGGCCCGAGCGATCTGCTGGTGGTGCTCGGCGCGGAGGTCGGCCAGCGCGAGATCGCGCTCGCGGCGCTGGACATGCTCGCGCAGGCCGAGCACGGCGAGGGCAGTCTGGTGGTGGCGGTGTCGCCTGGGCCGGGCGTCAACGATGCACTCGCCACGGAGATCGCGCGTCTGGACGCAGAGCTGCCGGCCGGCGGCGGCGCCTTCGCGCTGGTCGACGCCTTCGACGCCGCCGGTGCGCTGGAGCTCGCCAACGCCTTCGCGCCCGAGCACCTGCAGCTGATCGGCGCCGACGCCGAGGCGCTGGCTTCGCGCGTGCAGTCGGCCGGCTGCCTGTTCGTCGGCGCGGCCAGCGCGACGGCGTTCGGCGACTACGTGGCTGGCTCTAATCACATCCTGCCCACCGGCGGTGCAGCGCGCTTCGCGTCGATGCTCTCGCCGCGCCACTTCCGCAGGCGCATGGCCGAGGTGCGCATCGACGCGGCGGGCGCGGGCAAGCTGGCCAGCGCCGGCGCGCCGATCGCGCGCGCGGAGGGCTTTGAGTGGCACGCGCGCTCGATGGAGGCGCGCATCGGCGACAATTAGGCGATGCCGGCAGACCCGCCCAACAGAACCGCCACGATCGAGCGCCGCACGGGCGAGACCGACGTGCGCCTGTCGCTGACGCTGGAAGGCTCCGGCGCCGGCACGCGTGACACCGGTGTGGGCTTTCTCGACCACATGCTCGACCTGCTCGCGCGCCACGGGCGCATCGATCTCAAAGTGAAGGTCAGCGGCGACCTGCAGACGGGCGCGCACCACACCGCCGAGGACACGGCGATCGTGCTCGGCCAGGCGCTCGATCAGGCGCTCGGCGAGCGCGTGGGCATCGTGCGCTACGGCGCCGCCACGGTGCCGATGGACGAGGCGCGTGCGAGCTGCGCCCTCGACATCTCAGGGCGCCCGTTCACCGCCTTCGAGGCTGAGCTGCCGCCGGGCTCGACGGGCGGCTTCGAGCACGAGCTGACCGAGGAGTTCTTTCGTGCGCTGGCAAACGCCGCCAAGCTGACGCTGCACCTGCGCGTGGAGGCCGGCACGAACGCACACCACATGATCGAGGCCGTCTTCAAGGCATTCGCACGCGCGCTGCGCCAGGCCGTGGCGATCGACCCGGACGAGAGCGGCGTGCCGAGCACGAAGGGCACGCTGACCGCATGAGCGCGCTGATCGACACGCCGGTGGAGATCGCCGTCGTGGACTACGGCATGGGTAATCGCCGCTCGGTCGAGAAGGCGCTGGAGCACGTCGGCGCGCGCGCGATCGTCAGCGGCGAGCTCGAGCGCCTGCGCGCGGCCGACGGCCTTGTCGTGCCGGGCGTCGGCGCGTTTCCGCGCGCGATGGAGCGCCTGCGCGACGCCGGCCTGGACGAGCTGCTGCGCGAGCGCGTGGCCGCCGGCACGCCGGTGCTCGGCATCTGCCTGGGCCTGCAGCTCGCGTTCGACTACTCCTCAGAGCTCGGCGGCGCCGAGGGACTGGGCATCGTCGCCGGCGAGGTGCACGCGCTGAAGGCGCCTGAGCTGAAGCTGCCGCACATCGGCTGGAACGAGGTTCGCTTCGACAAAGCGCAGTCGCGGCTGGTCGCCGACCTGCCACGCGAGTGCGCCTTCTACCACGTGCACTCCTTCGCGGCCGAGCCGGCCAGCAAGCAGGACGTGCTCGGCATGGCCGCGTACGGGGCACCGTTTGTGACGGCCGTGGAGAAGGGCTCGTTCTACGGCGTGCAGTTCCACGCCGAGAAGTCCTCGGCGGCGGGTCTGCGCCTGCTGGCGAACTTCGCGCGCATCTGTGCGCAAGCGCCGGTGCCCAGTCAGTGAACCTCTATCCGGCGATCGACATTCTCGGCGGCAGCGCCGTGCGCCTGGTCAAGGGCGACTTCGAGGCCAAGAAGGTCTATGACCTGGACCCGCTGGCGGCCGCGCGCGCGTTCGCGCAGGACGGCGCGCGCTTCCTGCACGTGGTCGACCTCGACGGCGCCAAGAGCGGCGAGCCGGTCAACGTCGTGCGCATGGCCGCGATCGCCGACGAGCTGGGCCTGCCGGTGCAGTACGGCGGCGGGCTGCGCACGTCGGCGGCGGTCGACGCGGCGCTGGCGGCGGGCGCCTGGCGCGTGATTCTTGGCACGGCCGCATTCACGGCTCCGCAGGTGCTCGCGGACGCGCTGGACAAGCACGGTCCGCAGCGCGTGCTGGTGTCGATCGACGCGCGCGACGGGTTGGTGGCCACGCATGGCTGGCTGTCGACGACAGACGTGCCCGCGCACGAGGCGATCGAGCGCCTGCGCGAGCAGGGCGTGAGCACGTTCGTGTTCACCAACATCGACCACGACGGAATGCTCGACGGGCCGGTCGCACAGGAGTCCGAGCAGGTCGCGCGCGCGGCGGGAGACGGGCACGTGATCCTGTCGGGCGGCATCGGCGAGCTCGAGCACCTGCGCGCGATCGCCGCGCTGCGCGCAGAGCGCGGGCTGGACGCGCTGGACGGCGTGATCGTGGGCAAGGCGCTGTACGAGCGGCGCTTCACGGTCGCGCAGGCGCTGCAGGCGCTCGCCGACTGATCCCAGCACCGTCGAGCGCTACCGTGACGGCGTGCACTTCAAGCGCGTGATTCCGTGCCTGGACGTCGACGCCGGACGGGTCGTCAAGGGCGTCGAATTTCTCGACATCCGCGACGCCGGAGACCCGGTCGAGCTGGCCTCGTTCTACGACCGCGAGGGCGCCGACGAGCTGGTCTTTCTGGATATCACGGCGACGCACGAGAAGCGCGACACGATCGCCAAGCTGGCGCGCGCGACGGCCGACGACGTGTTCGTGCCGTTCACGATCGGCGGCGGCATTCGCTCGATCGAGGACGCGCAGGCCGTGCTCGACTCCGGCGCGGACAAGGTGTCGGTCAACTCGGCGGCGCTGGAGCGTCCGCAGCTGATCGACGAGCTGGCCGAGACGTTCGGCTCGCAGTGCGTCGTGCTGGCGATCGACGCCAAAGCGGACGCGTTCGTCGGCGGCGACCTGGACGACCCGTGCAAGTGGGAGGCCTACCTGGCCGGCGGGCGCACGCCGACCGGGCGCGACGTGGTCGAGTGGGCGCACGAGGGCGTGCAGCGCGGCGCCGGCGAGATCCTGCTGACGAGCATGGACCGCGACGGCACCAACGACGGCTATGACCTGGCGCTGATCGGCGCGATCAGCGACGCCGTGAGCGTGCCCGTGATCGCCTCGGGCGGCGCGGGCGAGCTGGAGCACCTCGTGCAGGCGCTGCAAGCGGGCGCCGATGCGGCGCTGTGCGCGTCGATCTTCCACTATGGCCGGCACACGATCGCCGAGGCCAAGTCGCACCTGGCGGCGGCCGGCATTCCCGTGCGGATCGGCTGAGGCCGGACGGACGGCGCGGGGGCGAGCGTGAGCGAGCGAAGCCACATGGGCGAGACGGTGCTGGACACCCTGCGGGAGCTGCCGGGCGGCAGCGAGCTGCTCGAGCTTGCCGAGCATCGCGCGGACGTGGAGCTGGTCGGCGGCGCCGTGCGCGACCTGCTGCTCGGTCGCCGGCCGCGCGAGCTCGACGTGATCGTCGACGCCGGCGCGCCTGACTTTGCGCAGGAGCTGGCAGATTTTTTCGATGATCGCCTGACGGCGCTCGGCGTGCGCAGTGAGGTCGACGCGCACGAGCGCTTCGGCACGGCGGTCGTGCGCTTCGACGGCGGGCGCATCGACGTGGCGGCGCGTCGCGCAGAGTCATATGCGGCGCCGGGAGCGCTGCCCGACGTTCGCGCCGGCACGCCCGAGCAGGATCTGCTGCGGCGCGACTTCACGGTCAACGCGATCGCCGTGGCGCTCGGCGGCGAGCGGCGCGGCCAGTTGCGCGAGGCACCGCACGCGCTGGAGGACCTGCAAGCGTCGCGCCTGCGCGTGCTGCACGACGGCAGCTTTCGCGACGACCCCACGCGCATGCTGCGCATGGCGCGCTATGAGGCGCGGCTGGGCTTTGCGCCCGACGAGCACACGGCGGGCCTGGCCGAGCAGGCGATCGCCGGCGGCGCGCTGGACACGGTCTCGCCGGCGCGCATCGGCGCCGAGCTGCGGCTTACGCTGGCCGAGGGCGATGCCGTGGCGGCGCTGGAGGCGATGCAGCGCCTGGGCGCGCTGTCGGCGCTGCACGAGGCGATCGAGCTCGACGCGCCGCTCGCCCGCGCGGCGCTCGCGGCGCTGCCGGATGAGGACGCGAACGCCTGGCCGGACGTGCTGCTGCTGGCTTCGCTTCTGCTGCCGGCGCAGGCATACGACGCGCATGACTACGAAACGCGCCTGCGCGTGCTGCTCGACCGCTACGAGTTTCCGGCCGCCGAGCGCGAGCGCGCCGTGCACAGCGCGCTCGCGGCGCCGCGCCTGGCCGAGCGCCTGCGCCACGCCCAGACGCCGTCGCAGATATATGCGATCGCACACGACGCCGCGCTGGAGGCGGTCGCACTTGCCGAGGCGCTGGCGGCGGCGCGCGGTGAGACACAGGCCGCCGACGCGGCGCGGCGCTGGCTGTCGCAGCTGCGCAACATCAGCCTGGAGATCGACGGCGACGATCTGCTGCGCAGCGGCATCCCCGCTGGCCCGGAGGTCGGCAGGCGTCTGCGCGGCGCGCTGATGCGCAAGCTCGACGGCGAGCTGGCCGGCGCCGCCGAGGCGCGCGAGGCCGAGCTGAGCGCCGCCTTGGAGGCGCAATGAGCGCGGGCCGGCGCTCGGTGAGCGACTCGCGCGCGCGTGTGCTCGCGCACGCCGAGGGCTTCTCCTGCGAGCTGCCCGGCGGTGCATATGCGCTGTTCGGCTCGCGCGCGCACGGCAACCTGTCGACTCAGACCGGCGACGGCCACGAGCGCGGACGCGATGCTCGTGACGCGCTCTGCTGCGAGCTCGACCTGCAGTGGCTGTGCGCGAGTCGCCAGGTGCACGGAACCAACGTGCAGCGCGTGCGCACGCTCGCCGGGAGCGGGGGAGAGGCGGTGGCGATCGACGCCGACGGACACGCCACGGCGCTGAGCGGTATAGGCGCGATGGTGCTGACGGCAGACTGCCTGCCGGTGACGCTGGCCGGCGACGAAGCAGTGGCGACGCTGCACGCTGGCTGGCGCGGGCTGGCGGCCGGTGTGCTGGAGGAGGGTGTGCGCGCGCTGCGCGAGCTCGCCGACGGCGAGGCAGGCGCGACGGTCGCCGTCGTAGGCCCGGGCGCAGGCGCCTGCTGCTACGAGGTCGGGCCGGAGGTGCACGCGGCCTTCGGCGAGACGGTCGCCGGCGCGCAGAACATCGACCTGCGCGCGATCGCGCGCGAGCGGTTGCTGGGTGCGGGCGTCGATCAGGTGCTGGACGCACACGCGTGCACGATCTGCGACGAGCGCTTCTTCTCACACCGGCGCGAAGGCGCGCGCGCCGGGCGCCAGGCGGCGATCGCGTGGCGCAGCTGATCTCCGGCCTGCAGGCGCAGCGCGTCGCCGACAACGTGGCTCGTGTGCGCGAGCGAATCGCCGTGGCGCGCGAGCATGCGCCGGCGCGTGCGCCGGGCGGCGGGCGCGCGGAGGTCGAGCTGCTGGCGGCGGTCAAGTACGTGGCCGTCGACGACCTGCCGCCGCTGGCCGACGCGGGCGTTCGGCTGGTCGGCGAGAACCGTGCGCAGGAGCTCGCGGCCAAGCACGCTGCGCACGGCGCGCTGTTCGAGTGGGACTTCATCGGTCAGCTGCAGAGCCGGCGCGTGCGCGAAATCGTGCCGTACGCGAGGCTGATCCACTCGGTCGCGTCCGAGTCCGTGCTGCGCGCGCTTGAGCGCTGTCGCGAGCAGGCTCGGCCGGACCTGCGCATTCTGATCGAGGTCAACGTGGCCGGCGAGCAGGGCAAGGCCGGCGTGGCGCCGCAGCATGTCGGCGAGTTCGTCGCCAAGGCGCCCGTGCCGGTCGCCGGGCTGATGACGATGCCGCCGCTGGCCGCCACTGCGGAGGACAACCGCCACTGGTTCGCCGCGCTGCGCGCGCTGGCCGACGAGCACGGCCTGCAGCATCTGTCGATGGGCACGTCGCAGGACTACGTCGTCGCCGTGCAGGAGGGCGCGACGATCGTGCGCATCGGCACGAGCCTGTACTCTTAGGCGCGCTTGCCGGACCACTTCGCGGAGCGTGCGCTGTGCGCTCGCCGCACGCGAATGTCTAGCATGAGCAGGGAATCCGTCCTCTCGGGCGAAAACGCATCTACACAAATGGCCTTTCGCGACTCCTGGCACAGTGCGCTCGTCTACTTCGGCCTAGCCGAGGAGTATCACGACGACTTCGACGAAGGTCCGCCTGAGGCGGAGATCGAGGATCGCTACCGCGAGCGGCCCAACGTTCGCCGCCTGCGCCGGCGTCGCGACGAGTTCGATGACATCTTCGCCGAGGAAGAGGGCGGCTCACGTGGCGGGCGACCGACGACCCAACTGAAGGCTGTCGCGCGTGGCAACGGCGACGTGCGCGTGCACCTGGTCATTCCCAAGTCGTTCAACGACGCGCAGCAGATCGCCGACAAGTTCAAGGACGGCATTCCCGTGATCCTCAACCTGCAGGCGTCCGAAACAGACCTCTCCAAGCGCTTGATCGACTTCGCTTCCGGCCTCACCTACGCGCTCGACGGCGGCATGCAGCGCATCGCCGACAAGGTCTTCATGCTCACGCCGCGAAACGTCGAGATCTCCGCCGAGGAGCGAGCTCGCTTGATCGAGAAGGGCTTCTTCAACCAATCCTGACCTGGCGGCCATGTCCGGCGTCTGGCGGCGTCCTCGGTCGCTCGCGTGCTGTTCAGCACGCCACGCTCCCTGCGTCCTGGCCAGACTTGAACCTGACCACCAGGTCCGCGGTTTCGCACCACCGGCTAGCGTGAGCACAGCATGCAGATAGGTCTCATAGGCGCAGGCAACATGGCTCGCGCGCTTGCGCGTGGGTGGGGCAAGCCGGTGCTGTGCGCCGATCCGGTCGCCGCGCGCGCAGACGCGCTGGTCGCCGAGCTGGGCGGCGAGCGGCTGGCAGACAACGCCGCGGTGGCGCAACGCGCCGATCTGGTCGTGCTGTGCCACAAGCCCGCGCAGCTGACGGCGGTCGCCGGCGAAGTCGCGTCGCACGCCAGGGCCGTCGCGTCGATTCTCGCGGCCACGCCGCTGCAGGCGCTGCGCGACGCCTACCCGGGCAAACAGGTCTACCGCTTCATTCCCTCGCTGCCCGTCGAGGTGCGCCAGGGCGCAGTCGTGCAGGGAACCGACGCCCGGGACGTCGCAGACCGCGCGCAGCCTGACCACAGCGCCCGGCTCGACGAGCAGGTGCACGAGCTGTTCGCCGAGTTGGGCACGCTGGTCGTGCTCGACGATGCGCTCGTGGACGTGGCCATGGGGCTGATGTCCTGCGCGCCCGCGTATGTGGCGCTGGTGGCCGAGGCGCAGATCGACGCCGGCGTGCGCCGCGGCATTCCCGCCACACAAGGCGCCGAACTGGTCGTGCAGACGCTGTCCGGCACCGCCGAGCTGCTGCGCCAGCGTGGCTATGACACCGTCGCCGTGCGTCGCGAGGTCTCCTCGCCCGGCGGGCTGACCGCGCGCGGCGTCGACGCCCTGGAGCGCGGCGGCCTGCGCGCTGCCTTCTCCGACGCGCTCGACGCGGTGCTCGAGCCGAGGAGCTGAGCGCCGTGGTGCTCGCCAGCGCGCGCACGCAGATCGCCGACTACCTGTCGACGCTCATCTACGTGTACACGCTGCTGATCATCCTGTACATCGTCATCCAGCTGCTGTTCAGCGTCGGCGTGCGCCCGCCCTACTCGCGCTGGACCGACATCGTGCTCGGCTTTTTGCGCGACGTCTGTGAGCCGTTCCTGCGCATCTTCCGCCGCGTGCTGCCGTCCTTCGGCGGCTTTGACTTCAGCCCGATCCTCGCGATCTTCACGCTGCAGATTCTCAACTCGATCGTCGTCAACGATCTGATTCACGGCTGAGCGCCGATGCGTGCCGCTGGCCCATGGCTGCGCGCCGTGCTCGTGCTGGCGCTCGTCGTTGGCGCCGACCAGCTCTCGAAGCATGCCGTCGAAAGCTCCATCGTGGGGGGCGAAGAACGCAAACTGCTGCCCGGCGTGCAGTTGGTCGACACGCGCAACAACGGCATCGCCTTCGGCTTTCTGCCCGGCAGCCACGTCGCCGTGACGATCGCCATCGGCCTCGCGCTGCTCGGCCTACTGGTGTACTTCGCGCGACACAGCCACGCCAAGCTGATCTGGCTGCCCACCGGCATGCTCATCGGCGGCGCCGTCGGAAACGTCATCGACCGCCTGCGCGCCGGCTCGGTGACCGACTTCATCAAGCTGCCGCTCGGCTGGCCGCCGTTCAACCTCGCCGACATGTGCATCACGCTCGGCGTGCTCATCCTGTTCCTCGTGATCGACCACGAGCGACATGCCCGCGCCTGACCCACGCAAGCCCGCGCCGGACCCACGCGCACGCGAGCCCGCGCCCGAGCCCACCGGCGAGCCGTTTCGCGTTGCCTATGAGGACGAGCACCTGCTGGTCGTCGACAAGGCGCCCGGCGTCGTCGTGCACCCGGCCAAGGGTCACCGCCAGGACACGCTCTCACAGCTGCTCGCGGCCGCCGCTGCCGGCGCGGCTGGCGGCGATCCCGAGCGCGCCGGCATCGTGCATCGCCTCGATCGCGACACCTCCGGACTGCTCGTCGTCGCGCGCTCCGAGCAGGCGCACGCGGCGCTGCAGAAGGCGCTTGCGCGCCGCGAGATCGAGCGCGAATACATCGCACTCGTGCAGGGTCGGCCGCCCTCGCGCAGCGGCACCATCGAGGCGCCCATCGGCCGCGACGCACGCGTGCGCACGCGCATGGCCGTCGGCGGTGCGCAGGCGCGCGAGGCGCGCACGCACTTCACGCTCGACCGCACACTGGCCGAGCACTCGCTGCTGCGCCTGACGCTCGACACCGGCCGCACGCACCAGATCCGCGTGCACCTGCGCGCGATCGGGCTTCCGATCGCCGGCGATCGCGAGTACGGCGCGCCCGGCGCGCTCGGCCTGCATCGCCAGTTCCTGCACGCCGCGCGCCTGGCTTTCGCGCACCCGCTCAGCGGCGAGCCCGTCGAGGTGCATTCGCCGTTGCCCGCCGATCTGCAGGCGGCGCTGGAGCGCGCCGAACGGCTATCCTGACCGGCCAACCAGAACCTCTACCCGTCTCGGGTAAAAGATCGCGGCCCTGCCCGTGGTGACGACGTCCCGTCGCGCTTCGGGTCCGCGACCACCGAGCCGGACATCATCAAATAAAATAAAGGGAGTACTCCGTGGCTCAAGTAGGCATCGCGGAGCTGCTGGAGGCCGGCGTCCATTTCGGCCACCAGACGCGCCGCTGGAACCCCAAGATGCGCCGATTCATCTTCGGCGAGCGTGGTGGCAACTACATCATCGACCTCGTCAAGACGTCCGCGCTGCTCGACCAGGCGCAGGCGTTCGCCAACGAGCTGTCTCACCGCGGCGGCACCGTGCTGTTCGTCGGCACCAAGAAGCAGGCCCGCGACACCATCAAGGAGGTCGCCGAAGCGGCCGACATGCCGTTCGTCAACCACCGCTGGCTCGGCGGTCTGCTGACCAACTTCCAGACCATCAGCCTGCGCATCCGCCGGCTGCACGACCTCGAACGCTACGAGGCCGAGGGACAGCTGGCGCTGCTGCCGACGCGCGAGCGCATGGCCGCGCAGGCCGACCTGGCCAAGCTGCGCGCCAACCTCGGCGGCGTCAAGAACATGCAGCGTCCGCCCGACGCCGTGTTCGTCATCGACCTCAAGACCGAGGAGATCGCCGTCAAAGAGGCGCGCCGCCTGCGCATTCCGATCATCGGCCTCGTCGACACCAACTGCGACCCCGACGGCATCGACTTCGTGATCCCCGGAAACGACGACGCCATCCGCTCCTGCGCGCTGATCACGCAGGCGATCGGACAGGTCGTCCAGGAGGGCCACTCAGTGTTCCGCGCCGAGGAGGAACGCGCGCGCAAGGAAGCCGAGGAGAAGGCGCGCATCGAGGCCGAGGCCCGCGCCAAGCGCGAGGCCGAAGAGCAGGCCAAGCGCGAGGCCGAGGAACAGGTCAAGAAAGAGGCCGAGGAGAAGGCCGCCGCCGAGCGCGCAGCCGTCGCTGCCGCGCAGGCTCCGCCAGCCGCCGCAGCGCCTGCCGAGGCGCCGGCGGCCAAAGCACCCGCGCAGCCCGCACCCGCTGCCAAAGCACCTGACACACCTGCCGCGCCGGCAAAAGCGCCCGAGGAGAAAGCCGCGGCCGAAGAGGCTGTCGCCGCGGCCGCCGCGCAGCAGCCTGCGCCGGAGACGAGCCCCGTGCCGGCTGAGCCCGCCGATCCGGCCACGCTGGAGCCGCAGAGCGAGTCGGTCACGCCGATGAACGCCAGCCCCGACGCCAGCCGGCCGGCCGAGGAGCAGTCCGCGCCGCCTGAGACTGCGGCCGAGAGCGAGGCCGAGGCCCCGTCGGAGCCAGAGGCGCCGGCAGAGACCGCGAACGAGGCCGCCGAGCCGGTCAAGGAGGCGTAGAAGCGATGAGCGCAGTTGAGGTTTCGGCCAAGGACGTCAAGGCGCTGCGCGAGCGCACCGGCGCCGGCATGATGGATTGCAAGAAGGCCCTCACCGAGGCCGAGGGCGACATGGACAAAGCCATCGAGATCCTGCGCCTGAAGCAGGGCAAGAAGATCCAGGACCTCGGCGAGCGCACCGCCACCGAGGGCACCGTCCAGTCATACATCCACGCCGGCGCGCGCGTGGGCGTGCTGATCGAGGTCGACTGCAACACCGACTTCGTCGCCAACAACGACGACTTCGTCGGTTTCGCGCGCGCGGTCGCCATGCAGATCGCCGCCACGCCGACCGTCAAGTACGTCAGCCGCGACGACGTGCCGGCCGACGCTCGCGACGCCGAGGCGCGCATCTACGAGCAGGAGGCCGCAGACAAGCCCGACAACGTGCGCGAGAAAATCGTCTCCGGCAAGCTCGATTCCTGGTACGAGACCATCGTGCTGCTCGAGCAGGAGATGCACAACCCCGCCTACGACGGCAAGACCGTGCAGCAGCTGCGCGACGAGCTCACCGCGAAGACCGGCGAGAACGTCGTAGTGCGCCGCTTCGCTCGCTTTGCCATCGGGCAGTAGCTCGCGGTCGCGTCGCGTTCGCTTGCTTGCGCCAACGGCTGGCGGCGTCGCAATCGCGCCGGGAGCGCGCATCGTGTCTTCGGTTGCACGCACCGATAGCCAACGTATATACGTGGTAAATACCATGGCGCACGTTGCACGCGATGCGAGTGTCACCCCCCGTGCGCTGTAAATACCTTTGCTATCGCCAGACGCGCGCAAGCACGCAGCCGGCCGTCGAACGCTCCGCGCGCACGGCGACTGAGTAGGCTCTCGCGTCGAATGCCAGCAGCCTTCAAACGCATCCTGCTGAAGCTGTCCGGCGAGGCGCTGATGGGCTCGCTGGAGTTCGGCACCGACCCCGAGCGCGTGGCGGGCGTTGCGCGTCAGGTGACCGAGGTGCGCGAGCAGGGCGTCGAGGTGGCGATCGTCGTCGGCGCCGGCAACATCTACAGAGGCATGAAGGGCGCCGCCGCCGGCATGGATCGCGCGACGGCCGACTACATGGGCATGCTCGCGACCGTGCTCAACGCGCTGCCGCTGCAGGACGCGCTGGAGAAGGCCAGCACGAACACGCGCGTGCAGTCGGCGCTGGGCGTGTCCGAGGTCGCAGAGCCCTACATCCGTCGCCGCGCCATGCGCCACCTGGAGAAGGGCCGCGTGGTGATCTTCGCGGCCGGCACCGGCAATCCGTTCTTCACGACCGATACTGCGGCGGCGCTGCGCGCGGCGGAGATCCACGCGGAGATCATCCTGATGGCCAAGAACGGCGTCGAGGGCGTCTACACGGCCGACCCGGCCGTCGACTCGAGCGCCGAGTTCATTCCCGAGATCACGCACATGGAAGCGCTCGAGCGGCGACTGCGCGTGATGGACTCGACGGCGCTCGCCTTGTGCATGGAGAACGCCATGCCGCTGAACGTCTTCAACATGGACGACGACACGGCGCTCGCGAGGATAATCTCAGGCCAGCGGGTGGGAACGCTCGTGGCGACAGCTCAAGGAGAAGCCGATGGCCGGTGACAGCCTGATCGACGAACTGCTCGACGACGCGCGCGAGCGCATGGTCAAGTCTGCAGAGTCCGCACAGCACGAGTTCTCCACGGTGCGCACCGGGCGCGCCAGCCCGGCGCTGCTCGATCGCGTGGTCGTCGACTACTACGGCGCGATGACGCCGCTGAACCAGCTGTCGACGATCTCCGCGCCCGAAGCGCGCCTGCTGAGCGTGCAGCCGTATGACAAGTCCTCGATCAAGCTGATCGAGAAGGCCATCAACGAGTCCGACGTCGGCCTGAACCCGTCCAACGACGGCAATGTGATTCGGCTGGTCGTGCCGGAGCTGACCGAGGAGCGGCGTCGCGAGCTGGTGAAGGTCGTGCGCAACCTCGCCGAGGAGGGCCGCGTGGCGATTCGCAACGTGCGCCGCGACACCATGCAGCAGCTGCGCGAGCTCAAGGCCGAGGGCGAGGCCTCCTCCGACGACGAGCATCGCGCGGAGGTCGAGCTGCAGAAGCTGACCGACGGCCGCGTCGGCGATCTCGATGACGTGCTCAAGGCCAAGGAAAAAGAGATCCTCGAAGTCTGATGGCCGCCGCCGACCGATCGCAGATCGGCCAACAGGCGTCCGCTGCAGATCTCGCCTCGGCGCCCGAGTCCGCGGAGAGCCAGCCTGCGAGCGCTCGCTACGTGGCCATCATCACCGACGGCAACGGGCGATGGGCACAGAAGCAGGGAGTGCCGGTCAACGAGGGCCACAGCGCCGGCGCGGACACCGTCAAGGCGCGCCTGCGCGATGCCACCGAGTTCGGCGTCAAGGAGCTGACGGTCTACTCGTTCTCCACCGAGAACTGGTCGCGCCCGGCCGAGGAGGTCGCCGGGCTGATGCAGATGTTCTCCCAGCGCATCGCCAGCGAAACGCCGGAGCTGCACGAAGAAGGCGTGCGCATGCGCTTCATCGGCCGCCGCGACGGCGTGTCGGAGGATCTCGTGCAGCGCATGGCATGGGCCGAAGAGCTGACGGCTGCCAACGAGCGCATCACGCTGTTCGTCGCCTTCAACTACGGCGGACGCGCGGAGATTCTCGACGCGGCGCGCAGTTTCACCGGTGGCTCAGAGCAGGAGTTCCGCGCGGGCCTGTACGCACCGGAGATGCACGACCCCGACCTGATCATTCGCACCAGCGGCGAGCAGCGCCTGTCCAACTACCTGCTGTGGCAATCGGCCTATGCCGAGCTGGTCTTCCGCGACGAGCTGTGGCCGGACTTCTCGCGCGAGGCGCTGCGCGAGACGCTCGACGAGTTCTCCCGCCGGCGCCGGCGCTTCGGCGCGCGGTGAGGCGCTGATGGCAAGCCGCGCGAGCACTCCAGCCGGGCGCAGCCCGCATGGCCGCCGCCGCAGCGCCCGTCGGCGCCCGCCGCGCGGCCCGCTGATTCGCCGGCGCGCGCCGAGCGATTCAGACGGCGGCCAGAGCTCAGACCTCGGCGCGCGCCTGCTCGCTGCCGTGCCGGCGATCGCCGTGGCGCTGTTCTTGGTGATCGAGGGCGGCGCCGTTTTCGCGCTGGGCCTGTTCGTGCTCGGCTGCGTGTGCCTGCATGAGCTGTATGGCATGTACGCGCGCGCGCATCCCGTGCGCCTGGCGGGCTTCGTCGCGCTGGCCGGCCTGCTGGCGGCGGCGCTGTACGGCAACCAGTATCAGGTGCTGCTCGTGCTCGTGGCCGCGCTGCCGCTGCTGTTCGGCCTCACACTGCTGCAGCGCCGGCCGAGCGTCGGCGGCCTTTCGCTGACGCTGCTGGGCATCGTCTGGATCGGCCTCGCGCTGGCGCATGCGGTGCTGCTGCGTGGTCTGCCGCACGGGCTGGGCATCGTGCTCGACGTGCTCGTCGGCACGTTCGTCGGCGACACCGGCGCCTACTTCGGCGGCAGGCTGTTCGGCAAACGGCCGCTCGCGCCGACGGTCTCGCCGAACAAGACCGTCGAGGGCCTGGTGATCGGCATGGTCTGCACGGTGCTCGGCGTGTGGATCGCCGGGCGCTATCAGGAATGGCTGCCAGGCACGCACGCGATCGTGCTCGGCATCGGCGTCGCGCTGGTCGCGCCGATCGGCGACCTGTTCGAGTCCTACGTCAAGCGCGAGGCCAACACCAAGGACTCCGGCGGCCTGTTCGGCGCACACGGCGGCGCGCTCGATCGCCTCGATGCCGTGCTGTTCGCCGCCGTCGTCGGCTACTACATCTGGGCGGCGTACGTGTAGCGCTCACGCTGCTCGGACAGCCGTGCACGGGCGCGCGAGACCCGGCCTGCGCGCAGCGATGCCGGCCGTTCGACGGCTCGGCTCAGCGACCGGAGCGGAGCGTCCCTCGTGCAGTCGGGCGAAAGTGCAGCCTGCCCTTGACACCGGTCATGTCGAACATCCGCTCGACCGGTCGCTGGGCGGGTGTCAGCGAGTAGGCACAGTTGTGCCGTTCGCAGAGCGATTTGCCCTGCAGGATCGCGCCGAGGCCGCTGGAGTCGACGAACTCGACGCCGCACAGGTCGAGCACGATCTCGCGCGCGCCGCCTGCGCACAGTTCATCGATCGCCGCTGCCAGCACGGGAGCCGAGGCGACGTCGATTTCACCCGTCAAGAACAACGTGTGCTTGTCGTCCTGATGCTTCGAGTTGATGCTCAGCCGCCCAATCGTCGACTGCGACGTTCTCGACGGGCGATCGCTCACCGGCAGAAGTTGAACCGCCTGACCACCGCCCAGGCATCGCGGGCAGAGATCGCCACGCGACTCGCGGTAGGCGACCGTCAGCCCGCATGCCATGCATTTCAGTTTGATCATTCGACGTTCCGGCGCCTTCGCGGTGACGGACCTCATCCGACTCAGTTCGAGAGCGTACTTGCGCTCTCCTTCTCAGGTGGTGTTACCCGATTGGTCTCAGACTCAACATAGGGAAGCTGCGGCCACGCGGCGCCGCGCTCATCCCGCGAGCTAGGCAGACAGCGCCTGTTGCGTCTGTTGCGCCACTGTGACGGCCAGCTTGCGCGCCTGCTCGATGTCGCGGTAGTTGGTCACGCGCACCGCCACGCCGCCCTGCCACACGGCGATGGCCGCATGACGAATGCTCAGCGGCTCGCGCGCGCCCGACGAGCGCGCGTCCTGGCGCGCCACCGCGAAGGTCACGCCGCTGCCCAGGTCGGCGACCTCCTCGAGCTCCATGGAGAACTCGGCGAACGAGCCGATCCAGCTTTCGAAGAAGCGCCGGATCGCGCGCGATCCGGTGTGCACGCCGAGCCCCCAGCCGGACATGTCGAACACCGAATCACGACCGTAGAAGCTCATCATCAGGTCGTAATCGCCGCTGCCGGCGGCGGCGAACGATCGCCGCGTGAGATCGACCGGGCTGTCTTTAGCGGACATGGCCATTCGAGTATCGCGCAGGTGCTCGCCTGGCGCGGGTGCCGTCCGCGTCCCCTGTTTCAGCCGGTCGTGCGCGAAGACGCCGCTCGCTTGGCGCCTCTGGCTGGGCGGCGCACGCGCGCCGATATCACTGCAGGTTGCGAGGCAGCGCCGGCCGCTGGCCGGGCGTCTGCGTCGGTTGCAGGCAGGGCGGGCGGCACGTCGTCGACAGTCACTCGTCCTAGTGGCTGCGGCGCTCGTGCGACGGCGAGCAGCGCACGCGCGACTGCGGGATCGAACTGCGTGCCGGCACAGCGCAACAGCTCCGCGCGGGCGTCGGCGAGCGGCATGGCTTTGCGGTAGGAACGCGTTGTGGTCATCGCGTTGAAGGCGTCGCATGCCGAGACGATGCGCGCCTCCAGGGGGATGGCCTCTTCGCGCAGCGCGTCCGGGTAGCCGCTGCCGTCCCAGTGCTCGTGCGAGGCCCGCACGATTCGGCCGATCTCGCTCATGAAGCCGCCGATCGTCTCGAGCATGCGCTGGCCTTCGATCGTGTGCGTCTTGATGATCGCCCACTCGCGCTCGTCCAGTTCTCCGGGCTTGTTGATGATCTCCTTGGGCACCGCGATCTTGCCGACGTCGTGCAGCAGCGCGCCGAACTCGACGTTGCGCTGGCGGTCGGCGTCCAGGCCGAGCTCGCGCGCGACTTCCAGCGACAGCCGCACGACTCCCTTGCAGTGCTCGCCGGTGTAGGCGTCGTCGGCCTCGACCACGTCTCCGAGCAGAAGCGCGGTGCCCTGGTAGGCGTCGTTGAGCTCGGCGAGCTGCACGAGGCGGTCATGGCGCTCGTTGGAGAAGAAGCGCAGCATGCCGAACAGCGGCGCGATCAGCAACAGTGCGAGCTGGCTGTGCGCGACGATCGTCGCGAAGGCGATGGCCAGCCCAAGCGCCGACAGCGCGAGGTCGATCGCGTAGACCGGCCGGTACTCCTCCACCAGCTCGCGGGTGCTCGGGCCGCCATAGACGCGCTCGCGTACGACGCTCGCGGCAAAGTCGCAGGCGAACTGCGCCGCGAGCGCCAGCAGCAGCACCAGCCAGCGCCCAGCCGGGTTGTGGTCGTCGGCAAGCACCAGCACCAGCGCCGGGCCGATCGCGAACCAGCTGTTGGCCAGCGCCGTCACCAGCCAGCTGGAGGAGATCTCGCCGCGCAGGATCGCCGGCGCCATGCCGAGCGCCAGTGCGAGCGGGATCAGCAGCGGAACCACCGAAGGCGGGAGCGCGAACAGCATCGGCACGAAGACCGCCTGCGTCGGCACCGTGAAGCCGGCGCCGACGTCGAAGCGCACATGACCGGCGACGGCGATCGCCAGCACATACAGCGCCGCCACCTCCGGCGAGAAGCCGTGCACGCCGGCGAGCTCGGCCAGCGCGATCGCCGCGACGGCGAAGCAGCCGCCGACGAGCAGCGCGCCGCGCCGGCGCGCGTCCTCTATCGGGCGGGCGCGCTTGACCTGGAAGTCTCTCGCGCGCGCGGCCTCTTGCATCGCATGTACGGACATGGCGTCGGGCATGTATCGCCCGTGTACACGCGCAGACTTGAAGGTCAAGCTTGTGAGAGGACGACTCGCGGCCGCCGGCATTCGAGCGGTCGAACATACGTCCTTGCCCCTTTAGCACGACACGGAGCTGCCCGATAGTGCCTCTGTAAGGAAATCCAACCAAGCACTGAAAAAGGCAAACCCGTCGTGAGGCGGGGACGCAAAGCCAGAGGTCTCAAGGATGAGATAGCTCGGTCGCCAGTGGAACGTCACGGAGGACTCAAATGTCTCTGTCTCGCCCCACGGCAAGCAGCATCGCAAGGAAGTTCGCAGCCACCGCAGGCGTCGTCGCCGGTCTTCTCGGCTTCGCCGCAATCCCTGCGCTGGCCGCTCCCGTTCCGCCCGCCGCACCTGTCGTTGCCACGGTGGCGACGCCGGAAGCCATCGCACCCGTCAAGGCGGCGCCGGCCAAGGTCAGCGCGGAACTGGCGGTATGTCCCGGACAGACCTTCTCGCAGCCGTTTGAAGCGCTGAAGGACAGCAACTACTACACGCTCGTCGAAGGCAGTGAATTCAACGGGCCCGAAGAAGGCTGGGAACTGAACAACGGTGCGCAGATCGTCGAAGGGACCCGTCCCGACGGCAGCACCGGCGGCGTTCTCGAGCTGCCCAGCGGCTCCTACGCGGTCAGCCCGCCCGTGTGCGTCACGCTGCAGTACCCGACGGCGCGCGGCTACATCGAAGCGGTGCAGGGCGGCGGCGGCGTGACCGTCGGCGTCTACTACGCCGGCTCGAAGCCAGCCGGCCAGCCGGTCGGTCAGCTCAACGCCAAGGTCGGCAAGGGCTGGGAACTGTCGGCACCGTTCAACGTCAAGCCGCAGCTCGGTGGCAGCCAAGAAGGCGTGCGCGAAGTGCGCTTCATCTACGCCAACACCACCAGGAGCAGCGACTTCCACGTGTCGGGGCTTTACGTCGACCCGCGGATGAGCTAGCAGCCGTCGGCAGCGAGACGAGACTCGACGGCGGGGCGGCTATCTCCGTGGCTGCCCCGTCGCTTACATCCAGCGCAGCGCCCCGGCTCTTTGAGCTGCCCCGGCGCTGACAAGCAGAGAGCCCGGTTCGCCGGGCTCTCTGCGTTGTGCGGGCAGCACGCATGCCCGACGGCGTAGGGTCTCGCGCATGTCCAAGCGCGTACTCGTTCTCGGCTCGACGGGCTCCATCGGCACGCAGGCGCTGGACGTGTGCGCGCGCTCGGACGAGCTGGAGGTGATCGGCCTGTCGGCCGAGAGCTCCTGGCAGGAGCTGATCGCCCAGGCGCAGGCCTGCGGCGTCACCAAGATCGCGCTGGCCGACGAAGATGCGGCAGCGCGCGCGGCTGAGGCCTGGACCGACGGGCAGGTGCTCGGCGGCGCCGAGGGGCTGGTGCGCCTGGTGGTCGAGTCCGGCGCGGATCTCGTGCTCAACTCGCTGGTCGGCTCGGCCGGCCTGGGTCCGACGGTGGCGACGCTCGGCGAGGGCATCGATCTGGCGCTGGCCAACAAGGAGTCGCTGGTCGTCGGCGGCGAGCTGGTGGTGGCGCTTGCCGAGGCGACGGGCGCGCGCATCGTGCCTGTGGACTCCGAGCACACGGCGCTTCACCAGCTGATCGCCGGCCAGCCGGCGGGCGCAGTGGAGCGCCTGACGATCACCGCCAGCGGCGGTCCGTTTCGCGGGCGCTCGCGTGAGCGGCTGGCCGACGTCACCGTCGAGCAGGCGCTGGCACACCCGACGTGGGCGATGGGCGGCAAGATCACGATCGACTCGGCGACGCTGATGAACAAGGGCCTGGAGGTGATGGAGGCGCATCACCTGTTCGGCACGCCGTATGAGCGCATCGACGTGGTCGTGCATCCGCAGTCGCTGGTGCACGGCCTGATTCAGCTGGCCGACGGCGCGATGCTCGCGCACCTCGGCCCGCCGGACATGCGCATCGCGATCTCCTACGCGCTGCATGGCGGCGAAAGCGCTGGTCTGCCGATCCAGCCGCTCGATCTCGCGGCGATCGGCGAGCTGAACTTCGAGCCGGTCGATCTCGACGCCGTTCCATGCCTGCGCGTCGCGCTGGAGGCGGCGCGCGCGGGCGGCACGGCGCAGTGCGTGCTCAACGCCGCCAACGAGGTGGCCGTGCATGCCTTTCTCGACGGCCGCCTGCGCTTTCTGGGCATCTGCGAGGTGATCGAGCACACGCTGTCGCAGCTCGGCGCGCAGCCGGTGCTGGCCTTCGAGTCGCTGTATGAGGCCGATCGGCAGGCGCGCGAGGTCGCAACGGAGCTCGTGGCCACGCTGGCCTGACCGTTTTTAGATTGCTTCGCACTCGGGCTCGCGCGTCGCGCGGCTTCGGCAACCGCCGGATCTCGCAGGTCTGCCTGCCAACATGGGCGCATGGCATGGCTCCTGACGATTCTCGGAATCATGGCGCTGATCGTGCTGCACGAGCTCGGGCACTTCGTCGTCGCGAAGGCCGTGGGCATGCGCGTGGAGCGCTTCTCGCTGTTCTTTCCGCCGACGATCGCGCGGATCAAACGCGGTGAGACGGAGTACGCGCTGGGCGCGCTGCCGCTCGGCGGCTACGTGAAAATCACGGGCATGAACCCGGAGGAGCTCGACGGGCTCGACCCTGAGGTCTCGCGCCGCGCCTATTACAGCCAGGCACCGTGGAAGCGCATCGCGGTGATCGTCGCCGGCCCGGGCGTGAACATCGCGATCGCCTTTCTGCTGTTCTGGCTGGTGCTGCTGTCGGGCAGCCTCAACGGGGCGACGGCGATCTACAACCTCGATCCGGCGACCAAGGCCGTTGCGGCGAATGCCACGGTGGCGGAAGTCGCCGGCAAGGCGCCCGCCTCAGGCGTGTTGCGTGCCGGCGACAGGATCGTCGCGGTTGACGGCGCCACCGTCGGCGAGAAGGGCGCTCGCACGCGCATCGACGCGCATCGCTGCGCCGGCGTGCAGAGCGACGGCTGCAGCGCCGCCACGCCGGTGGCGCTGACGGTCAAGCGCGCGGGCAAGACGTTGCACCTGTCCGTGCTGCCGCGATACAGCAAGGCCGACGGTCGCATGCTGATCGGCGTCGCGTTCGGCGTCGCGCCCAAGCACTTCGGCGCCGCAGCGGCGGCTTCCAGCGCGGTCGGTGCGATGTGGCATGCCACCACGGGCACGTTGACGGGCTTTGCCAAAGCGCTGACCAGCTCCAAGACGCGCAGCGAAGTGCACAGCATCGTCGGCATCACGCAGGTCGCGCACGAAACGGTCGTCGCCGGGCCCGGCGTGGCGCTGGTGTTCCTCGGCTACATCTCGTTGGTGCTGGCGGTCATCAACCTGTTTCCGTTCCTGCCGTTGGACGGCGGTCACGTGCTGTGGTCGCTGGCCGAGAAGGTGCGCGGCAAGCGCATCTCGCTGGCGGCGATGTACCGCTTCAGCTCGGTCGGCATCGTGCTTCTGCTGTTTCTGGTGATCAACGGCGTCAGCAACGACATCGGCCGCCTCGGCGGCTGAGCTCCGCACCGCCGTGCCCGCGCGTGCGAGTCGCGCCTAGGCGCTCGGCGCGCGCACGCACACCCAGCTCTTGACCAGCGGCCCGGCGCGCTCGGCCAGCGCCGGGCCGAACAGATGCTCGAGCTCGCCGCGGCGCAGCAGCGCTATCTCCTCCCAGTCGCCGGCGGCGCCGAGCTTCCAGTAGCGCTTGCGCGCGCCGACGGGCAGCCAGTGCGCGAAGGGCAGCAGCGCGTGCGGCTCGATCGGAAAGGAGAAGGCCGGCGTCTGCACGAACCAGCCGCGCCCGACGCGTCGCAGCTCGGCGGCGAACGCCTCGCGCCGCGCGCGCGCGACGTGCTCGATCACGCTGGAGCAGTACACGAGATCGAACTGGCCGTCCGCGAAGGGCAGGCCGACGGTGGCGTCGGCGTGCACGAACGGCCCGGGGTACTCGGGTCGCTCGACCAGGTCGACGCCGGTGATGTCCAGCTGGGGCTCCAGCGCGCGCAGGCCGATGGCGCCGCAGCCGAGATCCAGCACTCGCGCGCCCTGCGCAAGCCGCGTCAGCGCGAAGAAGCGCTCGTGGCGGCGCCGGCGCGCGCGTGCGGCCAGGGGAGAGGCCAGCCTGGCGAGCGGGCCGCGTGCGGTGCCGTAGACCCCTGGGGCGGACGTTTGCGCCATCGCCAGAGGTTATGTGCGCCTTCGCGCGACCGCCGTGAAGACGAGCAAGAACGGCAATAGCAGGGGGGATTCACGCCTGCTTTACGGCGCGCACGCGACCTCGCCGTACAATGCTCGCATGGCCTCGAAGCGTCAGATACACGTCGGCCCGGTGCCGATCGGCGGCGGTGCGCCGGTTGCCGTGCAGACGATGACCAAGACCGAGACCGCCAATCTGGCGGCGACGATGGAGCAGATTCGTACCGTGGCGGACGCCGGCGCGGACATCGTGCGCGTGGCCGTGCCGCGCGAGCAGGACGCCGAGGCGCTGAAGACGATCGTCGCGCAGTCGCCGATTCCGATCATCGCCGACATCCACTTCAACCACACGCTGGCGCTGAAGGCGATCGAAGCCGGCGCGCACTGCGTGCGCCTGAACCCCGGCAACATCGGCGGCCCGGAGAAGGTCGCCGAGGTGATCGAGCTGGCCAAGCAGCACGGCACGCCGCTGCGCGTGGGCGTCAACTCGGGCTCGCTGCCCAAGCATCTGCGCGATCTGGAGTACGAGAACCCAATCGAGGCGCTCGTCACGGCGGCGATCGAGACGGTTCAGCTGATGGAGCGCCTGGACTTCGACAACTTCAAGGTGTCGATGAAGTCCACGTCGGTGCCCAACACGATCGCCTCCAACCGGCTGCTCTCAGAGCGCATTCCCTATCCCTTGCACCTGGGCGTCACCGAGGCCGGCACCAAGTGGTCGGGCTCGCTGAAGTCGGCCGTCGGGCTGGGCACGCTGCTGGCCGACGGAATCGGTGACACGATTCGCATCTCGCTGTCGACCTTTCACGCCGAGGAAGAGGTCAAGGTCGCCTGGGAGATCCTCAAGGCGCTGAAGCTGCGCGAGCGCGGGCCCGACCTGATCGCCTGCCCGACCTGCGGGCGTCTGCAGTTCGACATGGACAAGGTCGTCGTCGAAGTCGAGCGCCGCCTGGAAGCCTACGAGGACCCGATCGAGGTCTCCGTGCTCGGCTGCGCGGTCAACGGCATCGGCGAGGCACGCCACGCGGACTTCGGCATCACCGGCGCCAAAGACATGGGCATGATCTACTCCAAGGGCGAGCCGCTGAAGAAGGTACCCACCGAGCAGCTGGTCGACGAGCTGTTCAAGGAGATCGACCGCTACTACGCCGCCGGCAAGACCGTGCAGCGCGACGAGACGGCAGCCGCCGAGGCGCGCCAGTGGCTCGAGCAGAACGAGGACGCGACGGCGATGACGCCCGAGCGCATCGCCGCGCTGGAAGCCGCGGCAGCCGAGAACGACGCCAGCGCCGCCGAGGTGCTCGAGTCGATGCTCGACGGCGAGGCGCCCGAGCCCGCCGGCGCCGTCATGGACGAGGCCGTCTCACCGGTCGCCGGTCGCCGCTTCAGTCGCAGCTGACGCCCGCGGTGCAGCCGCCCGATGTGATGCGCGCGGCGTCGGCCTGTCCTGAGCGGTCTCAAATCAGCGGTCGGACCGCATGCGGTCCGACCCGGCAGGCCGCATGCGGCCTGCCCAGGAACCGTCACATGTGACGGTTCCTCGGAGGGGCGCATGCGCCCCTCCGCCCACCCGCACACGTGCGGGTGGGAACCGAGAATCAGATGAGCGGCGCTAGCTCGCGGCGCTGAAGCGCTCTGCGACCTTGTCCCAGTTGACGACGTTCCACCACGCGTCGATGTAGTCCGGGCGCTTGTTCTGGTACTTCAGGTAGTAGGCGTGCTCCCACACGTCCACGCCCAGCAACGGCGTCTGGCCGCCTGAGATCGGGCTGTCCTGGTTGGCCGAGCCGACGATCGCCAGACCGGAGCCGTCGTGCACCAGCCACGACCAGCCCGAGCCGAACTGGTTGATTCCCGTTTCCTTGAGCTTGGCCTGGAAGTCGGCGAAGGAGCCGAAAGCGGCGTCGATCGCTGCCGCCAGGTCGCCGGACGGCTCGCCGCCACCGTCGGGGCTCATGCTCTCCCAGAACAGCGAGTGGTTGTAGTGGCCGCCGCCGTTGTTTTTGACCGGGCCCGTCTTGTCGCCGAGGCTGTCGAGGTTCTTCAGCACGTCCTCGACCGGCCTGTCCGCCCACTCAGTGCCCTCCAGCGCGGCGTTCGCCTTGTCGACGTAGGCCTGGTGGTGCTTGTCGTGATGGAATTCCATCGTCGCCTTGTCGATGTGCGGCTCCAGCGCGTCGTACGCGTAAGGGAGCGGCGGAACGGAGTAGGCCATGTCGGTTGCTCCTTGTCGTGTTGCAAGTCGATTCTGCGGTCGTTTGCTGTTCTATCAGAGCCCGTCAGCGCGTCTGCGCGGCGGTCGTCGGCTCGGCGCGCCCGGCGCCGAACGCTCGGGCCGCAGCCAACCGCCGCGGCGCGGCGCGCCGGATAACCTGATGGCATGACGCGCGTTGTTCCCGGCCGTCCCGGCCGGCCAGCCGCAGCGACACGGGAGGCGGCCATGGCGCTCGCCACCGAGCGCTTTCTGGCGTCCGAACGCATCGACATCCAGGCGATCGCGCGTGAGCTGGGACTGGCGCGCGCGACCATGCACCGCTGGTTTCAGACGCGCGAGACGCTGCTCGGCGAGCTGCTGGCGACGCTCGGCGAGCGTCGCCTGGCGGCGATACGCGCGCAGACGCCGGGCGGCGGCGCGCGTGCGCTGCTGGAGACGGCCGATCGCTTCAACCGTGAGCTCGCCGCGACGCCCGGCATGCGCTTCTTCCTGGCCCAGGAGCAGGAACGCGCGCTGCGCATACTCACCTCCAGCGGCGGCATCGTGCAGCCGCGCATCGTCGCCGCGATAGAGGCGCTGATCCTCGAGGAGGAGCAGGTCGGCCGCTATACGCCGACGGTTGCGCCCAATGCACTGGCCTACGCGATCGTGCGCCTTGGCGAGGCGTTTCTCTACAACGACGCGATCGTCGGCATTCGCGGCGATACCGAGCGCCTGCGCGAGATCGAGGCGGCGCTGCTCGGCGTCGACTGAGCGGCGTCTCGCCACACGGGCGTATACGCTCGACGCCCAGCAAGCGCGCCCACGCGGCGCGAGCGAGCGATGACGCGACTCTCCGAATACCTACTGCCCACCGAGAAGCAGCCGCCGGCCGACGCCGAGGCGATCTCGCACAAGCTGATGGTGCGCGCCGGGCTGATCCGCCAGATGGGCGCCGGCATGTGGAGCTGGCTGCCGGCGGGCTGGCGCGTGCACCAGCGCGTGGTGGCGATCGTGCGCGAGGAGATGGACGCGATCGGCGCGCAGGAGATGCTGATGCCGGTGCTGCAGCCGGCCGAGCTGTGGCGCAAGACCGGGCGGCTGGAGATCGACGAGCTGTTCAAGCTGTCAGACCGTAAGGGCTCAGAGCTCGTGCTGGCGCTCACGCACGAGGAGGCCATCACCTTTCACATCGCCCAGATCGTGCGTTCCTACCGCGACCTGCCGCTGATCGTCTACCACTTCCAGATCAAGGAGCGCGACGAGGCGCGCCCGCGCGCCGGCGTGCTGCGCACGCGCGAGTTCTTGATGAAGGACTCCTACACCTTCGACCGTGACCGCGCCGGCCTGGACGAACGCTACGAGCTGCACGTCGGCGCTTACGACCGCATCATGGCTCGCACCGGCCTGCGCTTCTACAGGGTGGAGTCCGACGTCGGCGTGATGGGCGGCCACGGCGCGCATGAGTACATGGCGCCGTGTCCGGCCGGCGAGGACCGCGTGGCGCTGGGCGAGAGCTATGCGGCCAACGTCGAGGTCGCGCTCAACGACCCGGCCGTGCAGCAGGACGGCGAGATCCTCACACGTGACGGCCAGACGCTGACCGTCGAGCCGGTGATCGAGATCGGCAACATCTTCAAGCTCGGCACGCGCTACTCAGAGCCGCTCGGCGCCAGCTACCTCGACGAGAGCGGCGTCGAGCAGCCGATCTGGATGGGCTCCTACGGAATCGGCCCGGCGCGCATCGTCGCAGCGGCCGTCGAGCAGTTCGCCGACGAGCACGGCATCTCCTGGCCGCGCGCGCTGGCGCCGTTTGCCGTGCACCTGGTCGCGCTGGGCAAGCCCGGCACGCCCGAGCGCGAGGCCTGCGACGGGCTGTATGAGACGCTGCTGGGAGGGGGTGTGGAGGTGCTCTACGACGACCGCGAGCTCGGCCCGGGCGAGAAGTTCGCCGACGCCGAGCTGCTCGGCTGCCCGCTTCGCCTGACCGTCGGGCGCCGCTCGCTGGAGTCCGGCGAGATCGAGGTGCAGATCCGCCGCGGCCGCGCCGAGGGGCCGGCGATCGCGCTCAGCGACGATGCGCCGGCGCTGCTGGCGGCGGTGGACGAGCTGTGGCAGAGCCTCCCCTAGAGCAGCGCAGCGGCCGCGCCGCGAGCGCCGCGGCGAACGTGCGACGGCGCCTGACCTTCGCGCGCCTGTCGGGGCTGGACCGCTCCGGTCCGCCGCCGCCGGAGACACAGCGCGGAAGCCCGCTGCGCCCGTGGACGGTTCCCAACGCGATCGGCTTCGTACGGCTGGCCTTGATTCCGGTCTTTCTCGTCGTCGCGCTGTCCAGCTCCGACGGCAACAGCGCGCTCGCGGCGACGCTGTTCGCGGTGATCGGCTGGGGCGACTACGCCGACGGCATCGCCGCGCGCGTGACGCGCCAGTACAGCCGTCTGGGCGCGCTGATGGACCCCGTCACCGACCGCCTGCTGATCGTCTCCGGCGCCGTGGTCTGCTGGCGCTTCGATCTCTTGCCACGCTGGGCGCTGGCGGTGCTGGCTGTGCGCGAGCTGGCGATGCTCGCGCTCGGGCGCTACGGCCTCAAGCGCGGCGTCGACCTGGCGATCAACTGGCCGGGCCGAGTGGCGGTGGCGCCGGTGATGGGCTCGTTCTTCTTCGCCATGGCCGGCCTCGAAGGCGCCGGCGAAGTGATGCTCTACGTGGGCCTTGCGCTGGCGCTGCTGGCCACCGCGCTGTACGTGCAGACGGGCCTGCGGGCGCTGCGTGCAAGGCCGCCCGCAGCCTCAAGCTCAGCCTGACCGTTTGGTCTATACTGCGCGTCCCTGCTGGCCGCGCGGACGCTCGTGCGGGCCGGCGCAAGCCCGCACGAGGAGATGAGCCCAAGATGGACGAGACGTTCCCCGACCTCGGCTCGCTGACGGACGTCGAACTCAAAGACGTCATTCGCCAGCTGACCGAGGAAGAGACCGAGATCTCCTACAAGCGGCGCATCTTGCACGGCAAGATCGACATCCTGCGCGCCGAGCTGGTCAACCGCCTGCGCAAGAAGCACGACGGCGGAGAGGTGCTGATCACCGGCGAGGACGTGCAGCAGCTGACCGACATCCTCGCCCACCGCCAGGGCGACGACGAGGGCCAGGACGGCGCCTGATGACACGCGCCGGCCGTCGGGCGCGTAGCCGGGATCTGTAGGCGCGATGGCCCTGCATTGCACCGAGTGCGGCTTCGTCAACGTCGAGGGAGCCAACTACTGCCAGCGCTGCGGCTCGCTGCTCGCGCGCGCGCAGGAGGCGGGCGAGCCGGTGACGGCGACCTACCGCATCGACGACGCCGGCGATCTCGTGCCGGTGGAGATCGAGGAGGTCACCGCGCGCGGTCCGGCGCTGGTGATCCGCGCGGGCGGCGGGCGCGTCGGCGAGAGCTTCGCCGTGGACCGCGAGCGCACGAGCATCGGCCGCCGCCCCGACGCCGAGGTGTTCCTCGACGACGTGACCGTCTCGCGCGACCACGCGCTGCTGATCCGTCGCGGCGACCAGTGGCACCTCGACGACATGGGCTCGCTCAACGGAACCTACGTCAACCGCTCGCGCATCGAGTCTCAGCGCCTGGAGGAGGGCGATGAGGTGCAGATCGGCAAGTACAAGCTGACCTTCCACGTGCGCTGATGGCGACCAAGGCGCCACAGGCCGATGCGCAGCAGATCGACGTCGAGGGGCTCGCGGCGGCGGCCGACGGCGGGCGCTCGCGCGCGACGCGCGGCGGCGGCGCAGACGCCGGCGACGGCTCGGCGCGGCAGAAGTCGCTGACGATCGGCGCCGTGTGCAAGGCGCTCGCGCAGGAGTTCCCCGACATCTCGATCTCCAAGATCCGCTACCTGGAGGACCAGAAGCTGTTGACGCCGCGACGCACGCCCGGCGGCTACCGACTCTACGCCCAGGGCGACGTTGCGCGCCTGCGCACCATCCTGCGCATGCAGCGCGACGAGTTCCTGCCGCTGCGCGTGATCCGCCAGGAGCTGGCGGCGGGCCGCTCGGGCGAGGCGACGCCGGCGCCGGGGCGCCAACCGCGCGACGGCATGCGCGCCTGGCGCGCCAGCGTGAGCGTCAGCGATGCCACGGGCGCGCTGTACTCGCTGGAAGACGTGCTCGAGGACACCCAGGCGGAGGAGAAGCTCGTGCGCGAGCTGGAAGAGTTCGGCGTGGTCAAGGGCGAGATGCGCGGCGGCGTGCGCTACTTCGACGAGACCGAGCGAGAGATCGTCGCGGCGGTCGCCGA
This sequence comes from Solirubrobacteraceae bacterium, assembly GCA_036264175.1. Lineage (GTDB taxonomy): Bacteria > Actinomycetota > Thermoleophilia > Solirubrobacterales > Solirubrobacteraceae > Palsa-744. The sequence goes on from DATARK010000021.1 coordinate 32,949, forward strand.
GCTCGCGCGCTACGGCGTCGGCGGCCGCAACCTGCGCGTGTTTCGCTCCTCGGCCGACCGTGAGGCCAACCTGCTGCAGCAGATCCTCGCGCCGGCGCTGCGCTCGCGCAACCCCGAGCGCCGCAAGGAGGCGGTCGAGGCGCTGGAGAACCTCGCGGCGGTGGCGACGCACCTCAAGCACCTGCTGCTGGTTCGCGATCTGCGCAAGATCGTCCGCTGATGGGCGTCGAGCTGGACCAGAGCCTGCGCTCGCTGGTCCGCGAGATTCCCGACTTCCCGCGCCCGGGCATCGGCTTCAAGGACATCACGCCGCTGCTCGCCGACCCGCTCGCGCTGAATGCATCGGTGCGCGCCCTGGCCGAGCTGGCACGCCCGCTGGGCGTCGACTGTGTGATCGCGGCCGAGGCGCGCGGCTTTCTGCTCGGGCCGGCGCTGGCGCTCGAGCTCGGCGCCGGCTTCGTGCTGGCACGCAAGCCCGGCAAGCTGCCCTACGAGACGATCAGCGCCGAATACGAGCTGGAGTACGGCGCAAACCAGCTGGAGGTGCACACCGACGCGCTGCGCGGCGGCGCACGCGTGCTCGTGCACGACGAT
>DATARK010000101.1:0-23159 GCA_036264175.1 Solirubrobacteraceae bacterium
CGCTCCAGGTACTTGCGGTACTCCTCGAGCGTCGTCGCGCCGATCGTCTGCAGCTCACCTCTGGCCAGCGCCGGCTTGAGAATCGATGCGGCGTCGATCGCGCCCTCGGCCGCGCCCGCTCCGACGAGGTTGTGAAGCTCGTCGATGAACAGAATGATGTCGCCGCGCTGCGTGATCTCCTTCATCACCTTCTTCAGGCGCTCCTCGAACTCACCGCGGTACTTCGAGCCGGCGACCAGCGCGGCGAGGTCGAGCGTGTAGATCTGCTTGTTGCGCAGCAGCTCAGGCACGTCAGAGCTGGTGATGCGCTGCGCCAGGCCCTCGACCACCGCCGTCTTGCCGACACCCGGCTCGCCCACGAGCACCGGGTTGTTCTTCGTGCGTCGCGAGAGGATCTGCATGATGCGCTCGATCTCCGTCTCGCGCCCGACGCACGGGTCGAGCTTGCCTTCGGCGGCCAGCTTGGTCAGGTTGCGCCCGAACTGGTCGAGCAGCTTGGAGGACTTCTTGCCCTCGCCCGGCGCCGCGCCTGAGCCCGAGCCCGAGCCGCCGGACTGCCCCTGGCGGCGCCCGCCGGGACCCGACAGCATGCGGATGACCTCGTTGCGAATCTTCTCCGAGTCGGCGTCGAAGTCGAGCAGGATGCGTGCTGCGACGCCCTCGTTCTCGCGCACCAGACCAAGCAGGATGTGCTCGGTGCCGATGTAGTTGTGTCCCAGGCTCAGCGCCTCGCGCAGGGCCAGCTCGAGCACCTTCTTGGCGCGCGGCGTGAACGGAATCTGCCCCGAGGTGACCTCCTCACCGGAGCCGACGATGCGCACGACCTGCGCGCGCACACGCTCGACGGTGATGTCAAGGCTCTCCAGCACGCGGGCGGCCAGACCCTCCTCCTCGCGCAGCAGACCGAGCAGGATGTGCTCGGTGCCGATGTAGTTGTGCTTGAGCGTTCGCGCCTCCTCCTGCGCGAGAACGACCACCTGCCGGGCCCGTTCTGTAAATCGCTCGAACATTGTTGAATCCTTCCTGCGAGGACGGCGCCTCAAGTGAGCTATGTGGTCTGGTCTGGGGCCTGTTTGCTGGGGGTCCAGGCCTTAGGGGCAGTCTACCAACCGCCCACCCGGCCTCGTGAGGGGTCAATCGTCATTGAGCAGCGCCAGCTTGAGGTCTGAACGCGCGGCGGACGAGTGGGCCGAGCCGGCGTTCGGTGGCCCGCGCCGGCCTTCAGTCGCGCATCGCCGGGAACAGCACGACCTCGCGAATCGAGTCGCGACTGGTGAGCAGCATGACCAGACGATCGACGCCCAACCCGACGCCGCCGGCCGGCGGCATGCCCTGCTCCAGCGCCTGCACGAACGCCTCGTCGTAGGGCATCGTCTCCGCCTCGCCTGCGCTCAGCGTGTCGATCCGGCCCTGCGCCTGGAAACGTGCGCGCTGCTCGTCGGGATCGATCAGCTCGCTGAAGCCGTTTGCGATCTCCATGCCGCCGGCGAACGCCTCGAAGCGCTCGACGAGCTCCGGTCGGTCGGGGTGCTCTCGCGCCAGCGGTGAGAGCTCCTTGGGGTAGTCGACGATGAACGACGGTCGCTTCAGCGTGGGCTCCACGTACTTGCCGATCAGGCTGTCCGCGAGCTCGAACCAGGCGACGTCCTTGCCCTGCGTCTCGATCGCGAGATCGCGCCGTTCGACCTCCGCCGCGAGCGCCTCGGCCGTCGGAAAATCGGGCAGGTTGACGCCGGTCGCTTCGCCGATCGCCTCGATGAAGTCGATGCGCGCCCAAGGCGCCGCGAAGTCCAGCTCTCCCGCGTAGTCGATCGCCCTCGCGGCGGCACGCACGATCGCTTCGGTCCGTTCCATCGCGCCCTCGTAGCCCACGTAGGCCTCGTACCACTCGATCACCGTGAACTCGGGGTTGTGCTTGTGCGACACGCCCTCGTTGCGGAAGTCCTTGCCGAGCTCGTAGACGCGCTCCAGCCCGCCGACGATCAGTCGCTTGAGATACAGCTCGGTGGCGATGCGCAGGTACAGGTCGCGGTCGAGCGCGTTGTGGTGCGTCGTGAACGGACGCGCCATCGCGCCGCCGTAGAGCGGTTGCAGCACCGGCGTCTCGACCTCGATGAACCCATCGTCGTCGAGCGTCGCGCGGATCGCCGAGATGATCTTCGCGCGATCGATGAACAGCTGTCGGCTCGCGTCGCTGGACATCAGGTCGAGCTCACGGTGGCGGTAGCGGGTCTCGACGTCTGAGAGACCGTGGTGCTTGTCGGGCGGCGGGCGCAGCGCCTTGCCGAGGATCTGGAAGTCCTCGACGCGCAGCGAGACCTCGCCGTGGCGACTGCGCATCGCGCTGCCGTCGACACCCAGCAGATCGCCGAGGTCCAGCGAAGTGAGCAGCTCGTAGCGCTTCTCGCCGAGCACGTCTTGGCGGGCGTGAAGCTGGATCTTGCCCGTGCGGTCGACGAGGTCGAGGAAGGCGGTCTTACCCGAGCCGCGGCGCGCCGCGATGCGTCCGGCGACGCGGTGGCGCTCGTCCGTTTCCTCACCCGCCTGCAGGTGCTCATAGGCAGCGAGCACCGTCGCGACCGGCTCGACTCCGGCGAAGGCGTGCGGGAAGGCGTTCGGGTCGGCCGCGCGCAGCCGTTCGCGCTTGGCGCGGCGCTCGGCGATCAGCTCCGGCAGGCCGTGTCTTGCCGACTCGCCGCCGGCCGAGGCGTCGTCCGGGGTTCCGCTCATCGCGGCGAGCCTACTTGAGGCCGACGTCGATCTTGGTGATCTTCAGCTTGCGCGCCGGACCGCGCGGCACCTTCACGGCGACCGTCTCGTTGCGCTTGCGGCCGATCAGCGCGCGGCCGACCGGCGACTCGTTGGAGAGCTTCTGCTCCTCTGGCTTGGCCTCGGCCGAGCCGACGATCGTGTACTTGACCGACTTGCCCGTCTTTTCGTCTTTGACGTGCACCACCGAGCCGATCTGCACGACGTCCGTCGACAGGTCCTTGGTCTCGATCACCGTCGCCATGCGCAGCTTCTCGCCGAGTTGCGCGATGCGGCTCTCGAGCATCGCCTGCTCGTTCTTGGCGTCGTCGTACTCGGAGTTCTCTGAGATGTCCCCGAACTCGCGCGCCTCCTTGATGCGCTCGGCGACCTCACGGCGCTTGGCCGTGGAGAGCAGCTCCAGCTCATCCTTGAGCTTCTTCAGCCCTTCAGGAGTGAGGATGACGTCCTTCGGCATGTGACCCTCGATCGCGGTTTCGTGTCGGGCCGCCAGTGGAAAAATCCCCGCTGTCAAGCGGAAAGTCACGGCGGACGGCCCCCAGGGAGCGCAGCAGTATAGCGGGGGCGCAAGCCCCTCCGACAGGCGCTTAAACGGCCGCCGCGAGCGCCGCCGAGCGGGGCTGCAGCAGCTCGCGCACGTGCTCGAGCGTCTCCGATTGCTGCAGCGCCGCCTGCAGCCGCTTGCTGTCCGGCGCGTCCAATTCGAGGCGTGCCACGTACCACGGGTAGAACTTGCGCAGGTAGCGCGTCGCGCGCGCCTCGCCGAGATGCTCCACGGCGCAATCGATCGTCCAGAGGAGCTCCTCGAGCACCTCGCTGTGCGAGGGCGCATCGCGCCGGCCCGCCACGAGCTCGGCGAACAGCCACGGGTTGCCCAGCGCGCCGCGCGCGAGCATCACCGCCGCCGCGTCGGTCCTCGCCAGCGCCTCGCGCACATGCGCGGCGTCGCTGAGCCCACCCGTGAGGATCACCGGCGCGTCCAGCGAGTCCACCAGCCGCGCGGCCAATGTGTAGTCGGGAACGCCCTTGTGCTGCACGGCCGCCGAGCGTGGATGAAAGCCGATCGCCGCAACGCCGGCCTCCGCGACGAGCCGGTGCGCCAGATCAAAGCCGCTCGTCTCGCCAACGCGCAGCCCCGAGCGCAGCTTCACCGTGACCGGCAGCGCGCGTCCGTCGGCCGTCGCCCCCTCGACCGCCGCGCGCGCCACCTCGACCGCGCGATCCGGTTGGCCCAGCAGCGCCGCGCCGGCGCCCGTCTTGACCACCTTGGCGACCGGGCAGCCCATGTTGATGTCGATCGCGTCCGCGCCGATGCTCGCGACCCGTGCCGCCGCCTCGCGCATCATCGCCGGGTCTTCGCCGAACAGCTGAATCGCCACCGGACCGCCGGTCCGCTCGCGTGAATCGATGCGCAGCATCTCCGTGCACGTCTTCTCGTTGCCGTAGTGAATCGCGTGCGTCGAAACCATCTCCGAAACCGCCATCCCCGCCCCATAGCGCTTCGCCTGAAGCCGCACGAACCAGTTGCCGATCCCCGCAAGCGGCGCAAGCAGCACGCGATTGGGCACACGGAGTGTCCCAAGCATCCACGGCTCGCACAGGCGGTCGGCGATCGGATCGATGGACGTCATGCGCAAAGTATGGCCGCGCTCGGGTCGCGCTCCGGCCTTGGACCACGCACAGCCGGCCCGGATGGCCGGCCAGGTAACCGTCGTGGCGGCCGGAGCGGTCACAAGTTGTACCCAGAAGCCGAGGCCGGCTCGACCCAAGAGGCCGGATGCCGGTCACAGGCGACACCACGAGGGAGGCCGGCAAAACCCACAAGGCCGGATGCCGGTCACAGGCGACGCCACGCGCGCACCAATCCGCCGCACGCCCAACCCGTAGCCCAGCCGCACCACACGCCCCCGCTCCGCTCCGCACAAGCCGGCGTACGCCACCCGCAAGCCCGAGCGGCCAACGGCCGCCCATCAAAAGAGAAAGCGTCCTACCCGTTGCGTTCGTGCAGCAGCCGCAGCCCGGTCAGCGTGAGCATGTCGTCGACCTCCTCGAGCTCCTCGGTGTACGGCACGACCAGTCCCGCCAGGCCGCCCGTCGCGACCACGTCGGGGCGTTCGCCGAGCTCGTCATACAGCCGCCGCAGGATCGCGTCGATCGCGCCGGCATAGCCGAACACCACGCCCGAGCGAATCGCGTCGATGGTGTTCTTGGCGATCACGCTCTTGGGCGGAGCGAGCTCCACCTTGGGCAGGCGCGCGCCGCGCTCGGACAGCGCCTCCAGCGAGATCTCGATGCCCGTCATCAGCGCTCCGCCGACGTACTCGCCGTCGCGCGAGACCACGTCGAAGGTCGTCGCCGTGCCGAAGTCCACGCAGACTCCCGCGCCGTCGAAGCGCTCGCGGATCGCCACCGCGTTGACCAGACGATCGGCGCCGATCTCGCGCGGGTTGTCATAGCGAATCGCCATGCCCGTCTTCGTGCCAGGTCCCACCGCGAGCATCTCGTGGCGCAGGTAGCGGCCCGCCATCGCCGTCCACTCCGGCTCCAGCTGCGGCACCGTCGAGGACACGATCGAGGCCTCCAGATCGCCGAATCCGTAGCCGCGCAGCTCCATCAGGTTGCGCAGCGCCGCGCCCAGCTGGTCGGCCGTCGACTGGCGCACCGTGGCAAAGCGCCAGTGCTCCACCAGTTCCTCCTCGCGGAACATGCCGAAATGCGTCTGCGTGTTCCCGACGTCGACGACGAGCAGCATTGGCGACCATTATGCTCGGCGACGCCATGGCGAAGAACACACCCAGGCTCTACGTGCTCCCCGGCTCGCATCCCTGCGACGCCGTCGAGGTGGCCATGAAGCTCAAGTCCATCGCCTACAAGCGCGTCGACCTGCTGCCGATGAGCCAGGTTCTCGTCGGGCCGCTGCGCTACGGCGGCACGACCGTGCCCGGCCTGCGCGTCGACGGCGAGCGGCTGGTGGGCTCGCGGGCGATCATGCGTCGCCTGGATGATCTCGTCGCCGAGCCGGCGCTGTTGCCGGCGCCGGGCAGCCCGACCTACGCCCAGGTGCTCGAGGCCGAGCGCTGGGGCGACGAGGTGCTGCAGAGCATTCCGCGACGCGTGCTCGACGTGGCCTTCCTGCGCCAGCCCGAGGCGATGGTCAGCTACGCCGGCGACGCCAAGCTGCCGCTGCCCGTGTGGGCCATGCGCCCGGCGCTGCCGCTGACGGCGCGCCTGATGGCGATGAAGAACAGCGCGCGAGACGACGTCGCGCGCGCTGACCTCGCGGCGCTGCCCGGACAGCTCGACCGCATCGATGCCTGGATCGCCGACGGCCTGCTCGGCGGCGAGCAGCCCAACGCCGCCGACCTGCAGATCGGCAGCACCATCCGTCTGCTGCTCACGCTCGCCGACGTGCGCCCGCTGCTGCAGGGTCGTCCCTGCGCCGAGCTGGTTCGCTACTTCCCGCCGATGGTTGGCGAAGTCCCGGCAGGCGTGCTGCCCGCCGAGTGGGTCCCAGCCGGCGCCGCGACGACCGCCTAGTCGGCGAATCGCCCCGGCGCCAGGAGCTCGGCGCTCACGCGGCCCCGGCGCCCTCGCCGTGCCGCCTCCTGCTCAGCGGTGCAGCACAACCGAGCGCGTCGCAGATGACGGCGCGCCCGACAGCGGGCTCAACACGATGCGCACCGTCAACGCCAACCTGCCGCGGCGTTTCAGCGTGCGTCGCCCCTGCGGCGTAAGCGCCACCGTGAAGCGCACCGTGCCGGCGCTCAGCGACGAGCGCACGAAGTGGCCCACGCGCACCTGCTTGGCCTGGCCCGCGCTCGCCAGCGACGCGCTGCGCGCCAGCAGGCTCACGTCCAGCCGGCCTTTGGCGCCCGCTTGCGAAACGCGCACCGTGCCGTGCACCGAGCTGCCGTGTTGCGTGCCGCTGAGCGTCAGCGCCTTCGCCGCGCCACCGAGAAACGGCGAGGCCGGCGTTCCACCGCCGGCGCCACCGGGCGGCGGCGGCGGCGTGCCAGGCGCGCCGCCGCCCGACGGCGGCGGGCCGCTCTGTCCGCCCCCAGTCGACGGCGGCGAGACCGGCGGCGTTCCCGCGGCGGCGCTGACCGTGACCGTGCCGCTCATCGCCGCGCCGTGCACCGTGCAGTAGTAGCTGTAGGTGCCCGCTCGCGCGAACGTGCATTTGCCGCTCCAATTCGTGCCCGAGTCGGCTTCGCCCGTGCCCACCGGAACGCTTGCGTCACATACCGGCGTGGCCGGAGTGCTGACCCAATGGATGCCGTGCGGAGTCGTCGTCGGGTTGCTGATCGTCACGCTCGCGCCTTCGGCGACGGCCAGTTGCGGCGGCGACCATTCGTGCGTGGCTGTCGGCGATGGCGGCCCGGGGCCGTTGACCGCTTTGATTTCAGGTCCGGTTTCCGAGCCGGCTATGGCCGGCACGGCTGCGACCGCAGCGAGCAGCAGTCCAACCCCCGGCAACAGCAAGCGTCTGTGCGTCCTCACGATCTCTACCGCCTCTCACAGATCTCCAACACGGCGCCCGCGCAGGCCGAAGCACGGCGCAGGTCGCCCTCCACGAACTGCTGACTCCGAAAGGCACAGTTCATTCCCAACGGCTTGCAACGCGCGGCGCTACAGTCGCCGTTACCGTCGCTGACACGCGATCCCACAGCCATGCGCACACTTGACCCCCAATCGCTCAGCCAGCACATCGATCGGCTCTACCGCGCCGCGTGGGGGCTGTGCGGATCGCGCGAGGACGCCGAGGACCTCGTGCAGGAGACCTTCGCCAGGGTGCTCTCGCGCACGCGTGTGATCCGCGGCGACGACGATCTCTACTACCTGATGCGCGTGCTGCGCAACACGTTCTTGACGAGCCGACGCACCGCCGGGCGCCGGCCGGTCACGGTCGCCACGCTCGACGACGTCGTCGCAGCCGACCCCAAGCCGATGGGCCGCCCCGAGCAGGCGCTGGAGGTCCAGGAGCTGTACGCGACGATCGCCGAGCTGCCCGAGGACTTCCGCATGGCGCTCGTCGCCGTCGACGTGCTCGGCCTGTCCTACCGTGAAGCCTCGCGCGCGCTGCGCGTACGCGAGGCGACCATCACCACGCGGCTGTTTCGCGCGCGAAAGCAGGTCGCCGCGCGACTGGCCGACGAAGAGGTCGATGCCGCGGCGCCACAGACCGCCGCAGAGCGCTCGACCGGTCGATCCTCGCGGGAACGAATGCGCGCCGGCGGAGTCGTTGAGGGAAGAGAGAACCAATGAACGAGCCACGTGCCAAAACAGAGGCAGAGCTGGTCGAGCAGATCCGCTCCATCGACGTGCGCGCACCGGAGTCGCTGCACCGCCGCATAGACGCGATGATCGCGGCCAAGCCGGCGCGCGGCGGCGCCCGTGACGCGACGCGCTCGCGTGATGGCGGAGCGCGCCCGTTCGGCTTGGCGCCACGGCTGGCAGCCGTCGGCGCGATCGCCGCCGTCGTGCTCGCGCTCGCGCTCGCCGTCGGCCTCAGCGGCGGCTCCTCGACGCTCAGCGTGCACGACGCCTCCGCGGTGACGCTGCGCGCCGCCACGGCGGCGCCCCCAGCCGAGAGCACCTCCAACCGCCGTGAGCTGACCGCGTCGGTCGATGGCCTGTCGTTTCCCTACTGGGGCGGGCACTTCGGCTGGCGCTCGACTGGCACGCGCACCGACACGATCGACGGGCGCGCGGTCACGACTGTTTTCTACGCCAACCGCCGCGGAGAGCGCGTCGGCTACGCGATCGCCGCCGGCAGCTCACCCGCGCAGGTCAGCGGCGGCGTCGTCGCGATGCGCGACGGCACGCCCTACCGCCTGCTCACGGTCAACGGCGTCGCCGTGGTCACGTGGATGCGCGACGGGCATCTGTGCGTGGTCAGCGGGCGTCACGTCAGCGGCGACAGGCTGCTCGCGCTGGCCAGCTGGGACGACCACCGCTCAGTCGCCTCCTAGCCCCAGCGCGACTCAGACGCTCGCGCCCGGCAGCCGCAGCGGCGGACCGGCCCAGCGCACGCCCTCCCCCAGCGCCATCGCCGCCAGCGCGTCCGACAGCCGCCGGCCGTCGGGCACGGCCAGCTCGAAGTCCAGCTCCAGCGCTGGAATCAGCACGAAGCGCCGGCTCAGCAACTGCTCGTGAGGCAGCGTCATGCGCTCGTGCTGCAGCTCGACGTCGCCCAGCAGCAGCACGTCGACGTCGATCGCTCGCGGCCCGTGTCGCACGCCGCCCTCGCGCCGGCCCAGCTCGTGCTCGATCGACTTGGCCGCGTCGAGCAGCGACAGCGGCTCCAGCGCCGTCTCGATCGACACGCACGCGTTGAGAAAGCTCGGCTGGTCGAGCACCTCGCCGACCGGATCGGTGTCGTAGGTAGACGAGCATGCCAGCGGCACGATGCCCGCACGAGGCATCGCGTCGACCGCCGCCTGCAACTGCTCACGGCGCTCGCCGACGTTGGAGCCGAGCCCGAGCAGTCCTGCACGCGTCGGCACGGCAGTAAGCGCGACGCCCGCCTAGGCGCGCGTGGTCTGCAGCCCGGCGGCCTGCGCGCGCTCGGCCATCGCCTGGGCGAACGGCACCAGCGCGGACATCGGGCGCAGCATCACCGTGAAGTCCGCGATCAGCCCCTGCTCGTCGAAGCGCAGCAGGTCGATGCCCTCGATCTCGCGATCAGAGCCTGCGACGTTGGCGCGGAAGATCAGCGCGTGCGCGCCGTCCATCGCCAGCTCGTCGGTGAAGCGGAAGTCCTCGAACACCTGGATCACCTCCGACAGCAGTGCCGTGACCGTCTCACGCCCGAGAAACGGGTGGAACGTGACCGGACTGTGAAAGACGATGTCCTCGGCCAGCAGCTCGCCCACCGCGGGCAGATCCTTGCGCTCGACAGCGGCGCGGTAGCGCTCAGCGGTCGTCATGCCGGCAGTGCTTCGCGGATCGTCGAGTCGTCATAGCGGTGAAGCCTACGCCTCGGCCTCGCGCCACACCTCGACGGAGACCTCGTCGACCGTCAGCGGAATCGGTGGCTCGGGCTTGGTCGCCTTGACCCACACGCCTTCCAGGTCGTAGTCGGCCAGCAGGCGGTTGGCGATCGTCGAGCACAGGCGCTCGAGCGTCTTGTGCGAGCGTTGCTGGGCGATCAGCGCGACCAGCTGACAGACCTCGCCGTAGTCGACCGTGTCCTCGATCGAGTCCGTGATGGTCGCGTCGCTTTCGCCGATGTCCAGCCGCAGGTCCAGCACCAGGCGCTGGCCGACCTCGCGCTCGGCGTCTGAGACGCCATGGTGCGTGTACAGCGACAGGCCCGTGATCTCGACCGTGACCGCCTCGGCGGCCTCGTCGTGCTCGCCGCCTGACTCGCCGACGTCGTCGTCTAGCTCGTCGGAGTCGTCGCCGCTGGGCTCGTCGTCCATCCGCCGCCCAACGTAGCAGCAGCCACCGCCAGCGCCTCGCGCACCGGCGCCACCTCGTGCACACGAAACACACTGGCTCCGCGCTCCAGCGCGAGCACGTTGGAGGCGATCGTCGCCGCGAGCCTGCGCCGGCCCGTCTGCGATCGGTCGTCGCCGTCGCCGACGACGCGTCCGAGAAAGCTCTTGCGCGAGGTGCCGATCACGAGCGGCCTACCGAGCGACGCGAGCTCGTCCAATCGCGCCAGCAGCGCCAGGTTGTGCTCGACCGTCTTGCCGAAGCCGATGCCCGGGTCCAACAGCAGGCGACGCTCCTCGATGCCTTCGCGCACGGCGAACTCCATGCGCTCGTGAAGGAACGCCTTGACCTCGTCGACCACGTCGTCGTAGCGCGGCTCGCGCTGCATGGTGCGCGGCTCGCCGAGCATGTGCATCAAACAGCAGTCCGCCTCGCCCTCGGCGACCGCGGCGGCCATCAGCCGATCGCCGCGCAGCGCCGTCACATCGTTAACCAGCGTCGCGCCGGCCTCCAGCGATGCGCGTGCCACCGAGGCCTTGGATGTGTCGATTGAGATCTGCGCGCCGCTCTGCGCGGCCGCCAGTCCCTCGACCACTGCCAGCACGCGACGCAGCTCCTCCTCGGCGCTGACCGGCTCGGCGCCCGGGCGCGTCGACTCGCCGCCCACGTCGACGATCTGCGCGCCCTCGCCGATCAGCTCCAGGCCATGCGCAACAGCCGCGTCGGCCTGCAGAAACTGCCCGCCGTCGGAGAACGAGTCCGGCGTGACGTTGACGATCCCCATCAGGCGGAACAGCGTGGTCACGCGGTCGCCCTCCCGCGGCTTGATCGTCGCGTCAGGTTAGGTTCGGGCGCTCGGGACCATGCCCGCGCGCCTCGGCGGTGCCGCCGGCCAGCCCGGGCCGCGGAATCGTGCGCGGCGGTTCGCGCTCTGCGCGGTCGGCGGAGACGGGCGGCGCCGGCAGCTCGGGCTTGGTCTCCTCCTCGACGCCGAAGACCTCCTCTTCGCTCTTGCCGGCGAGCAGCGCCAGGAACTCTTCCTTCTCGATCGTCTCGCGCTTGACGAGTATCTCGGAGATCTTGGTCAGCTCTTGCTGGTGCTCGGTGAGGATGTCGCGCGCACGCTGATGGGCCATCTCGATGATGCGCCGCACCTCGTCGTCGATCTCGCGGGCGATTTCGTCGGAGTAGTCGGGCTCGGAGGAGAACTCGCGGCCGAGGAACGGCTGGCCGTGGTCGTGACCGAACACGCGCGGGCCGAGCTTCTCTGACATGCCGAAGCGCATGACCATCTGCTTGGCCGTCGCCGTCACCTTCTCGATGTCGTTGGACGCGCCCGTCGTGATCTCGCCGAAGATCAGTTCCTCGGCGGCGCGGCCGCCGAGCGTCATCGCCATCGTGTCCTTGAGCTCGGCGCGCGTGGTCAAGAAGCGGTCCTCTTGGGGCATCGAGATCGTGTAGCCGAGCGCCTGTCCGCGGGAGATCACAGAGATCTTGTGCACAGGGTCGGAGTGCTCCAAGAAGTGCGCGACCAGTGCGTGGCCCATCTCGTGGTAGGCCGTGATCAGGCGCTCCTTCTCGCTCATCACGCGAGTCTTCTTCTCGGGGCCGGCGATCACGCGCATGATCCCCTCCTCGAGCTCGTCCTGGCCGATCTCGCGCTTGCCCGTTCGGGCCGACAGCAGCGCGGCCTCGTTGATCAGGTTCGACAGGTCGGCGCCGGTGAAGCCCGGCGTCTGCCCGGCAAGCGCGTCGATGTCGATGACCTTCGCCAACGGCTTGCCGCGCGTGTGCACCTCGAGGATCTTCGCGCGGCCCTTGCGGTCGGGGCGGTCGACGGCGATCTGACGGTCGAAGCGCCCGGGGCGCAGCAGCGCCGGGTCGAGGATGTCGGGCCGGTTGGTGGCCGCGATCATGATGATGTTGTCCTTGGCCTCGAAGCCGTCCATCTCGACGAGCAGCTGGTTGAGCGTCTGCTCGCGCTCGTCGTGGCCGCCGCCGAGGCCGGCGCCGCGGTGGCGTCCGACGGCGTCGATCTCGTCCATGAAGATGATGCAGGGGCTGTTCTGCTTGGCCTGCTCGAACAGGTCGCGAACGCGCGAAGCGCCTACGCCGACGAACATCTCCACGAAGTCCGAGCCGGAGATCGAGAAGAACGGCACGCCCGCCTCGCCGGCCACAGCGCGCGCGAGCAGCGTCTTGCCGGTGCCCGGCGGGCCGTAGAGCAGAACTCCCGTCGGAATCCTCGCCCCGAGCGCCTGGAACTTCTTGGGGTTCTCCAAGAATTCCTTGATCTCATGCAGCTCCTCGACGGCCTCGTCGACCCCGGCGACGTCGCGGAAGGTGATCTTTGGCGAGTCGGCCGACAGGCGCTTGGCGCGCGACTTGCCGAACGACATCACTTTCGAGCCGCCGCCCTGCACCTGGTTCATCAAGAAGATCCAGAAGCCGAAGAACAGGACGAACGGAATGATGTACGTGAGCAGGCTGAGAAGCGCGCTGCTCTTTTCCGATTCGACGTTGAACTTGATGCCAGGCGTCTTTTCCAGCTGCGTGATCAGATTCGGCGCCGCCTGATCGATGAAGCCCGTTTCGTACTTTTCTTTGTTCTTCAGTTCGACTTCGAGCGCCTTGCCCTTGTTCTTCAGCTCGACCGACTTGACTTCGCCGCTGGGCAGCTCCGTCGAGACGAGCGTCTGATAGCTGTGCTGGCGGTGCGTGCTCGAGCCCGGGTTCACCAGTTTGACCGCGAGGAACGCCAGCACGACGACGATCAGTATCGGGAAAGCGGCGCTCTTGAAAAAACGGCTCATGAGTTATCCCTCAGTGCTCTGGCGCCGGGTGAAATCGTGGTCACCAAGCCCCTAGCGTACCATGGGGGGCTGGGTTTTCCGTCGTTTGACGGGGCTGCACCGGCGGTGTCAGATCGGGTGTCTAACGCTCCAACACCGCGACGAACGGCAGGTTCCGATGGCGCTCGGCGTAGTCCAGGCCGTAGCCGACGACGAAGCGGTTGGGGATCTCGAAACCGACGTAGCGCGTCGGCAGATCGACCTTGCGCCGCTCGGGCTTGGTCAGCAGTGCGCAGACCTCCAGCGTGCGCGGGTTGCGCGAGCCGAGGTTGCGCATCAGATACTGCAGCGTCAGGCCGGAGTCGACGATGTCCTCGACGATCAGAACGTCGCGATCTTCGATCGCCGCGTCGAGGTCCTTGAGGATGCGCACCACGCCGGAGGAGTCGGTCGCAGAGCCGTAGGACGCGACCGCCATGAAGTCGACCTCGACGGGAATGTCGATGAAGCGCATCAGGTCGCTCAGAAAGAACACAGCGCCCTTGAGCACGCCGATCAGCAGCAGCGAGCGACCGGCGTAGTCGCGCGAGATCTGCTCGCCGAGCTCGGCCACACGCCGCTGCACATCCTCGGCGCTGACGAGCACCTCTCCGATCGCCGGCTCCTGGGGGGCTTGCACGGGACTCGCCACCAAGCGAAGTCTAGTCGCCGCTCGGCGGCCGGTCAGGCGCCCGCCCGGGCGTTCGTCCGGCCTCTCGCCGGTCACGCGTGTCGCGCGCCGGCAGACGGCGCATGCGCAGCGATCCGTCCTCGATCACCGCACCCACCAGACCGCCGACGTGCAGCTCGGCGCGCCCGCCGCGCTCGGCCAGCGCGAGCAGCTCGCCGACGCGCTCACCGGCCTGCGGCACGAACGTGCCACAGGCGTCCTCGGCCAGGCGCACGACGACCATGCGCGCGAGCGCCGGCGACAGCTCGCGCAGGCGAGCGATCGCAATCTGCGCCTGCCCGCCGAGCTCGGCGTCGACGAGCGCACTGAGCAGCTCGGTCTCCTCGCGCAACAGCGCCGCCGTGCGCAGCACGTTGGACTCTGCCGCAGGGTGCACCGCCCTCAGCGCCGGAACCAACCCGCTGCGCACGCGCGCTCGCGCGAAACGCTCGTCCTGGTTGCTCTCGTCCTCGCGCCAGCGAAGGCCGCGCTCGCGACAGTAGCCGGCAGTCTGCTCGCGCGTCACGCCCAGCAGCGGTCGCAGCACTCGTCCTTCCCCCGCGGCCATGCCGAGCAGCGCGCGGCGCCCCGGCGAAGCCGCCAGGCGGTAGAGGATCGTCTCGACCTGATCGCTCGCGGTGTGCCCCGTGACGATCGCCGCGCCGTCGGGCTCGGCCAGCGCCAGCGCCGCGTCGTAGCGCACCTCACGAGCCCACGCCTGCAGGTTGCCGTGCGCGTCCGGCGCAGGCGCCTCGACACGCGTCACCGACAGCACTGCGCCGAGCTCGTCGCAGAGCTCGCGGCAGTGCTGCTCGTCGGCGTCTGCTGCCTCGCGCAGGCCGTAGTTGACGTGCAGCGCGCGCACGCGAGCCTCGCCGCAGAGCGCGACGGCGACGTCGAGCATGCAGACCGAGTCGCGCCCGCCCGACAGCATCGCCACGACGGGCCGTCCGTCGTCGAGCAGCCCTCCCGCGCGCACCGCCTGGCGGACCTGCTCGACGCTCACGCAGCCGCTCCTAGCCCGCGCGCTCGGAGGCGATGAACAGCTCGGTCAGCTCGGAGAAGCCCTTCAGGCCGACCTCGCCGATGCGCTCGAACTTGACGCCGTCCACGCCGCCGACCGCATCGACGACCGGCCGTGTCACGAGCACCTCACCGCCGCCCGCGCGCGCCACCACGCGCGCGGCCTGGTTGATCTCGCGTCCGTAGTAGTCGCCGTCGCGATACAGCGCGTCGCCGTAGTGCATGCCGATGCGCGGCGGCGGGTCGCCCGGCGTGATCGCCGAACGCAGCTCGACCGCCCAGCGAGCGAGCCCGGCCGCGTCGGGACCGACGACCATCACCTCGTCGCCGAGCGTCTTGATCACGCGCGCGTCCGTCGGCAACGTGCGCTCGACGGCTTCCACGAATCGCTCGACCGCCGCCAGCGCCTCCTCATCGCCGCGCTCGACCGTCAGGCGGGCGTAGCCGGCGAGGTCGGCGAACACGATCGCCACGCGCACGCGCCCCTCCTCGGAGGAGCTCTCGGCGAGATCGGTCTCCATGTGGCCGATCACGTCCTGCTCGACGAAGTCGCCGAGCAGGCGGTCGTGCACGTAGCGCAGCAGCGGCACCACGAAGGGGATCAGCTCGCGCGCCAGGCCCTCCATCTCCTCGGCGATCTCCACGTTGGGCATGCCCGCGCGCATCAGCGGCTCGTGCACGTACAGGTGGATCAGGCGCACCTCGGCTTCGGCGATCTGCGCGATCGACTGCCCGTACACGCGCGCGAGCTGCAGGAAGGCGACCGACGGCAGGCCCGCCTCGAGCATCGTCGCGACGTACTTCATCATCTGCATGTCCTCCTCGGACATCAGCGCCGCCGAGGCCGTGCCCAGGCCCATCGCCGCGAGGATGCGCTCGATCAGCGCTTCCTCCAGACCCGTCTCGCGCGAGACTTCGCGCAGCGTGTAGCGCGGCTCTGAGCCGCCCAGCAGGTTCTCGATCGGACCAACCGCGAGCTGGCCGTTGTCGCTGGCGCGCTTGATCTGCTCGAGCGTGTGCCCGCGCGCGCGCAGGCGCGCGATCACGCGCACATAGGCGGTCGCCGCCGGCGTCCAGTGCCCGTCGAAGCCCGGCACCAGCCCCTTGGCGATCCAGCGTTTGACCGTCGCCGCGGTGACGCCGCAGGCAGCGGCTACCTGCGCGAGCGTCGGCTCGGGCGGCTCGCTCGCCGAGTCCGCTGCGGGCTCAGCCACTCGAGCGCGGCGCGAAGGGCTTTCCCATTGGGCGCAGTCTAAAGTCGCGGCCGATGTCCGACAGCCAGGCCGTCCCGCCGGCGGCGATCCACCTGCACCCCACCGCGCCGCTGGCCGAGCGCGTGCTGCTGCCCGGCGACCCCGGACGCGCGCTGGCGCTCGCGCAGACGCTGCTTGCAGAGCCGCGCATGTTCAACCACAACCGCGGGCTGTGGGGCTACAGCGGCACGGCCACCGACAGCGACGCGCTGACGATCCAGGCGACGGGCATGGGCGGTCCGTCCGCGGCGATCGTGTTCGCCGAGCTGATCGCGCTCGGCGCGCGCCGAGCGATCCGCGTGGGCACATGCGGCGCGCTTTGCGATGAGCTCGCGCTGTCCGACCTGGTGATCGTCGAGCAGTGCATCTGCGCCGACGGCGCGTCGCGCGCGATCTCCGGCGAGGAGCGAGTCAGCCCGGATGCGACGCTGACCGAGGCGCTCAAGCGCAGCGCGCCGGCGGCTCACTGCGGCACGGTGCTGAGCGTGGACCTGTTCTACGAACACGGCGCCTCGCACGAGCACACCGGCGATGCGCTGGCGATCGAGATGGAGGCGGCGACGCTGTGCGCGCTGGGCGCGGTCGAGCGTGTTCCGGTCGGCTGCCTGCTGACCGTCACCGACACGTTCGACGCCGACGGTCGCCGCACGCGCGTCGATGCGACCACGCTGCAGTCGGCCGGCGAGCGCATGGGCGCGGTCGCGCTGGCCGCTCTCGGCAGCTAGCGCCGCCGGCCGCGGCGGCGCGCCAGCAATCCGTCGCCGGCGCCGCCGTGCCTTGCTGCGTCGGTCAGCGTTTGCTCGCTTTGGCTTTGCTTCTCGCCGGTTTGGCTTTCGCGCGTTTTGCTTTGCCCGCTTTGCTCGCCGCTTTGCTGCGGCTGGCGGCGGCTTTGGCTTTGCCCGCCGCTTTCAACTGAGCTTTGCCCGCGGCTTTGGCTTTGCGGACGGTTTTTTTGGCCGTTTTTTTGGCTGCTTTGGCCCGCGTTTTGCCGGCGGCTTTGGCTTTGGCCGTCGTTTTTTTGGCCGCCGCTTTCGCGCGCGTGGTTTTCGCTTTGGCGGCGGCTTTCGCTTTCGCCGGTTTGGCTTTCACTTTGGCTTTGGTTTTCGCTTTGGCTTTCGTTTTCGCTTTGGTGGGTTTGGCTTTCGCTTTGGTCGATTTGCTGCGCGTCGGTTTGGCGGCCGCCGCGGCGCGCGCCGGCTGAGCGCTCGGGCGTAGCCTGCTGGTCAGCTTGCCGAGCTGCTCCTCGATCGCCGACAGTCGCGACTCGACGGCACTCGGCGACAGCGCACGGTCCAGCCTGTGCACGCCGTCCTCGATGCCCTCCAGTCGATGTGAAACGGATCGCAGCCGCCGGGTCAGCCGTTCGATGTCGGCAGCCGACGGGATGTTCAGTGCACCCATTGCAACCTCCTGTGCTTGAGAAGCCTTCTCGCGGGCATCGAATGCCCGTCCGACAGCTCCTGTTATCAGCGGGTTTTCAAGGAGGTCGGAAAGCGCTCTCCCCAACCGCTCCTCCGTGTTCTCACTCAACCGGTCGCGCAGGCTTTTGGCGACATTGCTCGCATCGGACATCCGTGCGCTCCTGGTCTCGGGTTCGGCGGGCGCGATCGCCCGCGACGGCTGCTTGGTCGCCGCCGTCGCAGAAGGATACGGTGCAGACATGCCTGATCGTTTTTTCCTGTTCGTGCAGTTCGAGTTTCCCTGGGAGCTGGGACCGCCGGACGGGCGTTATCTGATGCGCGCGAACGAGGACGCCGACCCCGAGCGCGTGGTCGTGCTGAACACGTTCGGCGCGCAGCGGCGAGCGCCGAGTCGCGGTCAGTTGCTGAGCGCCGCGACGCGCACGCGATCGCGAAAGCGGGTGGTGGCCGAGCCCGAGCCCGAGCCGACACCCGTCGCGGTCGCGCGCGCGACGCTCGTCGATCCCGTGTCCGTGTCGGCCGAGCGCCAGGCCAAGGCGTGGCTCTCCGAGCTCGACGGCGAGCGCGAGATCGAAGCGGCGGCAGCACTGCTCAACCGCGTGCTGCACTTCCACCGCATCGCCGCGGCCGATGCGCATGTCAACGAGGTCTCGCCAGAGCAGGCGCTGGTGATCCGCGCCGGCTGGGGCGAGGGCGAGCAGGTCGCCGACGGCCTGTGGCTGTCCGCGCGCGAGCTGCCCTGGCGCGGGCCGGCAGGGGTGCGCCGCAAACGCATCGGCGATCGCGCCGCGGCGCTGCGCCCGCTGGAGCGCATGGCCGAGCTGCTGGGCGGACGTGGCAAGACGCTGCTGTGCGAGGAGCTCGTGCTGCGCGCGCGCGCCGACCTCGACAACGGCCGCCCGGCGCACGCGGCGATCGAGCTGCAGAGCGCATACGCGGCGGCGCTGGCCGAGCTGCCCGGCGAGCAGCGCGAGGACCTGGCGATTCGCATCGCCGAGCTGGCCAAGCTGCGCGAGGGCGTTGACGCGCAGGCGCGCGCAGCGTTCGCGGCGGTGAGTTCGCCCGACGCTGGCGACGCGACGGCGCAGCAGCTCGATGAGGAGGTGCTGCGCCACGCGCTCGGACGCCTCGAAGCGACGCTGCGTGCGCGTACTGCCACGGGGTTTAGGGTGAAGTGAGCGTGGACCCGACGACGACAGCGATCGGCACGTGGAGCGGCGGGCGCTTCATGCACTTCGGCGAGCCGCTGGACGATGCTCGCCTGCTCGCGCTGCTGCGCCCCAGCGAAGGCATCGACACAGTGATCACGGCCGACGCCTACGGCGCCGGCGAGGCCGACGCGATGCTCGGGCGCGCACTGGCCGGCGTCGCGCGCGAGGACTACTGCCTCGTCGGCGCGATCGGCCACGACTTCTACGCGGGCGAGCGCGAGGGCGCCAAAGGCTTTCCCCGTTTCACCGACAGCCGCCTGCGCGCAAAGGCCGACTACGGCGACTACATCCGCATGGCCACCGAGCGCAGCCTGCAGCGCTGCGGCGTGGACGGCTTCGACCTGCTGCTGCTGCACAACCCCGACCGCACCGGCTACACCGACCCGGCCGTTTGGGAGGGAATGCAGGCGGTGCGCGAGGCGGGCCTGACGCGCCTGCTCGGCGTGGCGCCGGGGCCCGCAAACGGCTTCACGCTGGACCTGATCGACTGCCTGGAGCGCTTCGGCGAGCTGATCGACTGGGCGATGATCATCCTCAACCCACTCGAGCCGTGGCCCGGCGAGCTGGTGCTCGGCGCGGCCGAGGCCAACGACGTGAGCCTGATCACACGCGTGGTCGACTATGGCGGTCTGTTTCACGACGACGTGCTGGCAGGTCACGCCTTCGCCGAGTACGACCACCGCAAGTTCCGGCCCGACGGGTGGGTGCAGCAGGGCCGCGAGAAGCTCGCGCGCATGCGCCCGTATGCCGAGCGCCATGGTCTGACGATGCTGCAGCTCGCGTGCGCGTGGAACCTGGCGCACGCGTCGGTGCGCTGCGTCGCGCCGACGCTGATCCAGGAGAGCGGAGCGCAGGCGCGCCCGATCGAGAGCAAGCGCGCGGAGCTGGCGGCAGTCGCGGCGCGCTCGCCGCTGAGCGACGAAGAGGTGCGCGAGCTTCGCGAGATGGGCGACAACACCGGCTCGATGACCTTGAAGGGGGCAAGCCCGGACTACAGCGACGAGCCGGTCGCCGACCGCTGGCAGCTCGACGAGCGGCTCGCGGCGGTGGCCGCGCGCTGGCGGATCGAGCCCGAGCACGACCTGCTCAAGGACGAGCGCACTGCAGTCAACCGATGAGGAGGCAGCTGCGATGAGCATCGACGTGAGCGGCATCAAGCAGGGGCAGAAGATGATGTGGACGGCCGGCGACTACGCCGACCTGGCGCGCACGATTGCATCGGTAGGCGAGCTCGTCGCCGAGCGCGCGCAGGCGCAGGCCGGTGTGAGCCTGCTTGACGTGGCGACCGGCAGCGGCAACGTGGCGATCCCCGCCGCCCAGGCCGGTGCGCAGGTGACCGGCCTCGATCTCACGCCGAAGCTGCTGGAGGTCGCGCGTGAGCGCGCCGCCGAGGCGGGGCTGCAGATCGAGTTCGTGGAGGGCGACGCCGAGGAGCTTCCTTTTGATGATCAATCGTTCGATCGCGTCACGTCGTGCTTTGGCGTGATGTTCGCTCCGCGCCACGACGTCGCTGCGGCGCAGCTCGTCAGGGTCGCAAGGCCCGGTGCGCGGATCGTCGTCGCGGCATGGACGCCGGAGGGCCTGAACGGCCGCATGTTCAAGACGGTCGGTTCCTACATGCCGCCGCCCCCGCCTGAGCTCAAGCAGCCGGTGATGTGGGGCAGCGAGGAGCACGTGCGCGAGCTGTTCGCCGACAGCGGCGCCGAGCTGAGCTTCGAGCGCAACGACGTGATCTTCGAGGCCGAGTCGCCACAGAAGTGGTTCGAGTACAACGAACGCGTGCTCGGGCCGACGGTCATGGCCAAAGCGGCGCTCGAGCCGCAGGGCAAGTGGGAGTCCCTGCGCGACGAGCTGATCGAGCTCTACGTCAGCAACAACGAGGCCGACGACGGCAGCATGCGCGTGCGCGCGGAGTACCTGCTGTCGGTCGCGACGCTGCCCGGCTAGCGCCGGTCGAGCTCGGCGAGCAGCCCCTGCAGCTCGGCCACGACGTCGCCGTCCAGGCGCACGTCTGCGACGTCGTCCAGCGGCGTCGCGCCCTGGGTGAGGATCGCCAGCGATCCGCCGGCTCTGAGCGTCAGCAGCGGCAGCGCTGCGACCGGATGGACTTCCAGCGAGGAGCCGATGCACAGCAGCAGGTCGGCGCGTTGACACATCTCCCGTGCTCGCAGCAGCGCCATCTCCGGCAACAGCTCGCCGAACAGCACCACGTCGGGCTTGATCGGTCCACTGCACGCGTCGCAGCGCGGCACGCCCTGCTCGTCGGCGGCGAGCCGCCTGCGCGTCTGCTCCAGCGACACGCTGGTGCCGCAGTCCGGACACGAGCAGCTCGCGATGCTGCCGTGGACCTCCACGAGCTCGCGCGCGCCGGCCTTGCTGTGCAGCGTGTCGATGTTCTGCGTGATCACGCCGTCGAGCAGGCCACGGCGTTCGAGCTCGACGAGCGCGTCGTGCGCGCCGTTGGGGCGCTTGTCGCCGAGCGTGGCAAAGCGTTCGCCGTAGAAGCTCCAGAAGCGCACGGGGTCTGAGCGAAAGGCGTCGATGTGCGCGACCTCCATCGGGTCGACCTTGGCCCACAGGCCGGTGCGCGGCGTGCGGAAGTCGGGTATGCCCGAGGGCACCGAGATTCCCGCGCCGGTCAGCGCGATGACCGAGCGCGCCCCGCGCACCAGCTCGGCCAGCCGCCGCACGGGCGCCGAAACTGGCGAGACGGCGGGCATCGTGTGCCGCTCCGCCGGCTGCGTATAACCATGGTTATACGCAGCGCTCACCGCGACACCGAAGCCCACACCGCTCATCGCCCATGGAAGTGCGCGGCGCGTTTGCCGAGGAAGGCGGCGATGCCCTCCTTGGCGTCCTCGCTGGCGAAGGCCTGCGCGAAGGCGCGCTTCTCGTCCTCGATGCCCTTGTCGAGGTCGCCGGCGGCGGACACGCTCTTGATCTGCTCCAGCGCCAGTGGCGCGGCCTGCGCGAGCTTGCGCGCCCACGACAGCGCCGTGTCGAGCAGTTCGTGATCCTCGACGACGCGGTTGACCAGCCCGAACTCGAACGCTTCGTCGGCCAGCACCGGATCGCCGACGAGGTTCATCTCCAGCGCCTTGTTGGAGCCGACCAAACGCGGCAGCCGCTGCGTGCCGCCGAAGCCGGGAATGATGCCCAGCTTGATCTCCGGCTGGCCGAACAGCGCCGAGCGTGCGGCGATGCGCACGTCGCAGGCCATCGCCAGCTCGCAGCCGCCGCCGAAGGCCAGCCCGTTGACGGCGGCGATCGTCGCGATCTTGCCCGAGCCGAGCTCTTTGAATAGCGCGTGCGTCTCGTGGATGAGCGTCTCGCCCGCGGCCGCGTCCATCGTGGTGAACGCCTTGATGTCGGCGCCCGCGGAGTACAAAAACGGGTTGGACGAAGCGATCACCAGGGCGCGCACGCCGGAGTCCTTGATCTTCGACCAGACCTTCTCCAGATCGCCGGCGACCTGCGGCGAGATCGAGTTCATCTGCCCGTTGGCCAACCAAGCGATCGCCACGCCGTCGTCGCGTGTCTCCAGCTTGATCACCCCGGCCGGCTGCTCGGCGTCGGGCTGCGGGTAGGCGTAGAAGCCCTGGCCCGTCTTCTGCCCGAGACGCCCCTGCGCGACCAGGCGTCGCAGGATCGTCGGCGGCGTGAAGCGCTCGCCGTAGCGCTCCTGGGCGTTCTCCATGCGCTCGAGCACCGAGTCGAGCCCTTCGGAGTCGGCGCGCATGAACGGCGGCAACAGCCCGCGGCGCGGGTCCAGGCCGGCGCCGGCCATCATGCCGAAGTCGATGTCGCGGTGGCTGGCCACGCCCTCCTCGAGCACCAGACAGGACTCCAGGAAGGTCTTCAGCGAGAGCAGCTCGACCAGCTCGTCGATGTCCGGATCGGCATCGCCGGGCAGGTTGGGGTTGCCCTGCGGGTCATAGAAGCCGTCGCCGCCGGTCTTCGCGCCGAGTTTGCCGTTGGCGACCAGCTTCTGCATGCCCTTGGGCACGTAGAAGCGTTCCTCGCCGTAGGACTCGATCAGGTGTTCGGCGACGTGCAGCACGGTGTCCAGCCCGAGCAGGTTGATCAGCGTGTAGGGGCCGAGCGGTAGGATGCCTGCGGAGCCGAGGCCTTCGTCGATCTTCTTGATCGAAAGACCCTTCTCCTCCTGCTCGCGCCAGACCTCGGCGCTGGATGAGTTGAGAATGCGGTTGACGACGAAGCCGGGCACCTCGGCGCACGTGATCGGCTGCTTGCGGATCGCCTGCGCGAAAGTGACCGCTGCGCTGACCGTCTCGGCGGAGGTCTCTTCGCCCTCGACGATCTCGATCAGCGGCATGATCGACGCCGGGTAGAAGTAGTGAAAGCCGACGACCTTGTCCGGGCGCAGCGTCGCTTCGGCGATCTCGGTGATCGACAGCGAGGAGGTGTTCGAGGCGAGCACCGCGTGGCCCGGCGTGCTGGCGTCGAGCTCTGCGAACACCGCCTGCTTGATCTCCATCCGCTCGGGGACGGCCTCGATAGCCAAATCGACGTCGCCGAAC